>JBLHNG010000048.1:0-21368 GCA_047621685.1 Myxococcota bacterium | reverse complement strand
CAGCCCCAGAAACGCTCAGTCGCAGTCTTCCTGGATTGTGTAAAAGACCACGACGCTCGCACCTGCTTCCAGAACGCCCTCGGGAAAGTTGAGGGCGTTGTCCGCGGACTCGTAGCTCCAGCCTGAGGTCAGCACACCGTCGACGATGACAGTGATGGAGTCGGCCACCGGATGCGCCGAGAGGGTGAGCTGCGCAAAGCCCTCTGCACATGCCTCACCGAGACGGGCGAGGGTGTCGTCCCAGTCTGTCGTGCAGACGGAGAGGAAGGTGCCGCCGGTCGCCACGGTGGCCTCGTACATGTTGGTGTAGGGCGCGGCCTCTTCGCAGCCACCGGGGTAGTCCCCGCCGACGGCGTGGATGAGCACATCGCCTGGATCATCGCGGAGGGACTGGAATTCCGAGACGTAGTAACTGTAGCTGTTCTCGCTGCCTTCCTGCTCATCGGAGATGCCGATGAGGTTGAGCCGAGAGTCCTCCCGAAGCCAGTCGTTGGCCTCGACCGCTGCGGACAGGATCGTGAGCGCTGACTCCGTCACGCCGCCCTCCGAGGTCGACATCATCTCCGCGACGATCTCCAGGACGTCACCAGAGGACGCCTGATCGATGTAGTCGTAGTCCCCATAGACCACCCCATGATCCCGAATGACCAGGCCGATCCGGTAGTCATCGCTGAGGGTGTCGAGGGCATCGGTGAATGCATCGAAGCTGGCGGTGATGGCCTCGTTCTCCTCCTGCATTGAGCAGGAGACGTCCATCGCGATGAGCACATCGACCGGCTTGTCGCTGTAGGTGAAGGTGTCGGTCCGCTCCCCGCCAGCCAGTCCGCTGCCGAGCAGCCTCAGCTCGGCAGGCCAGCCGGGATCGTTGGAGAGCACGGTGAGGATCGTCTCCGCGTCACCCTCCGCGGTGGGCTGGTACTCCACCGTCACTGTGATGGCCTCGTCTGGCGCGAGGCTCCAGGGCAGCGGCTCGGCGGAGAGGGTGAAGTCGCCGAGGTCAGACAGGGAGAGCGACTCAACAATGAGCGTGTCGCGACCGACGCTGCGAAGCTCGATCTCCTGCTCCACGACGCAGCCGATGGGGAGGGCGCCGAAGTCATGCACGGAGGCCGACAGCTCCAGCACCGGCGCGATCCCGTCGCCGGAGAGGTGGATCTCGATGGTGGGCTCGTCGGGATCGTTGGACTTGATGAGGACCGATGCGGCATCGGTGGCGTCGGTGGTGGGGGTGTAGGTCACCAGGAATTGCGTGGAGCCGTGGGCCTGAATCAGGGTCGAGGAGATCGCGGAGAGGGTGTAGGCATCCTGTGCATCACCGGAGAGGTCGAGGCCCTCGACCTGGAGGTCGCCGAGTCCGTAGTTGAAGCAGGTGACGACCTGGCTGGCGATCTCGTTGTCGATGACCTTCAGCTCGCCGAAGTCGACGCTGACCGGGGTGCACTCGATGTCCGGGGACTCCCCATCGCTGAAGTACACATCGGCAGCCTCCTGATTCTCCAGGCAAAAGCTGCTACACCCACACATCTCACTGCATCCCAAGAGCAGGGGGAGGAACAGCAGACGCATACCAGAGACCTCACGAGAGGGGGATGCTGGTGGGTAGGGTCGGCAGCGAACAGGTGTGACAGGCGGTCTGCGACAGGGGACATGCAACAGAGCTGTTACGCAACAAATCTGTCTCCAATCAGCGGCAATGGTCCGATCAGTCTACCGATAGAGACTCCCCATGCAGACCCACCTCCCCGTCCCTCAGCCGCCCCAGCCTCTCGCCGCCCGGATGCGACCGCGCACGCTCGACGAGTACATCGGACAGGACCACATCCTCGGCCCCGGGCGCCTCCTTCGGCGGGCCATCGAGGCCGACCGCATCAGCTCGCTGCTGTTCTACGGTCCCCCCGGCACCGGCAAGACCACCCTCGCGCAGGTCATCGCCGGTCGGACCCGGGCGCACTTCACCGCGCTCAATGCGGTGCTCGCCGGGGTCAAGGACCTGCGAGAGGCGGTGACGGCAGCCCGTGGACTGCGGCAGAGCCATGGCCGACGCACCATCCTGTTTGTCGACGAGGTCCACCGGTTCAACAAGGCCCAGCAGGACGCCCTGCTGCCGTGGGTGGAGAACGGCACGGTCATCCTCATCGGGGCGACCACTGAGAACCCGTACTTCGAGGTCAACAAGGCGCTGGTCAGCCGCAGCCGGGTCTTCCAGCTTCGCCCGCTGACCCCCGACAACCTCCGGGCGGTGCTGGCAGCGGCGATTGCGGATCCAGAGCGGGGCTACGGGACGCTGGACATCCACCTGACCCCCGAAGCCGCTGAGCACCTCGTCGACGTCGCCAGCGGGGATGCCCGCGCCGCACTCAACGCCCTGGAGCTGGCTGCGGAGACCACCGAGCCCGACGCTGAGGGCCGGGTGATCATCACCCTGGCGGTCGCAGAAGAGAGCATCCAGCAGCGGGCGGTGCTCTACGACCGGGAGGGAGACGCTCACTTCGACACCATCAGCGCGTTCATCAAGAGCGTGCGCGGCGGGGATCCAGACGCCGCACTGTACTGGCTGGCTCGGATGGTCTACGCCGGAGAGGATCCCCGGTTCATCTTCCGCCGGCTCATCATCCTCGCCTCTGAGGACATCGGGCTGGCCGATCCCAACGCGGTGACCGTGGTGATGTCCTGTGCTGCGGCGTTTGACCGCATCGGCATGCCCGAGGGTCGCTTCCCGCTGGCCCAGGCGACGCTCTACCTGGCGGCCACTGACAAGTCGAACTCCACCCTCGCCTTCTTCGACGCCCTCAAGTCAGTCAGCGACGAGCGGGCCGACGATGTGCCGGTCCACCTCAAGGATCCGGCCCGGGATCGGGAGGCTCTGGGCCACGGTGAGGGCTACCTCTACCCCCACAGCTACCGGGATCACTGGGCTGCCCAGCAGTACCTGCCCGACGAGCTGAGGGGGCGGGTGTTCTGGCAGCCCTCCGACCAGGGCTGGGAGGGCGCCGTCGGTCCGCGCATCGCACGGCACCGGGAGGCCCAGCTCTCGGCGATGATCGAGGGCGGGGGCCGGGCGGCGGTCGAGAAGCTGACCACCGGCCCCGCGGATCCGCGCCTGGAGCGGTGGCTGCAGCGCACTGCCAGCCGCCTGTCCGCCCGCCTCGCCGCCCACCGGGAGGCCGTGTTTGCCGCCACCGACCTCCAGCGGCACCACCTCGTCCTCGACGTCAACGCCTCCACCGGGCTGCTGACCTTCGAGGCGGTCCGGCAGGCCCCGGAGGGCGGGGTGTGGTCGTGGTGTGACCGCCCTGATGCCGCCGCCGCCCTGTCCGCCCTCGCCAGCCAGCTCCCCGAGCTGACCCGGCCCACGGTCATCGGGACGCTCTCGGAGGTCGGCGCGGTTCGGTTCGACCGCATCCTCGGCCGAGACGCCCTGAGCACCGCGCCAGACCCCGCCGCGCTCCTCGCCGATCTCATCGCGCTGCTTCGCCCGGGGGGTTCGATGGTGCTGCTGGAGACCCTGCCTCGCCACACCCAGCGGCTCTCCGATCTGCTCGATGGTCCGCCGGGCTGGGCGGCGGCGGAGGCCGCCATCTACAGCGATGCGGCCGATCCGCTGACCCGCTGGACTGCGGAGGGCCTCGCGGCGCTGCTCACTGACGCCGGCCTGTCCGTGACATCCACCCCGGTCACCACCACCCACAGCCTCCACATCACCAGACACACCGTGGCCCGGTGGGTTTCTGACCGCCCCGACAGCTACGCCAGCCGGCTGTCGGAGCACCTGTCGGAGGCGGATCGAGCTGCAGTGGCCGCCGCCCTGTCCGCCGCGGTCGGGCGCACGCTGCCATGGCGGAGTCAGGCGGTGGTGCTGGTCAGTCTTTAGGGAGCTCGCCCATCGCCTGGAGGTTCCGCTTCAGAATGAGCGGGGTGGCGACGCGATGGGCCTCCGACAGATCGGGGAAGACCACCCGGGTGTCGTGTTCGTCGATGTACTTCGCGTACTTCTTGTTCCGGATGTTGTACTTCCCGGGGTTCTTCTTCTGCTTCTTGGTGTACTTGTCCCGGAAGAACTCAAAGAGGGCTCGCTCCTGGAGCTTGAGGTCCGCCTTCTCCTGGCCCTTCTTCTTCACGTATCGGGAGGCGCTGTCGCTCATCAGGGTGTGCATCTCCTTTAGAACCACCCGGAACGCCTCGGCGATAGCCTCCAGATTCTCCTTGTCATCAAGCAGATCCTGCGGTGTCAGCTGCTCCGTGGAGCACCGGCTCAGGTAGTCATTGGGGAAGAGCGCCATGATGTTGTTGCGCTGTGCGGAGGGGATGTTGACCTCACGCGTCGACTGGCTCTTGATGAACCGACTCACCATCGCGGCGTAGTCCTTCCGGGTCAGCGGCCCCTCCTTCATTGCGAGGCGGAAACCCTCATCGCAGAGCGCCATGCTCTCCCCGCTGAATTCGTGCTCAAGGTGAATCTGGAAGCGCTTGGTGTCCAGCGGCGGATCCTCGGAGCTCAGCAGCCTACGGTCCATCATGTCACCCACCGAGATCCGCTCCGTTCGCTTCGGAACCTTCCCGTCGACCATATCCTCGGTGAATAGCCCCTTAATCAGAATGCTCTGCTGGGCCATCGTCGAGACAATCTCATCGAGGCTCTGGCCGGCCTTGAGCTTCTTGACCAGCATGCGCTTGATCGCCGGGGTGATGCTGTCGACCTCTTCATCGGGGACGTTGTTGACCGCAAAGGTGAGCTGGCTCTCGCTCATGCCGAGCGTTTCCAGCTGCTGCTGTCCCTCTGGGCTGATCAGCAGCTCACCGATGCTCCCGATCGCGAGGATCTGCCGAACCGGGATCTCGCTGTCCATGTTGCTCTGCAGGATCTTTTTGCTCCCCTTGACCTGCTTCTCACGCTTCCTCTGATTTTCGATATCCACCCGCTCTCGCTGAAGTCCGAGCGCCTCGCGACGGTCATCCCGCAGCAGGCTTCCCGGCTTGAACGAGCCCAGATCCATCAGGACCATCTCGTCGAGCGTCTTCTGGATCGAGAACCGATCCTTGATGAGGAGAGAGGCCTCATCCATGGTCATCCCATCGTCGTCGTCGATG
The DNA here is from genome assembly GCA_047621685.1 of Myxococcota bacterium. Classification (GTDB taxonomy): domain Bacteria; phylum Myxococcota_A; class UBA796; order UBA796; family UBA796; genus JAQXDW01. The sequence continues at coordinate 16,280 of JBLHNG010000048.1, read as the reverse complement.
AGCAGCCCGATCATCTCCTCAGGAGACAAGTCCTCACCGCTCGCCACCATCTCACCCTGCTGCACACCGGTCAGCACACCGTCGCCCAGCTCCTGCTTCTTGGTGATTCGCCCCTTGCCGACGACCTGGGCCTTGCCCAGAAAGGTCATCCCAGCCTCCCCCTTCATGGCGATGAGGCACCTTCGGACCGACTTCGGGTTCTTGATCTTCGGCTTCTTCGAGCCAGCGGCACCCACCTCAAAGACCAGCCGCTTCCCGTCCATCCGGATGGTTCCGCAGGAGTACTTGCTGACGTTGGTGACATCAGGCGGCACCCCGGCGAAGCCAGCGGTGATCAGCTTTCCAGGGGGGACGGCGATCAGCCACTCCTCCTCAAGCTCCATGGTCAGGTAAAACAGACCCTCCTCCTGGGTCTTAATGACCTTGGAGATGGCCTTCTTCGCGTCTTTGAGTGTCTGAATGCGGGTCTTCATGGTGTTCTCTCCGGTAGATGTCTGAGGGGTAGATGTCTGAGGGTCTTCAGGCGATCGCCTTCCAGGCCGCCTCGTCGTGGTGGCGGGCGATGATCTGGCCGTCGTCGTCGACCAGCGACAGCCGGGCGTCGTGCAGGGACCTGAGATCGGACCAGCGGCCCTGGTTGGCGGCGGTCCAGGCGATGATGCTCGGCAGGACGTTCTCGGTGGTGCGGCTGGCGCGGAACTCGACGCTGCCCTTCTTCGAGCGGCGGAAGCGTCCACGGACACCGCGGCTCTTGCCCGTCAGCCGTGCCTTCTCGGCCACCACCAGAGGCTTCAGGGCACCCTCGTCGGAGGCCAGCAGCAGGCGGGGGGTCTCCATTCCCTTGCCGAACAGCAGGTAGAACACCCCGCGACCAGCCTCAAGCTGCTGGACCTGCGCGGAGAGGTTGGCGCCCGATGCACTGCGGACCAGCGCCGAGCCGCGCATCTCCACGACGGTCAGCGCAGGAAGCGCCCCGGTGAGCGGGCCAGCGCACAGGGCGGCGTGGATGCGGAGGCTGACCTCGGGGTCCTGCTGGCTGATGAGGACATGACGGTCGCCCATCCGGCGGATGATGCCAGCGCTGACCGAGCCCAGCTCCCGGCTGTAGCCGATGCACAGGCCGACCTGCTCTCGAAGCGCTGCGCCACCTGGATCCACATCACGGGGAACGACGACCAGCGCAGCCCGCCCTCCCGGTCCGATGTCAGTCATCCAGCACCACGCCTCAGCCCCCTCGGGGAGCGCAGCCAGTGCGGCGACGGAGTCGGTGAGGATGTGCAGGGTGGCGGAAGGGCTTGGGGACATGGTGGGCTCCTGATGGCGTGCTCACCCCTCATCACGAGACGCTCGAAGAACCACGCCAGCCTCGTCGAAAAAAGATCCGGGATACACAGGGGGCCATGCTCACCCTCCTGCTGACCCTGCTGCACGCAGATGCCGCGCCGACGGTGCACCGCCTCTCCCGGCAGTTCACCAATGTCTACGCCATCGTCGGCGATGAAGGTGTTGTCCTGGTCGATGCGCACTACCCCGACCGGGCCGAGTGGATCCTCAAGTCCCTGGAGAAGCAGGGCCTCAGCGCATCGAATGTGCGGCTGCTCGTGCTCACCCACGGCCACTCCGATCACGCCGGCAGTGCTGCGATCTTCCAGGCTGCCGGGATCCCGGTGGCGGTCGGTGCGGCAGATGCTGCGATGACCGAAGCCGGAGACCACGGCGAGCCGATCCCGACGGGCTTGCGCGGGCGCATCCTCCAGCCCACCCTCGATCCGAACTTCCCCGCATTCACCCCTGACGTGCTCCTCGAAGACGTCCTCGATCTGTCGGCGTATGGGATCGCCGGACGGGTCGAGATCGTCGGCGGGCACTCTGGCGGCTCCGCAGCGGTGGTCCTCGATGACGGGCGGATCTTCGTCGGCGACCTCATCCGGGGCCGGTTCATCTGCCGCAAGCGCCCGACCCTGCACTTCTTCCACGAGAGCATCGACACCGCCCACGCCAGCCTCACCGAGCTGCTGGATGCTGGAGCCGTTGAGGTCCTGCCTGGACACGGCGGCCCGCTGTCGGTGAAGCGGACCCGGCGCTGGCTGGAGCGACACCCATGATCCGCCGACTCCTGCTCTGCCTCCTGCTGATGCTGCTGGGGGGTGCGGTGGATGCCGCCGATCATCGTCCCCTCAACGACGCGATCCTCCGTCTCATCGGCAGCTATCCCCTCGACGGGCGCTACCCCTACGGCTGGGTGCGCGGCGTGGACACCGACGGGGTCAGCCAGCCCCTCACCTGGCAGGGCACCACCCTCGGACTGCCCGACGCGGCACAGTCAGTGCACTGCTCGGGGATCACGTTCGAGGTCTACATCCAGGCGCTGTCTCAGGCGATACCGGAGGGCGGGCCGACTGGAGCGGAGGTGCTGGCGCTCAAGGAGTCCTGGTACATCCGAGAGGAGGGCAGCGTTGTGGACAGCACCGCTGAGGTCCAGACCGGTCCGGTCCAGGCCCTGGTCAGCCGGGGACTGGGCCTGGAGGTGGCGGAGCTGGCAGACCTGCAGCCGGGAGACTTCATTCAGTTCTGGCGCAACAACGGCAACGGCCACAGCGCGGTCTTCATCGACCACACCCGCTACCGGGACGGCACCGTTCGCGGGCTGGTGTTCTGGTCTGCCCAGGGCTCCTCGGAGGGGCTGGGCTACCGACGGGTCTCGATCGGCAGCGGCGAGTTCCAGATCAGCCCCGGCAACCTGTTCGGTGTCCGGGCGCTGGTGCCGTAGCCTCTCCTCGGCGCTCAGCCCTCGCAGTACAGCAGGAATTCGTCCGACACGATCTCCTCGAAGCAGCTGTCGTCCGCGCAGTCCTCGGGACCGACGGCATAGGTCACCCGGAAGTCCGCGCCGCCGATCTTGCAGAGCTCGGGGCCGCCGGAGACGCTCGTGCTGAACGTCACCGCACCCCATGGGGCGAGCGTCTCGTCGGTCAGCCCGACACAGTCGCAGTCATCTTCGATGGTGTAGGCGATCCAGCTGCCCTGGCTCTTGTCAAACCACTCGACCTGCCGCTCCCGGGTCCCGCAGCACGTCTGGTAGACCTGGACCGACTCATCGCTGCACCCGGTGATCGTGGTGTTGACCGCCTCGACCCCGAGCCCTTGATCGACCACCTCAATGCGAGCGACCGCCCGAGCGGATCCGGCCGCCTCACACACCGCATCGGGCTCGGTCTGTGAGGATGTGTCGTCCTGGGCGGTGTCATCCTCTTTGTCGCCGCAGCCGGCGAGCAGGGTCAGCGCGATGATCAGGCAGGCAGCGTGAGACATGACGGCTCCTCATGAGTGCGGGCTACCGTACCCGCAGATCGGCCCGGCACGTTGGATTCCGATAGCATCCCGTCGAGACGCTGCTACAGTTCGCCCATGCTTCTGCTCCTCTCTCTTGCCTGTCTGCCCTCCTCCAATGTTGATGAGCGCTTCACTGCGCTGGAGGCGGAGAATGTGGCCCTGTCTCAGCAGGTGAGCTCCCTGCAGGCCAACCAGCGGGAGCTGATGCAGGAGCTTGCACGACTAAAGCAGGCGGTGATCGTGCTGGAGGGGGTCGCCCGGAACGATCTCTCTCCAGCAGACCTCAACGCCGCTGCTGCCGCTGCTGCCATCGAGCCAGTGGCCGGGAGCTGCCAGGCCGGAGACGACGGCGTCTTTCGGATCCCCGCCGATCAGCTCAGCCCCGAGACGCTCTCCAAGACCATCCGCATTATCCCCCACAAGGACGCCAGCGGCAGCATCGACGGCTACCGACTCTCCGCAGTCCGACGCGGCTCGGTGGTCGAGTCCTGCGGCTTCAAGAATGGCGACATCATCCACAGCGTCAACGGACTCCCCCTGACCTCAACGGCAAGTTCGATGGAGACGTACAGCGACCTCAAGTCCGAGACTGACTTGACGTTCGAGGTCGTTCGACGCGGGAAGAAGACCACCTTGACCCTCGGCCTCGACTGAGCGGCGAGGATGCGAATCGCCCTCCTGGTGCGTTTGTCGCCTGTAGTTCCTCCCGGCCCCGCGATACTGTTGCAGACGTGAGTCAGACCCCCCACACCCTGAGCAATGAACGCTACCGAATCGAGCGGGTGCTCGGTGCTGGTGGCATGTCGTTGGTCTTCCTCGCCCAGGACACCCGGCTCGGGGTGCAGCGCGCCATCAAGCTGCTGCGCCGTCCCTACGCAAAGTCCGCCGAGATCCGCAAGCGGTTCCTCAACGAGGCCTTCGCCCAGGCCGATCTGCGGCACCCCAACATCCTCATGGTCCACGACGTCGTGGAGGACGAGGAGACCGACAGCATCTTCCTGGTGATGGAGCTGGCGGACGGCGGCAGCCTCGCGGATCGGGTGATGACTGAGCGGCCGCTGTCTCCCCGAGAGACGGTCCAAGTCGGCATCACCATCGGCACGGCCCTCAGCGTGGCCCACGCCGCCGGAGTGATCCACCGGGACATCAAGCCCGGCAACATGCTGGAGGATCGTCATGGCGTGCTCAAGCTGGCGGACTTCGGCATCGCGCAGATCCAGAGCCGAGAGCAGCTGACCCAGACGGGAATGTCCATCGGCACCTGGTCGTTCATGCCGCCCGAGCAGCGGGTCAACGCCCGGGACACCGACGCGCGCGCCGACATCTACGCCCTCGGTGGCAGCCTGTTCTACCTCATGACCGGGCGCAACCCGGACTCGCTGCACAACCGCGAGACCCACGCCGCCGCCTTCTCCACCATCCCCCCGTCCCTCGCCGCGATCATCCAGAAGTCCACTCGGTTCGAGCCCGACGATCGCTACCAGAGCTGTGAGGAGATGATCACCGCGCTGGAGCAGATCCATGGCTCCATGGGCGACGAGCCGGTGGTCCAGCTCACCCCCACCCCGCGTCCTGAGGGGCCCACCCTCGACGAGGTCCTCTCCTCCTACTACACCGAGGCTGGCGGGCGGCTCCCGCAGCGCGGTGGCATGGGCGAGACGGTCATCCCCCACCCCGATGACCTCGATCTCACCCGCATCCCCAGCGAAGCCCTCGCCGCCAGCGATCGGATCAACCCGACCATCGCCCCGCCCCTCGCGCCTCTACCCGCCAGCCGCTCGGTGCTCCAGGCCACCCTCGCCGGGCTGGTTGCTGCGGTCGCCACGGTCGGTCTGCTCGGCCTGCTCGCCCTGCTGATCCTCCCCCGGATCCTGCTACCGCAGCCGGTGGTCACCGATCCACCCCTGACGATCACGCCCCCGACGACGCCGATCACCACGCCCGGGCTCCCGCCGACTGTGCCAGAGGTCGTGCAGACCCCACCCCCGACCATCCCGACGGTCCGTCCTTCGACGAACCCGACGAACCCGACGAGTGCTTCGACCAACCCGCCGCCAGAGTCCACTCCGCCCGCCGGGAGCAGCTCGGGTCCGCGCATCATCTCGGTCCTCCCGGGCTCCCCCACGACCCCGACGGATGCCACTCCCAACACCGCCCCGGCCTTCGACGGCCCGCAGCCCACCACCGGCACCGTGGTCATCCGCACGATCCCCAGCGGGGCCAGCGTGCGCGAGGGCGGCGAGTCGCTGTCGGGCGGCTCCGGTGGCTATGCCCTGTCAGTGGGTCGGCACAACCTGGAGATCCAGAGCACGTCAGGCGAGGTCACCCGGCTCCCGGTCGATGTCCGCGCCGGCCGCACGATCGACATCTGCTACAACTTCGACACGAACTCCGCCTGCGTGAAGTGACCCTGTGATCTGGCTTCTGCCCGCCGCATTTGCCGGCACCCCGGTCATCTATGACGATGTCACCCCCGTCACGGTCCGTGATCAGGTCGCTGGGCGCACCGGACTGCCCGCCGATCAGCTCGACCTCGTCGCCTTCCGGGACCTCCTCAGCGGACCGCCGACCACGCTGGGGGCTGCGGTGCTGCGTCACTGTGCGAGCGAGCCGGTCGAGATGACCGCGCTGCGCACCGAGCTGGTCCGCGCCGAGGGGGCCTGGCGGCTGCACAACACACTGCTCGCCATGGATCACCTCGACCTCGCGGTGGCCTGGATGAGCTGCCTCACCGTGCTCGCTGAGCCCGCTCCCCTCGCCCGCCTCTTCCTGCTTCGGGGGGCGCTGCTGGCGAAAGCGGGCCAGACAGACGAGGCTCTCGACGAGGTGAACTCCGCCCTCGCTTTCGACCCAGACCTCACCTGGGACGACTCCTTCCCCGCCGAGGGCGAGGCGCTGCTGATCGCCGCCCAGGGCAGCGAGATCGCCCACCGCATCTCCCTGACTCCGCCGGGCACCACCAGCGGCCCCTGGCTCGACGGCCACCTCGCCCTCGGCGCGTCCATCGCGGTGCGCAGCGGACTGCACCTCATCCAGGTTGCTTCCACGGCCGGGATTCAGTCGGCGTGGTTGGTTGTGCGTCAGGATGCCGAGCTGGTCATTCCCACTGGCTACCACCGAGGCGATCTGGATCGGATTGCCACTGCTGAGCCCGATGATGCGCTGATCGCGTTGCTGCGGGGGAGCTTCTCGGACCTTGCTGCGGCGTATGTGGCTGCGGGAGGCGGGCTGTGGTTGGTGACGGTGGATGGTGAGGAGATCTCGGTGAGTCTCCTGGAAGCTCCACCGGTGGTAGAGGCTTTGCCACCGCCGAAGTGGTGGCAGTTCTGGAAACCACGCGGCGCTCGCTAAGGCACCGGACGGTCCTCTGTGCATGCGGTGGGTGGCCGCAGGGCGGGGATTCGCCCTTGGTGTCCGGGTGGGGGTCGCAGGGGAGCGGCGACTGAAGGCGAGCGTGCGAGACGCAAAGAGTGCAGCCCCCTTGAGCGAAGCGCCATTAGCGGTCCGACAGGCCAGCGTTGGGGCGGAGTGGCCAGAAAAAGAATGGCGCGGAGGATAGCGAACCTCAGCGCATGGGTGAGGGAGGACCCTTCGGAATCGAAAGCCACGAGGCTGAGAGCGCCCCTGGCTGAGAAGACCGAAGGGCGAGCAGGACAGGTCGGCACTATCGAAAGCAGAGATGAGCGAATCCTTGAAGTACGGCGGTGATTCCAACCCCGTCTCCGTCCTTGGGCGCTGATCGCCACGGGTCCCCTCCGCGGTCCGCGCTGCACTCCCTGTCGGCGTCCATTCTTGTGCGACTGCCCACGTCCCCAGCCTCGGGTCGCTTGCTGCCTCCGGGGCCGCCAGAGAATCTGGCGTTCGGCCCCTCCGACACGGCCCACTCCGGTCTCCCCTTGCGCGCGCCCGGGCGAACTGAGACTCCAGATCAGGCGATCCAAAACAATACAATCAACAAAATTAGGGGGGAAGGCAGCCACCTGACCGGCTCCGGATGCCTCCGCCCGTCCCCGTGCCGCTCCCCGAATCGACAATCAGCCCGTCTGCGACCGGCACTTGTCGAACTTCATGGCCAGTGAAAGAGAAGGCAGCCACCTGACCGGCTTCGTAGGACTCACCCCGTCCCCGTGCCGCTCCCCGAATCGACAATCAGCCCGTCTACGACCGGCACTTGTCGAACTTCAGGCAGGTACACCAGGCAGCCGCCCGAGGCTCCGACCGGCTCCGCCCGCCTCCACACCCAATCGTCAGCTCGCCCGCCCACAGCCGAAGCTCACTGGCGGGTCTCCCTCAACGCCGAACCGAGGCAATGTTCTTATGCTTCCGAGGATGCTTCGCTTCGGGCAACGCGGCCTTAATCCAGGCGTTCAGACCCTTCACCCCCTTAAACCGGTTGTCGGCCAGGTCGAGCTTCTCCAGCGCCAACAACGCACCCAGGGAATCAGGCAGGTCAGTCAGCTCGTTCACGTCGAGGTGCAGCTCCGTCAGCGCGGTGAGCAGACCGATCTCCTCAGGCAGCACGGCGATCCGGTTGTGCTGAAGCTCCAGCTTCGTCAGCGCCGTCAGCCGACCGATCTCCGCCGGAACCCCGGTGATCGCGTTGTGGGTGAGGCTGAGTCCCTCCAGACCGGTCAGGGCGCAGACCTCCGGGGGGAAGATCGTCAGGTTGCTGCGGCTGAAGCTCAGCCACCTCAGCGCAGTGAGCCGGGCCAGTGACGACGGGAAGGTCGCCGGACCACCGGAGACCCGGAGGTTCTCCAGCACCGCCAGCTCGCCAATCGTCTCCGGCAGCGCCGTCAGCTTGCAGCCCAACAGCAGCGACTTCAGCGCGCTCAGTCGCCCGATGCTGTCGGGAAGTGCCTGAAGTGGGAGGTCGAGACGGAGGTACTCCAGGGCGCTGAGTTGGCCGATTTCTTCGGGCAGCGCAGTGATCGTGGTGCCATACAGGGTGATGCTGCGCAGGGTGGTGAGCTGGCCGATCTCCGCCGGGAGCCACTCCAGCTCGGTGTTGTACAGCTCCAGCGACTCCAGCGCACCCAGCGTAAACAGGCTGCCTGGAAGCGTCGTCAGGGGACAACCCTGGGTGGAGAGGTGCTTGAGGGCAGAGAGCCTACCGATGCTGTCCGGCAGCGTCTTCAGCGGCATCGTGGTCAGGCTCAGCGACTCCAGCGACGCCAGCTCACCAAGCTCTGGCGGCAGCGTCTCGGCTTCGAGGCGGCCAAGGATCAGGGACTTGAGTCGACTCAGCCTGCCGATCTCGGGCGGCAGCGCCGGGGCACGGGTGTCAGTGAGGCCCAGCACCTCCAGGCTGCTGAGGTCCCCGATCCAGGCTGGGATTGCCTTGAGGGCATGCCCGAAGCTCCAGCCCAGGCGCAGCTCTCGGAGACGGGGGATGTACCGCAGGACCTCGGGAAGCTCCGGGCTCTCCAGGCTGTAGAAGGTCAGCGACTCCAGCGCCGGCAGCCGGGTGAGGATCTCTGGCAGCCCCAGCTTTGCATTGAAGCTGAGGTCCAGGGTGCGCAGGCTCTCCATCGTCACCAGCCACTCCGGCAGCGACTTCAGCCCGGTGTTCCACAGCTTCAGCCCGCCCAGCCCCGTCCACGCCGAGAGGTCCGGCAGCACCTTGAGGTGATGTCCGCTGAGGTCGACCAGCGGCGGGGCGCGCAGACTGTCGTCGATCTTCGACTCGGCGGGGGCAGCGGCCGCGCAGTAGAGCATGGCGACGTTGAGCGCCTCCTGGGTGCCCGTCTTGCCCCGGAAGAATCCCCCGGCCTGGATCGTGCCGTCCGGCTTGATCGCGCACCGGGAGAGCAGCCGGGTGAACAGCTTTGGCTCCTCCAGCGACCGCAGCAGGTCAAGCCCCTGCGACCGAATGCTGGCGTCTGGGCTGTGGAGGAGCTGCTTGAGGCGAGCGATGAGCTGGCGGACTTTCTGGGCGTTCATGTCGACACGGTAGCGGATCAGAACAGCGCTGCACCGACCGTGAATCCGAACGTGGGCTGGACGAGGGGGAAGGTGCCGTCCTTGTCTTCGTCGAAGTTGCTCAGCTCGACCGGGCCGTAGTACCCGATGCCCATCTCCACCCGGGTGAAGACGCTCTTGTTCTCGGTGTAGATCCCAAACCGCCCCGAGGCGCCCTTTCGCACCAGCTCGCCAGCGATGTCGCCCTGGATGTTGTGCCAGCCCATGCCGCCGTAGATCCCGCGGGCCTTGGTGTTGGGGTAGAGCCGGACCACGCCGTCGTAGTACAGCGCCGGGTAGTTCTCCGAGGGCACATCCAGGCCATCGAGGCCCATCATGGCGTTTCCGAGGTAGGGCACGTAGGTGCCGGAGCCAGCAAAGGAGAGCGCCGGGCCGACCGGAATGGGCAGGACGACCTCCGCAGCCCCGGCGATGCCATAGGGGAAGCCGACCTGCACACCGAGTCGGACGTGGCGGCGGGTGGCGTTGAACTGGAACTGCTCGGACAGCTCCTTGGCCTTCTGCCGATCCCGCTCCACACCCTTGCCGCGCAGGTACATGTTGCCGAGGATCCGGCAGCTCTCGAAGTGACCGTTGTCGCAGGCGGTCACGAGGTGGTTCGCTGCGATCTCGTCGTCGAAGCTGGTCGCCCGGCGGAGGTGGACATCGGCGAGGTCTGCGCAGCCTTGTCCGAAGTCGCCCTCACAGGAGCGCTCGAGGAGCATGTAGGTGGACTCGGCGGGCTCCTCTCGGCGGACCAGGCCCTCCTCAGCCAGCCAGTAGCAGCCCTCGGCGTCGCCGTTCTCGCAGCCCTGGGTGAGGTAGTCGTTGACCGGCTGCTCGTCGGGCCAGGGCTCCTTGTGGCGGTTCTCCACCAGCAGACCCAGCTCCGTGCAGGCGTGGGCATCGCCGGTGTTGCAGGCCTGCCCCCAGGCGGAGAAGGCGTCGGGCCAGGTCGACTTGTTGCGGGCCAGCACCTCGCCCAGCCCCGAGCAGCCCGGTGCGCTGTGCAGCGTACAAGCCTGCTCCCACATCTCCAGCTGGGTGGGCGCCTCGACCCGACGGGCCTTGCCGATGCGACGCTGGCGGGCACCGGCCACGCAGGCACCGGGCAGACCGGCCTCACAGGCGGAGGTGAACATGGTCAGGGCGTCGGCGTAGGCCTCCGATCGCGGCTCATGGCGGACCAGGAGGTGGGCGGCCCCCACACAGGCCCGCTGCTCGGTGTCACAGGCTCCCATCAGGTCCTGCTCAGCCTGCACGACCCGCTCGTTCTCGATGCCCCAGCGATCCACGTAGTCGCCCAGGAGGATGCAGCCATCCTCTGCGCCCAGGGTGCAGCCCCTCAGAAACGCCGAGAAGGCATCCAGCCCGGTCGCTGCGACGCTCTCCCCCTGGAGGATCACCCCCAGCTCCACGCAGCTCGATGCCACCGGGACACCGATGCTCTCGCACTCATCGACGGTGCGCATGGCGAACGCCTCATGGCGGCGGCGCTCGGACTCGGTGCAGGCGTCCGCTCGCCCCAGCACGCAGGCCTGATCGAGGCTCAGCAGCGCCCGGGCGTTGTTGTTGCGCCGGTCGAAGGCGGCGGAGAGCATCATGCAGCCCTCCCCGGCGTCCTCCAGCCGACGCAGCCGCTCGCCGAGGGAGCCCGCGGAGTCCATCTCACAGGAGAACTCCAGCAGTCCCATGGCCAACGGGCCGGGGATCTCCGGCTCGACCTTCAGTCGGGCGCGGGCCGTCTCATGGCAGGCAGAGACATCGCCCTCCACACAGGCGTTCGCCCGAGCCGCCAGCTCGGGAGACTCCAAGGCCACCGCGTCGTAGCAGCCGCGGTGGACCCCACCCTCGCAGGCCACTGACAGCAGCCGAAGCGCCTCGGCGCTGCCGCCGGGCAGGTTGCCGAGGTCTGACTGGACCGTGCGCCCTGCTGTGAGGCAGGTCTCCGGGATCGACGGCGCGCAGCCCGGCAGGTTCGGCGTCCCCCATGGCCAGGTCACCGACAGGATCTGGAGGCCCTCGCTGCTCGGCACGATGAGGTGATCCCCGAGCTGTCCCTGGAAGCCCTCCACCCGGACGGCACCCGGCAGCAGCTCCTTGATGTACGCGGCATCTCCGCCCTGCACGCCTTCGTCGCTGACCATCACCCACTGTCGGTTTGACAGGGTCCACCAGACCTCCGGGATGACCCGCTCCCCGAACCGATCGCCAGTGAACGGCGTCTGGGCGCCAGTGGCAATGTCGAGCACCCAGCTCCCCCCGCTGGTGTCCGTCAGCGTCGGCAGGCCGCCCCAGGTCTCACCCCAGGTCCAGTCGCGAGGCGTGAAGCCCTCCGGCCAGGGCAGCAGGCCCAGCTCAGAGACGGAGACCATTGACACCCGGCGCACCAGGAGGATGACCTCTTCGGGCGTCGACGCGGTATCTGGTGGGGGGATGTGAAACCGAAGCTGGACATCACGCGCGGAGCCCGAGGCGATGTGGCGTCGGGCATCGCCGCCGGTGGTGAAGTCCCGACCGTCGACCTGCACCAGCACCCACCCCGGCTCCACTCCGCGCAGGGAGAACTCCTCCGGAAGCGACTCCGACAGGACCCACTCGTCGTTGGCAGTGACCCGGAAGGGAAGGTTGATCCCGGGCAGAGACTCAGCGGAAGCCAGAGCAGAGAGGAGAAATGGGAGCACGTCGTTGCCTGTGTGGAGGACCCGACCGCAGGATTGCCCGAAGCCGTCGGGACGATCAACTTCAGGAGTCTAACAGACAGGATAGCCATGCCCTATGGCACGTCTCTACTTCCGACAGCTCCTCGCCGGACGCGACTTCGGCACCGACAACCCCGTCGCATCCCAGATGCAGAACTTCGTCTACCTGATCGGCGACGAGGACACCCATGAGTGCATGGTGGTCGATCCCGCCTGGGCGGTGGACGAACTCGTGGACCTCGCGGAGGCCGACGGGATGAAGATCACCGGCGCGCTGGCGACCCACTACCACCCCGACCATGTCGGCGGCACCATGTTCGGCTTCACCGTCGAGGGTGCCGCGCGGCTGATCGCCCGCTCCCCCTGCAAGGTCCACTGCCACCGCCTGGAGGCTGAGGGAATCCGCAAGGTGACCGGCCTGTCCGCCACCGACCTCGTCACCCACGACTCCGGGGACAAGGTCAAGATCGGCGGCATCGAGATCGACCTGCTGCACACCCCGGGGCACACCCCTGGATCCCTGTGCTTCCGGCTCAAGAACTCCATCATCGCCGGCGACACCCTGTTCCTCCAGGGCTGCGGGCGGGTCGACCTGCCCGGCGGTGACTCCGAGGAGATGTACCGCACCCTCACCCAGCGTCTCTCCAGCCTGCCCGAGGACACCGTGCTCTACCCCGGACACGCCTATGGCGGTGCCTCCGCGCCGATGCAGCACGTCCGCAAGCACAACCACTACCTGCGCATCCCGGATCTTCAGGCCTGGAAGCAGCTCATGGGGTAGAGCCCCGGCGCTCCCGGATCTGCTTGAGCGCTTCGGCCAGTCCACGCCTCGGAGCGGTCTCGATGAGGGTGATCTCATCCTGCGGCTCATCAAGCTCCGTCTCGTCAAAAGAGAAGATGTCCTCGAATTCCGGTACTGCATCGGGATCTACGGGAACCGGTGCGAGATTTACACGCACAGGAGCCGCGAGCACCGCAATGGGAGCAGTCTTGAAGGTCGAGTATTCTGCGGGAGGCTCATCCTTAAAGGCGAACGCTTCCTCACGCTCCGGGGCGTCGTCTTGTCTGAGGTTCGCCGGGTTGTAGCGCTCGATGAGCGGCTGCTCTTCGGAGAGGAGGTCGTCCTGATCGATCTCCAGGGACATGCTCCAGCCGCTGTAGGGGTCGATCTGCTCCGAGGCATCGTCCATCGCGAGGACTTCATTGGCGGACTCGACCGGGGATGGATGGGCAGACACCCCCGCGTGGGCGGACTGGACTGCGGCAACCGCACCGAGCTCGGGAAGATCCCGGGCACCGGCGAGCTGCTGGACGATGTAGCGGCACTCGTGGGTGAGGTCATTGATGATGAGATCGCCATTGGAGAGGCGCTCACAGGCCATGCTATCGATGCGGTCCGCCCGACCGAGCTGGTGCAGGGCGGAGCCAAGCGCGGTGATCCAGTCCGTTGCCCGGAGGGTGACCGGGGCAGTGTAGGGACTGCTGACCCGCCACAGCGCTTTCAGGTTTGGATTGATGGCCATGTCCTCTTCTTATCTCTGTCGTGTGCTCCGTGCTGGAGCCTCAAGCCGCGTCCCATCCATCTGAGGATCACACGGGGGGGTGTCAATGGCTGCCACTTCGCCAGGATCCACAGCGGAGGCAGGCTCTGAGCGATCGCCATCATTCCGGTCAACATCCTGCCAGATCGCGCTTTGTTGCGGTGCTTTAGACGGTGCGCTATCCAGGCAGCGCCATGAAGTTTCTACTGCCCCTACTGCTCAGCATGTCCGCAAACGCCGGCCAGAACGGTCCATGGCCTGAGCGATGGGACAGCGGCGAAGGCATCGCAGAAGACACCAGCCCGCCACCGCTCGCCCGATTTGGCCGCACTCCCACCGATCTCTGCTCCACCCAGGTCCTCCGCAACGGCGTCCAGGTCCCCGAGCAGTCGGAGCTGTACTACATCCGAAACCCGAGCGAGGCCTGGGGCACTCCGGAGATGATCGAGGCCATCGTGGTCGCTGCCGAAGAGATGGCATGGCTCATGCCCCGGGCGGATCCGATCCTGATCGGCGACCTCAGTCTCAAACACGGCGGTCCCCTCGCCCCCCACCGCTCCCACCGCAGCGGAATCGATGCCGACATCGGCATCTACACCACCGGCGCAAAGCAGCCGGTCTCCGTTGGCTTCGCGACCATCACGCCCACCAACATCGACTACGAAGCCAACTGGCTGTTCTGGAGCGAGCTTCTGGAGACCGGCCTCGTCGAGCGGATCCTGTTGGACCAGTCGCTGATCAACGCGATGCGATCCTGGGCGATCTCCTCAGGCACCCTGAGTAAGGCTGAGGCCCATGACATCTTCCCGAAGGCCGGCGCCCCGGACCTCTGGCTGAAGAGAGGCGTCTTCCAGCACTTCCCCGGCCACCGCGATCACATCCACCTCCGGGTCCTCTGCGGAGAGGACTGAGCAGGCTTGAACCACCTGACGCTCTGAACGTCATTGAGTGAGTTGATGTGTGCTGTGGGTTGGGCGGGTAGTCCAGGGAAAGCAGTGACCAGGGTCCGGCTGGGTCCGGCTGAGTCCGGCTGAGGGTCACAATGGAGACTTCCGCTAAGTGGGCAGAAAGAGAATGGCGCGGAGGATGGCGGACCTCAGCTCATGGGTGAGGGAGGACCCTTCGGTATCGAGAGCGACGAGGCTGAGAGCGCCCCTGGCTGAGAAGACCGAAGGGCGAGCAGGACAGGTCGGCGGTATCGAGAGCAGAGAGCGGCGAATCCTTGAAGTACGGCGGTGACTCCAACCCCGTCTCCGTCCTTGGGCGCTGATCGCCACGGGTCCCCTCCGCGGTCCGCGCTTCACTCCCTGTCGGCGTCCATTCTCAGTGCCTGGACCATCTCTCAAGCCTCGGGTCACTTGCTGCCTCCGGGGCCGCCAGAGAATCTGGCGTGCGGCCCCTCCGACACGGCCCACTCCGGTGTCCCCTTGCGCGCGCCCGGGCGAACTGAGACTCCTGAACTGGCGATCCAAACAAATACAATCAACAAAATTAGGGGGGAAGGCAGCCACCTGACCGGCTTCGTAGGACTCACCCCGTCCCCGTGCCGCTCCCCGAATCAGCAATCAGCCCGTCTTACGACCGGCACTTGCTGAACTCACCGGCGGGGACACTGAGGCAGCCACCTGACCGGCTTCGTAGGACTCACCCCGTCCCCGCGCCGTGTCCCGAATCGTCAGCTCGCCCGTCTTCGACCGGCTGCTGCCGAAAAGCTTGAGGATGGAGCAGCGCACAACAGATTGGGGCACCCGTCATGTCGCCCCCTTCTGGCGGACAGTCTGTGTGAGAGGATGTCAGCGCGTAGCGGGGGGTTTGGGGGTGAAACCCCCGTCTCAGACAAAAACGCACCAGTCGGGCCGGATACTATCCGGCCCGACTGGTGCCCAGATTGGCCACCCCCCGGCCGCCTACCGGCCGAACTCACCGACGGGTCGCCTCTGTGAAACCGGCTGAAATCGCAACCCCCCAGCAAGCTTCCTACAGTCATCCTGCCGACACCTGCAGGAGACCGTGTGCACATCCGCTCCGCCCTCATCCTCACCCTGCTCCTCTCCGCCAGCGAAGCCCCAGAGCAGACCGGCGATAGCCCCGAAGCAGCCCCCAAAAGCCCAGCCCCCCAGACCGAAGCAACAGCGGAAGTCCGCTTCCTCGAAGCCTTCATCACCCAACTCTCCGAGACCGGGATCGCCTGAGATCCCCCAGCTTGAAGGGCTGCGGACCTGCCTCAGCCCTCAACCCGGCGAACCAGGGCCTCCAGGTCTGCAGTCCCAGCACCATAGCGAGCCCGCCGGTAGCCCTCGACGAACGACTCGGATGCCTCCGACAGCTCCGGGGCGGACGCTGCAACCCGCACCAGCAGTTCCGCGTCGCTCTCCGCGACACCCGGCACGATGCCCCGTGCTGACAGCACACGAAGATAGCGGGCGTACAGCGGCCACAGGGCCGGATCGGTGAGCGGGAGGGTGTTGTCGTCACGTCGTCGCCTGCCGCGCGTGCCCCTGAGCCGCTGCCGGAGGGACCACAGGCCACCGAGGAGGAGCAGTCCGAGGACCGGCGGAGACAGCAGCAGCTGCTTGAGCACCGCGGCGGGGTGGCTGCGGATCCGGAGCAGCCAGCGAATCAGCGCATCCTGAACGGCCCGAAGTGCTCCGGGCAGCGCCACCGGAACCACCGCTGCCCGGGAAGGAGTCGGGTCGAACGCCTGCCACCGGCCCACCTCCGGGATCCAGACCTCGACCCAGGC
>JBLHNG010000047.1:0-21611 GCA_047621685.1 Myxococcota bacterium | reverse complement strand
CGACGTGGTGTTCAGCGGCCGCTCCGTCAACCAGGCCCTCACCGCAGCAGCCACCGGCGGTGTCCCTGAAGAGATCGCCCGGGTCTCGGTGGAGAACGGCGCGGTGGTTCGCATCATCATGCTGCTGGACAAGGGGCAGACCCAGCCGGCGAAGTCGCTGTACTCCGCTGCCAGGAAAGTCTTTGGAGACAGCCCGGCGATGGCCCGGGCCGACATCTCCATCGACGCCTACACCGGAAACAACAAATCCGCCTGGAAGGCAGTGGATGCCGGACTGGCCCGATGGCCGGGCGAACACCAGATCGAGCAGGCCGCCCGGGAGATGACCAGCCGCGACCCCCGGGGAGTGACCGAGTCCGCCAACATCGTGCTCAACGCCCCGGCCAACACCGTGGGCTGGTACAACGACTCCGTCTCCGCCTACACCAACGGCGACTACAGCGGCTGCCTCCAGACCGTCGACATGGCGCTCGGTGAGCCCTCCATCGCTGTCGATCACGAGCGCTTCCTCAAGCTCGGCTACACCTGCGCGGTCACCTCCGGCGATCTTCAGCGCACCAACCAGTTCATCGTGCAGATGGGCGGCGTCGCCGGGCTGCGCTCCGATGCGGTCGTCCGCCACGCCGAGCTGCTCTACAAGAACGAGAACTACGCCGCCTCCCTGGAGCTGCTCCGGCACGTCACCCCCGGTGACGAAGACCAGCGCGCTGCAGTGGAGACCCTCCAGGTCCGCTCGCTGACCCGAAAGGGTGACCTCGACGAAGCCATCGTCATCGCGCGGGACGACAACGCCGAGGCCAGCGCCCTGGCCAACCTCGCCCTCGCCCTGAAGAACGCCGGTCGCATCGACGACGCCAAGGTCATCCTGGAGCCCGCCTGTCTGAGAATGCAGGGCTCGGACGCCACCCGGTGCTACGACTTCCTGGCCAACCTCAACCGCGGGTAGGTCCTTGTCTCAGTCCGAACCCTTGCCTCAGACCGAAGCGGTGGTCCTCCACGACTGGACCCCGCTGACCGAGACCCTGGACTGGCGCCTCGGAAAGCTGGCGTATCAGGCACGGGGCACCCGGGTCTTCGTCAACAATGAGGTCCCCAACCTCCTCCACCAGGGCGGGCTGATCCCCTACCGGGCCGCCGAGGTCCTGCTCGCCAACTTCGCTGAGGCCCACGCCCGGGGCACCCTCGCCGATGAGATCGTGGTGGTCGAGCCTGGCATGGGGCTGGGGCTGTTCGCAGTGCAGGTGCTCGACCGGCTCAAGGCCCGGTGCGCCGCGGTCGGGGTGGACTGGTACGACCGGCTGACCTGGTACGCCACCGACGCCACCCCCGCCGTCCTGCGAGACGTGGAGCGCAGCGGCATCTTCGCCCGCCATGCTGGCCGGGTGGTGCTCGGTCAGGCCAGCGCGATGCAGCCTGCACAGGTCCGTCCCCTGTCGGGTGCGCCCATTGACCTGTCTGGCCGCATCCAGGCGGTCTTCCACTCCTACGTCTTCTGCATGCTCCCGATGAACCTGCTCCAGGTCGACGGAGACGCTGTCAGCATCCTGCTGGCCCGGACCGTCCTGCAGCAACCGTCGCTGCTCTCGGAGTACACCCCCCTCTCCCTGGCGAGCATCCAGGAGATCGTGCGTGGCGGAGATCCCACCGCGCACACCGCACTGGTCGACCTCTACCCGCTGCTCGACCTGGAGCTCGCGCTCTCCCCGGTGGAGCCCGCCGGTCAGGATCGCGC
Organism: Myxococcota bacterium; assembly: GCA_047621685.1. GTDB lineage: Bacteria > Myxococcota_A > UBA796 > UBA796 > UBA796 > JAQXDW01. The sequence goes on along the minus strand of JBLHNG010000047.1, from coordinate 19,879 downwards.
CCAGCGGATTGCCGCTGCGATTCGCGAAGAGGCGCCCGGCGAGGGGCCGGTCTGGGTGCTGGACTCCTCGGGAGCGGAGTCGGCGATGTCTGCCACCCTGTCCGCCCTGCGTCCCGACGGCTTCCTGCTGTACCGGGACTACGGTCCAACCACCGCCGCCGCCGCCAACGAGCAGCTCGTCTACCAGCACTACGGGGCAACCATCGCCGTCCAGGTCAACCACTACGCCCTGGAGCGTCTGACCCCGGCTCAGGTCACCACCCCCCCGGGCGAGCTTCCCGGCAAGGTCAGCAGCCGGCTGGTTGGTCGCGGTGCGCTGTCACAGACCCGGGCGGCGTTTGTCACCGCCTACGACTTCGCCGACATCCTCGCCCTCAAGGCCACCGCCGGACGCGCCCGGAGCGCCCCGGATGCCTCCCTGGTCGATGCCTGGAAGACCGCCATTGCGGTCGAGCCAGACAACTGGCTGCTGCTGACCGAGGCCGCCGACGCCATCTTCACCCGGCTGGGCGACCCGAACACGGCCTACCCGCTGCTCAAGAAGTCCCTCGACCTCAACCCCTGGATCCAGGCCACCGCCTGGGACCTGCTCGCCGAGATGTTCCTCAGCGCCAAGGAGCTGGGTCAGGCCGCTGCGGCGCTGGAGAAGTCCCGCGGCATCAACCCCGAGCACCCCCGACTCTACGCCGCACTCTCCAGGCTCCACGAGGCCCGTGGGGAGCCCGAGGCCGCAGTCACCGCCGCCGCCCAGGCGGTTGCCTGGGAGACCGACCCCGCCCGACAGGCCGCCCATGCTGCTCGCCTTCAGGAGTGCATCTCTGCGCTGTCCCGACGTCGTATGCGGGATCGGGAGCTGCGGACTGGGCGCACGGCTGGTGGATATCATCAGAGCTTTAGCTTCTGAACCACCGCAGGGTTGGCGCGGAGGATGGCGAACCTCAGCTCACACAGTGAGGGAGGACCCTTCGGGATCGAGAGCCCCGACGCTGAGAAGACCGAAGGGCGAGCAGTGCAGGTCGGCAACATCTAGAGCCGACCGGCTCTCGCCCATCTCCGCACCGTGTCCTGCAGGTCAGCTCGCCCGGCTGCTGCCGAAACTCAGCGAAAGTCCGATCGGGGCCACCCGGCCGCCTCCGTGCCCCTTCATCAGCCGCTCCTCGACCGCAAGGGAACACGCTCCAACCTCGCAGCGACCTACACGTAGTTCGTCTGCATCCCAGTCTTAATCGGCCCGCGCTGCTGCTTAATGTAGAGCGCCTTCCAGCTCTCGGTGAGGCGGAGGGGGTTGTCCGCAGCGGCCATCACCTTGGCGCCGACCATGTAGACGTTGTCGGAGAAGGCGTGCAGTGGGGCGAGGTGCTCGGGGTTGAGCCGGGCCTCGACTTCAACGTCTGGCTCGGGCTCAAAGCCACCGGCAAACAGCGCGCCGCGGGCCTGAGCGTTGAGGCCGAACAGCTGCTCGGTGTCCAGCCGGGCCCACAGCGCCGGGGCGAGGTTGAAGGTCAGACGCAGCTCGGTGATGTGACCGCCGTCGGTGGTCATCTCGATGCCGACATTGGTGATCGGGAGGGGCTCTCCAGCGGGGGGCGTCATGGAGAAGCCCGCCCGGGAGACCCGGATCGTTTCGGTGTTGGACACTGTAAATTCCTATCTGCTACACGGAGACTTTGAACAGCTCCTGGATGTTCTCCAGGACGACATAGACCAGATCGGTGGGGGCATCTCCGAACTCGATCTTCGAGACCCGATCCATCGAGATGTCGAGGCCGAAGCCGTTCGACGTGCTCCACTTCGCCTGGACGTTGAGCCGGTGGCCGAGCTTCACGCCGTTGAACCCCGACAGCGACTTGAGCGCCTTAGCGGTGCCCGCCTCTGCGGCGACCCCGAGGCCGGAGTTGTTGTTGACGAACTGCGCGAGCGCCCCGGCCTTCCGAGCGGCGTTGCCGTCGGCCAGCAGGCCCGAGCCACCAGTGATGCAGTCACTCAGCGAGTCGAACACCCCGCTGAACCACTGCCCGCCGATCAGAGCCATGTTGAGCTGCTCGACATCGACCATGGCATCACCGGTCAGCAGCGCGGTCACGGAGTCCAGTCCGTCGCCGGCCCACTTCCCGCTGAGGGCACCCACCACGGTGAACGGATCGGCGATGAACTTCACCCCACCAGTCACGGTGCGGCTGGACTCCTCGACGAGCTTGCCATCCTTCATCGACAGCTTCGTGCCGGTCGAGGCGCCGACATTGCCCGCACCCGAGGCCATGCCGTCCTCACCGACGTCCACACTGAGGCCAGCGGAGAGATCCACCCCGAGGCCCGACTCGACATAGTCGTCGTCGCCCATCTCCCCCTTGGTGGAGGCAATGGTCTGCGCGGAGAACAGCGCATCGGCGATGTCGGTGGAGACCGAGCTGATCTGGTGGTGGATTCCCAGGAGGATCTGGTTGAAGGACTGGGTCCCGCCGCTGCCGTGGGACTCCATGTACCCAAACACCTTGGCCTGAGCGAAGGCCTCGATGGTGGCGATGTAGGCGTCGATCTCCTTGGAGGCCCGCACCCCGCCGCCGAGCTGGAGGCGGAGCTTGATACCCTTTGCATCGCGCTCGACGTCTCCGATGAACTCCAGGCCGACGGTGACGGTCTTGGTGGCATCGACCGGCACGTTGACGTTGAGCTGCATCCGCCCCTTGCTGCCGACGCTGGGGACGAGAGTGTCGATCACTGCGCCAGCGGTCTTGGCGAAGCCGTCGTCGAGCTGGCTGACCTCGCCGAAGTTCTCCAGAGCCTCCTTCTGGGCGGTCTCGTCGTAGCCTCGGGAGAGCATCGAGCGGGCACCGTCGCTTCCGGTGGAGGTGTCTGCGCCCTCCACCGACGGTTCTACACTCATTAGAGGATCTTCCAGCTCCTCCGAGAGCGAGGTGTCGATCGACATCAGGGGGGCTTGCTCGGTCTGTTCGAGAGCGGATGACTGTAGAAAGGACATCGGAACCTCCGGTGAAGCGTGCAGCATTGGCTGCTGTCACAGGATCCCTGCAAACTCGACTTTTCGCAAGCACGGTTTTCCAGACATTCGTGTGATAACATCACCGCGCGAAGCACCGCTCTGTCACCTCACCTGCTCCTGGTGAATCCGTATGGTTCAAGCTGCATCTCCATCCATCCGCTCCCTGGAGCAAAGCCTCGCAGGACTTGAGGCTGGCCAGCGGGTCTGGTTCTGGTGCGGCCCTCAGACCGCCGCCCCCCACCCCCCGCTGCTCATCCACGCCCTGTCCCAGGATCCGGAGATGTCTCAACTTCGGGCAGACATCCTCCAGATCCCCCGTGCCGACGACGCCCCGGAGTTCCTCGGCCTCGGCAGCGTAGACGCCAGCGGCGTCCTCCAGCTCGGCAGCGATGGTGCGACCGCAGCGGCCCTGGAGGCCCTCGCCCTGTGGACCGCCACCCACATCGCCGCCCACCCCGGCCTCGCCCGCCTCCGCAACACTCGCATGCTGCGCATCGACGGCAACCGAATCGCAGCGATCCACCAGGCGGATGCGCTGTGGAGCGCAATCCCCGAGCTAGTCCTGTCTGGAACCATGGCGCAGTCCGCCCAGACCCTCGCCGGGCTCGACAACAGCGCCGAGGCGTGGTTCTGGCTGAGTGCTGAAGGCCCCGACGGCCTCCCCTGGATCGCGCTCGCCCCCCGACAGCAGCCTGCGGCGGACTTCGCACAGACCATCCGCAGCCTCATCTTGCGCAGCCCATCGGGCGTGGCTGGCATCAAGGGCGTGGGTCGCATGCTCGCCGGTCGCCTGATGCTGACCACCGCCGACGACATCACCGGCTGGCAGGACGCCATCGCCGCCCTTCAGATCCACCGCATCCCCCGGCTCACCGAGGTCGGCATGCTCCAGATCGTCCGCGGCCGCATCAAGGCCGCCGAGGCCTGGGGCTCTCCATCCCCCAGTGTCGACCTCTCCGCCCAGTCCGCCGTCCTCTCCGGGCTGGCTGTGGGAGAGCGGGTGTGGTTCTGGTTCGCGGCAGACGGCGCGACTGGCCCCACCCTGCTCCTGGCCACCGACCGCGCCGACCTCAAGCCCCTCATCAAGGCCACCAGGGCCACCGGGGCAGTCTGCAAGGGCCAGCTGAGGCGCTCGAAGAAGGGCTGGCTGGAGTTCATCACCCGCGATGAGACCACCGACTTCATCCCCCGTCTCGCCGGCTTCGTCGCCACCCACCGCAGCGCCTGGCCGAAGCTGGCTGGGCTCATCGGCGCCCGAATGACCCGCCGCGACGCCGACGGCAACGTCCTCGACCGCATCAAAGACGACCGCGCGTGGCAGTAATGCGCCCCCACAGAGCAGAGGCCTGAGATGGGAAAAGACTTCGAGACGCTGCTGAGCACGACGCACGCTGAGGCCGGACGAAACCTCAAGAAGGTGGTCGCCTCCAAGGGCAAGCTCCAGGGCAACCTCTACTTCGCCGGAGACGGCAAGAAGACCGCCGGCGTGGTCATCACCCTCACCGCCCGTGATCCCAAGGGGATGAAGGCACTGACTGGCGGAAAGGGACTGCGGAAGGGGATCAAGGGCGCGAAGTTCGCCCGGGGCACCGTCATCATGGACGGCGGCAAGCTGGTGGTTGAGCTGTCCACCGGCAGCGCCACCGCCGCGCTGCTCAAGAAGGCCTTCAAGGACGACGCCTTCAAGAAGGATTCAGCCCTCAAGCTGCTGTCCCGGGCGACCATTCGCAAGCAGGGCGCGCCGGGCGAGGAAGCCGAGGTCGAAGAGGGCACCGGGCTCAGCCAGGAAGACCTCAACATCGCCTCCGACGCCTTTGAGTCCCGGGGGTTCTGGCGAAAGAGCGAGCTGAAAGAGCTGATGAAGGCCCAGGGCAGCCTCAGCGCTGCCAACGCCGAGCTTCAGGCCAGCTTCCTGTCAGTGTCCTCCATCCAGGAGGAAGAGGGCGCGCGAGTCACGGAGCTTGAGGGCTTGATCGAGGACCTCAACGAGAAGCTCAACCAGGCGGTCGAGGACGGCGATCGAGACGCCGCCATGGGCTACGAGCTGCTCATCACCTCTGAGGAGCGCAAGCTCACCGAGGCGCAGTCCGTCGGCTCCGATCCCTTCTCCGGCGGCCTCATCGATCCCGCCATCGCCGCCCTGATGGGCCGGGTGCAGAGCGTGCCCCTGGAGCGACGTGCGCTGGAAGAGGCCCACGAAGAGACGAAGGGCAAGCGGCGGTCGAAGTTCATGAAGTCCGTGTTCGCCAGCGTGTTCGAGAGCCACAGCAGCGGGGTGTCCTCCATGAAGGGCTTCCGCCTCAAGGCCGACGATGCCGTCTTCCAGGCCGAGCAGCGCGAGCGCTTTGAGCAGGTCCGCCTTGAGCTTGACGGCGCGCTGTCACCCTTGCTCGCTGAGCACGGTCAGTTCGACAGGCTCATCCAGAACAAGAAGACCGCCGAGGCCAAGAAGGCCGGTGCTGGCCTCCTCGAGAGGATCCAGGGCCTCATCAATCGCGCACGCAAGGAGCTGGAGGTCGTCCGCGTGGATCTGCAGCACTGAGGGCCTGTGAGCCCTACGCCAGCAGCCGTCCCCGAATCACCGCCCGCTCCGTCTCCCCGATCCCGATCGCGTCGAGGTATCCAACCGGCGATCCGTACCGGGTGGTGAGGGTGGTGAGGAGCGCCTGCATGGTGGCCGGGGCAGCATCTAGGAGGCGGGTGGCGACGCGCTGAGAGATGTCGGGGAAGATACGCTTCATGCGACCGTGCCACTTGTGGAGGCGCTCAGCGTCTGGGGAGCGGGTCGGGGTGAAGTACTCCCGAGTCAGGGCGTAGTCCGCGACGATGTCGTCGGTGGACACCCCGAGGACGCTCAGCAGCAGCGCGGCGATGATCCCGGTGCGGTCCTTTCCGGCGGAGCAGTGAAACACCAGGGGAAACGGGTCTTTCACTCCAGCCATCACCGAGAACACTGCCGCGATTGGCGTGCGGGCGTGCTCCACCCAGGCGCCGTAGTCCAGGGTCGGTCGGAGGGTGATGCCCGAGGTGATCAGGGAGTGGCTGAGCATCGTGGCCTGCCCGGCGAGGATGCCTGGACCGTTGCGGAGGCTCTCAGCAGGGGTGCGCAGGTCGATGACGGTCTTCAGCGACATCCCCGACAGCACCGCGGCGTCCCCGGCGGTCAAGTTGGTCAGACGGTCGGCCCGGAAGACCCGTCGCCAGACGACCACGCCGCCCGATGCCGTGTAGCCGCCCAGATCACGGAAGTTCTCGGCACCACTGAGGGGAATGTGTCGGTTCATGCAGGACTGCTATCCCACACGGCCTGTCCACAGACAAGAGCGGCTGTCTGTCCTGCAAAACGGAATCATTATGATACTTTATACGCCTTCACAGGAGTGTGAGAATATGTCCGAAGCGCCCACCGTTGCTGCCGTTGCTGAGTCCCGACTACTCCCTCCCCGCCGGAAGCCGCGCGTGGTTCTGGTTCTGCCCAGAGGTCGCTGAGCCCCACCCCCCGCTCTCCTGGGAGATGTTGGCCATCCTGGCCGAGTGGGCCAGCCGCCACGTCGACGACCACCCTGGCCTCGCACGCCTCAAGGGCGCCTCCTTTCTCAACAGCAACGGCGTCGTGCTGAAGAAGATCGAGGACGACGCAGTGTGGGCCGAGCTGCCCGACGCCACCATCAACGGCACCATCCAGCAGACCGCCCAGCGCCTGACCCGGCTCAAGCCCGGTCGGGACTTCTGGTTCTGGATGAGCGACTGCGCGCACTCCCCAGCGGCGGCCTGGCGTTCACCACCCAGGACGACATCAGCGAGGGCGGTCGCATCCTCAGCGCGCTGGTTGAGCGGGAAGAACCTCTAACGATACAGGAGCATTGACATGCCAGACGACGCACTGCGCAGCAAACTCAGCGGTGAAGCCGCTGGGTCCTTCGAAAGAGGTCGGACAGGTAACCGCCGGAATGAGCAGCACGGTCCAGGCTGCAAACCGCCTGACTGCCTGATCTCGGGGCTGCGCTGACTCAACATTCAGCGCAGCCTCTGTCCCCGGGAATAGCAGCCTACCCACAGGGCTGTATGGTTTCAGTCACACTGTCTCTACTCCCGGAGCCACCATGGTCCCCTTCCTCCTGACCACGCTCAGCGCTCACGCCTTCCCCGCAGCCCCGGTGCTGGAGGTGGAGAGCTGGCTGGCCGGCAGCCCGGTCGAGGTGGCCAAAGACGGCATCGTGGTGATCGAGCTGTGGGCGACGTGGTGTGGCCCCTGCATCGAGGCCATGCCGCACCTCTCGGAGCTGGCCGAGCACTACAGCGGTCAGGTCGATGTGGCCGCGATCTCCGACGAGAGCGTGCGCACGGTGCGCAGCTTCATGGCTCGACGCGATGACTTCGCCTTCTCCACCGGGGTCGACCCCTCCGGCGGCACCACCCGGGGCTACCAGGCCATCGACGGCGCCACCGGCATCCCGCGCTCCTACATCGTCGACGACGGCGAGGTGGTCTGGTCCGGCCACCCCATGAAGATCGATCCGGTGCTCGCCGCGGTGGTCTCCGACCGCTGGACGCCAGGCCATGCCGAGCACTACCAGACGCTGCCCCGACTCTACGCGTCCTACTTCAGCGACGTCAGCGGCCCCACCCAGGCCCGGGCTGCGACCACCGGCGCGGAGATCGTCCAGTACGGCGACCTCTACCCCAACCTGCTCAACAACTTCTCCTGGAAGATCCTCACCGAGGTCCCCGCCAGCCGCCGCGACGTTTCCCTTGCCCTCGCTGCCGCACAGCGCGCCTGTGAGCTGGAGGGAGACAACGCCGCCTACCTCGACACCCTCGCCGTCGCCCTCCACCAGAGCGGCCAGCTCGCCGAGGCCATCGCGGTCCAGGAGCGCGCGGTGTCTGGTCTGGAGGCCGAGGATCCCGCACGGCTGGAGCTGGAGGAGCGACTGACGACGCTTCGACGCGAGCAGGCTCAGCAGGCTCAGCAGGACGCGCCGAAGAAGTAGCAGGCGTCAGCGCAGCCGCACCTCGTGGGTGCCGATGCGGATGACCAGACTCCGCCGATCCTCGGGGGCTGGGAGCAGCTCGACGGTGTACTCGCCCGGATCGAGGGCAAACGGCAGCACCGACTGCTTCCAGTGGGTCATCGGATCCGACGGACCGGTCGGCAGGATCACCCCGGGCGCCATCTCCAGGTCGTACCAACAACACACCGCCTCGCAGGGGGCATCGACCTTCAGGGTGCCGGTGATCGCCCATGGCGCGGTGCCGGGGAACGGCAGGTCAGCGATCAGGCTGGCTGGCCCGACCGCATCGGCAGCCACCGGGGTGATGTGCCCCCGACACCGGGCGTCGGCGAGCAGCGGGGTGAGGTTGACCCCCTCGGGGCGATGGCGGAAGGGGTGCAGCAGGGCCGGCGGCGCGACCGACATCGGGGCCGCCCACAGCCTCACCCGGCCAGGCACCACCACGCCGTCGTCGGTGAGGTTGTTGGCGATGCAGCGAGCGACATCGGGGATCGGATCCTCAGCGTAGGCCCAGGCCCCGAAGGTCTCGGTGACCAGCACCCGGGCCTTCTCCGGCAGCACAACCTTGGAGAAGTCTCCGCGCACCACCACCACCCGGTCTCCCACCCCGCTGGCCTCGGCCACAGCGGGGATGGTGTCGGCGAAGTTGGACTGCTCCAGCGCGTAGACCCGCGCAGCCCCACACAGCGCCGCCATGGTCGCCAGCACGCCGGTCCCGCTGCCGGCGTCGATGACCACATCGCCGGGCCGGATCGTGGCCTTCAGCCCCGCCCAGTACCCGGCCATCCGCGGCTCATCGATGAGCATCCGGCGGTGCACTTCGATGCCAGCGTAGTTGTGGAACATCACCGGGGTGTCATTTGCCACCTCCGGCGAGACGAGCAGGCCAGCATCAGACAGGGCGTCGTAGACCCCGCCAGCGTTGGGGCCCATGGCGGTGACGACCTGATCGCGGGTGCGGGGGCGGGAGCACACTGCGAGGACGCCGACTGCCCAGGGCGGAGCCTTGACGGCAGCGGCGCGGGAGGCGGACTTGATGAGGACGCGTCCGTCGGGTTCGAAGGTGACGAGGAGGTCCTGGGGGCGAATGAGGTTGGACATTTGTTGGTGGTTTTTTGGGTTTGGGGATGGTTGATCGGGCTGATGGCTGACTGGAGACGATGGGGGTGCTGTCGGCGTCCGATCTGGTGGCGAAGACCATGTTACCTGCCTCGGCTCGCTCGCTGGTCTCCGGGGCTGCCAGAGCGCAGGAAGCCGGCGATGACCACCCGGCTCCCCTCGCCGGAGACGAGCGGACGAGAGCAGGGGTACATCTCCTTCACCTTCTTGTGACGGTCATCGTCGAAGCACTTCTCAACGATGTCCCGAGACGCCATGCTGCCCCCCACCACTGGCCCTGTGCTCCACCATATGGTGCAAGACAGGATGTCATAAATGTGTGTTACGATATGCTCAATTCAAACGAAGTAAGGTGTAATGATGCGAATGTTCTGGATGCTGCTCCCCGCCGCCATGGTTGGCTGTGACGACAAAGACACGGACACAACCGCTTCAGAGGAAGCAGATGCAGACACGGACTCAGACACCGATGCGGACACGGACAGCGACACCGACTCCGATACGGATGCGGACACGGACAGCGACACCGACTCCGATACGGATGCGGACACCGACGCGGACACCGACGCGGACACCGACGCAGACACCGACGCAGACACCGACGCCGATCCCGCCTTCGATGCCTGCCGCTCCGGCGTCTATCCCTTCGATCCTAAGGCCGACTACAGCGGCTGCGAGAGCTACCACCTCAACGACGGCACCTACGGTGCAGGCAGCTACAACTGCGAGGGAATGTGGGACATCACCGGCAGCCAGGTGAGCCCGATGAGCGAGGACTGCGAGAACTGTGAGTTCATGTTCGACCTCACCTATGCCCTCGACAAGACCACCTACATCGACGATGGCACCTGCGGGCTGAGCGGCTCAACCGGGACCTACGGCTACAGCAGCGACCTCGACAGCTACGGCCCCTCCTGGGTGTTCGACTACTACGGCAGCTACTACTGGTGGGGAGCGGCCACGCTGACCTCCACGAGTCCCGGCGATGCCACCTTCAACTACACCTACGGCTACATCGACTACCCCTACAAGAGCTTCTACTACACCTACTACCAGTACGGTGTCGCAGAGGTGCTCTACACGCTGCCCGGCGGCGGCGGCGGCGGCGGCAGCGGAACGACCAACCCCTACACCTCCTTCGCCGGAGATGAGTCGTTTCAATACAACGACGGCACCTATGGTGCGGGCAGCTACAACTGCGAGCTGTACTGGGAGCTGTCGAGCATCTCACCGATCGATCCGATGGATGCTGCCTGCACGAACTGCGAATTCATGTTCGACGTCACCTACACCTACGACTCCACCGCATCGTCCGACGACGGCACCTGCAAGTCCCTGGGCCTCACCAGCGACTCAGCCGGGACCTACGGCTACAGCTCCAACTTCGACGGCTACGGTGCAGCCTGGGTGTACAACTACTACAGCACCTACTCCTGGTGGGGGTACGGCACCTTCGATGCCAAGAAGGGCAACTTCACCTACGTCTACGGCTACGTCGACTACCCCTACAACAGCTCCTACTACACCTACTACCAGTACGGAAGCACCCTCGTGAAGTAGCGGACGCCGATCGGGTCTGGTAGGCTCACCTGTTCCAGCATGCTCAAGCGAGGTTGTGATGATTGGACGCCTGACCGTGATCGCCATTGGCGGGAATTCCCTCATTGATCCCGATCTTCCACCCAACATCGCCAACCAGTTCTCGGTGACGGCCCGGGCGATGATCCCCATCGCCGACTTCATCGAGAAGAGCGCGTGGCCCGATCGGGTGATCCTCACCCACGGCAACGGCCCCCAGGTCGGCTTCCAGGCGCTGCGCTCGGAGCTGTCCCGCAAGGAGATCTTCGAGGTTCCTCTCGACTCTCTGGTCGCCGACACCCAGGGTTCGCTCGGCTACATGATCCAGCGCGCGCTCCGGGAAGAGCTGCGGCGGCGGGGCATGCCGTTCCACATCTGCTCGCTGGTGACCGAGGTGGAGGTCGATCCAAAGGACCAGGCCTTCAACGAGCCCACCAAGCCGATCGGCCGGTTCTACTCCGAGGAGCAGGCGAAGACCCTGACCGTGGAGCGAGGCTGGAAGATGGTCGAGGACAGCCACCGGGGCTGGCGAAGGGTGGTTCCAAGCCCCGCACCGGTCCGCATCGTGCAACTCAACTCCATCGGTGAGATGACCGAGCTTGGCGCGGTGGTCATCTGCTGCGGCGGCGGTGGAATCCCGGTGGTGCGCATGCCCGACGGCTCCATCAAGGGCCTCGAAGCCGTCATCGACAAGGACCGGGCCTCCGCCCTGCTCGCGGTGCGACTCGCCGCCCACACCCTCGTGATCACCACCGGCACCGATGGCGTCTACAAGGACTTCCTCACCGACCACCGCACCCTGCTGCGCAACGTCACCGTCGGGGAGCTGAGCGCCCTGGCCGCCGAGGGGCAATTCCCGCCGGGCAGCATGGGGCCGAAGATCAAAGCCGCCGACCGGTTCCTCCGCTACGGGACCGGCGAGAAGGTCATCATCTGCCGACCCGAGCAGCTTGTTGCCGCCATGGCTGGTGAGGCCGGGACGCACATCACCCGGGACTGACTTCGCTGGCGAACAGGCTGCGGAGGGCCACCCGTCGAGGCTCTCCGTGCTGCTCCTGGAGATCGCAGAGGGTCTCCTCGACCGGTCCGATGGTCCAGAACACTTCTGGATCGAGGATCTCGATGGGCGGCTCGCAGTCGTTGAGGTGACAGATGTCCCGGTACTCCAGCACCTCCATCACCCCGTCGTCAGCCAGCTGACGATCGAGCCAGCGCAGCGGCAGGCCCTGAGTGCGACAGACGTAGGGCCGATCCGCATAGATCCGACAGCCACCCTCAGCATCGAGGAACGCGCACGCACCTGCAGGGTGGGGCGCTTCCTGAAGCACTGCGGCGTGGCGAGTGGTGATCAGCGCCGCTTCAACCTCAAAGACTGTCAGCTCGTCCGTGCAGCATCCTGAGCAGCCAAGGCGACACTGGAGACGGTCGGCATGCAGCTGAGACAGCGCAGCAGCACGGACGTCGATCGATCGGTGAAGGCGGTCTACAGCATCGATAATGTCCTGATTCATTGGTCGCTCCGTCAATATCCGATGGTTCGGTTTGGCCTGATGACTTGCCGAGAGATGTCATCGTGGCGTGAATGCCGATATCCTCTCAGGTACGGAGTTGTTCGTGGTTGCTGCGATCCAGGAATCTGCTGAAGCAGGGGGGGCGCCTTGAGCCTGCGCGCTGGCGACGAGATCGGGGACTGGGCTGTCGAGGATATCCTCGGAGAAGGCAGCATGGGCGTGGTCTATCGCTGCCGAAATTTGAGGGATCCAGCCACCCCCGCAGCGGTCAAGGTCAGCAAGTCCAGGCTCTCTCCCCGGGCGATGAGGCGCTTTGTTCGAGAGGCGGACCTGCTGGCAGAGCTGGACCATGAGGCGATCATCCGGGTTCGCAACAAGGGCGAGGATGCGGCGCGGGGGCTGAGCTGGTTTGCGATGGAGTTGCTGGAGGGGCTGACGTTCCGGGAGCGCATCCAGCGGGTACCGCCGCTGCCGGTCGGGGTCGCGCTGTCGCTGTTCGCCCGAATCTCCGACGGGCTGGCGTATGCCCATGAGCGCAACATCTTCCACCGCGATCTCAAGCCCTCCAACCTCTTCCTCTGCCTCAACGGCAGCGTGCGGATCCTGGACTTCGGGGTCGGGCTCGCCGTGGAGTGGAGCCCACTGACCGCCACCGATCAGCAGATGGGCACCTACGCCTACATGCCCCCGGAGGTCTTCCACGGACAGACCGTGGACCCGGCACTGGGGGACATCTACGGACTGGGGCTGGTGCTGTATGAGGTGCTGCTGGGTGAGGAGGTCTTCCTCCAGCCGCTCAACCAGATGACCACCATGAAGCTCAACGCCGTTCCGATGGATCCCGGCGATGCCTACCCCAGAGAGCTTCGGGATCTCCTCCTCCAGGCCACCGATCCCAGACCCGAGCGTCGCCTGCTGTCCATGCAGACGTTCGCCGACCGGGTGCTGGAGCTGTCCCTGGAATTCCCCTCGGAGGGCGACGACCAGGTGTTCACCGAGGCGCTCCGAGCAGAGGTCGAGGCCCGCTCGCTGGAACCCACCCAGGCGACCTTCATCTCCAACAAGAGGGTCATCTCTCCCGGTCCGGTCAGCACCGGCGTTCACCCACAGCCCGCCACCCGAATCGTCACCGATCCGAGTGAGGCCCCACCAGACCACTGGATGCTGAAGGGACGCAGCGCACCCCTCTCCCGAGACCGGATCGTGGAGCTGATCAGCGCCGAGAACCTCTCTGGGAACACCCTCGTCGCCCGCCCCGGAGGGAGCTGGCGAGAGCTTCGCTACCACCCGACGTTTCGCGCCTACTTCGCCGCAAAGCCCGCGCCACATCGGGCACCGCAGAGCAGCGCACCGCCCCTCGACATCCCCCGACAGCCGCGTCGGCTCTGGCCGCTCCTGCTCGGTGCGATGACACTCACACTCGGCGGCGTCTACGCCATCAGCCACATCCCCACCACCCCCCGGCCACCACAGCAGGCCTCCCCCATCCGGGAGACCTCCGCCAGCCGGGCCGCGCTCACCGAGAAGCTCGCGGCCCTGGGGAGCACCACCGACGGCGACCTCTCCACCCTCCAGGACGACGGGCAGGCCCTCCTTCGCGACTACACCCGAGCTGGTGCCCGGGCCGCCCTGGAGAAGCTGAGCGCCGCCGGTCAGCGCGACATGGAGCACATCGCGACCTTCGCCGGGATCGCGGAAGCTGCGGCGCGCCTGGAAGACACCGACGATCTCGCCGGCCTCGCCGACCTCAGCCTCGTCCACGCCCGGCACCTCAGCAACACCTCGCCCGCGGTCGCCCGAGCCATCCTCATCGTCGAGCGCCTCCGGGGGAACCACTCCGCAGCAATCGGGGCCGCGCCGCTGTGCACAGAGTCACCAGACTGCGCCCTCCTGCTGGCCGCCGCAGCATCTGATCTCGACGCCCTGCGCACCCTCACCGCCGCGCATCCGGACCGCCCGGGGATGGGGCTGGTGCGACTGGCCGTCCTGCTGGAGGCACGGCAGTGGGGCGAGATCCAGGATGCCGCGATCGCACTCCAGACCGCGCTGCCCGACGAGCCGCTGCCACACCGTGCGATGGCGGTAGTGTCGGCAACGCTCGGGGACTATGAGTCCGCTCGAGTCGCAGCGGAGCGCGCGGCGGTGCTGGAGCCGGGGTGGCTGGACATGACGCACCTGCGGGGCCAGGTGGCGCACCGGGTCCACAACAGACCTGCCGAGGGGCTCGCCACACTCACCGCGCTCACGACCACACCGGGCTTCTCCAGCTACCCCGATCAGCCTGGAGTCTGGCGGGATCTGGCCGCCGCTGCACTGGCTGCCGAAGAGCCAGACCAGGCCATCCAGGCCGCAGCCACCGCCACACAGCTCGACCCCACCGATCCGATCAGCCGCCTCCAGCACGCCTGGGCGCTGCACGAGCGGGGAGATCGAGCCGGGTTCCGCTCCGAGGTCGGGACGATCAACCTGAGCGGACTCACCGGGCGCTCGCGGGCTGCCGCTGGTCTGACCGCCGCGAAGATGCTCGCCGCCGCTGGGCTCAACCGTCAGGCCATCCTGGAGCTGAAAGGCGCCCTTGAGGCGGACCCGAGCTTCACCCCGGCCTGGGTCGCTCTCGCTGGGGTCCAGGCTGGACTCGACGACAGTCACCAGGTCGTCCTCGCCCTGGAGGCCGCCGCCCTTCGCGACAGCGCCCTGCTCCGAGACACCGACCCGCTCGATCCGATCTGGTCACCGCCTGTCGATCTCACCCCAACCCCCGAGCAGCTCCGCACCCTCATCGCCCGCGACCTCACCCTCACTGCGCAGGAAGATGCGCTGATGGGCATCCTCCACTGGCTGCGGGGAGATCCCCGCGAGGCCCGCCCGCTGCTGGCCGCCGCGATTCATGGTGGCTCCCGATCCGCTGCCGTCCATGCCGCGATGGGGCAGCTGCTGCTCTACCGCCAGCAACACGCCGACGCCCTCACCCCGCTCGCCATCGCCGCCGAGCTGAGCCCCGATCAGGCGCTGCTCGTCGCCATGCACAGCCACGTGCTCGCCGTGCTCGGAGAGAAGCGCCAGGCCAGCGTTCAGCTCGCCGGGCTCGCCGACCACCTCGACAATGCGCCATTCGTGCTGTGGAAGGCCCGCGCCCTGGCGGCAGCCGGTGAGACCGACACCGCGCGCTCCCTGCTCACCCGTCACCTCCGCGACCAGCAGCGCGCCCCTACCGCATGGGCGCTGCTGCTGTCGCTGTGAGGGATCTTCAGTCAAACACCCCGGCGAGGTCACCAAGGCCAGCCTTTCCGGTCAGCAGCAGGTACGACTCGGTGAACCCGGTGTCTGTGACTGCCCGCGCGATGGGAATGGTGACGATCCACCCAATGCACAGCATCAGGAGGCCGACAATGGCAGAGGCGAGCCGGACGAGGCCATAGACCAGCAGGAACAAAAACAGGTGCAGTCGGTTGCCGCTCGCCAGCTCCCAGGAGCGCTCCAGGGCATCGGTCGGCCCCAGCTCATCGAGGGTGACGGCGTGATCTCCGAACGCCAGCCCGAGTCCGATGTAGAACAACGCCGGCACTGAGATCAGAACGATGAGCACACCGCCCAGGATGCCGATGGGGATGCTCTGGTTGAGGACGGCGAAGACGATCAACACCCCGCCCGGCACTGCTGCGACCAGAAACGCCCCGGTGGTGATCAGCGTCTTGAGGAGCTTCCAGATCATCATCGGGACCAGTCGATCCCCACCGGAGAACAGATCGCCGATCGATCCCTCTCCCGACCTCAGCGCCCGAACCTGGAGGCGGATGTAGCCAGCATGGATCCAGGACCGAAGCGCCCAGAGCAGCCCGATGCAGACGATGCTGACCAGCACAATCGCGATCATGAGACCCACGCCCAGCCCCGCGAGGCCCGCCATCTCGGCGATCTCAGTCGGCATCGGCGGGACGTCCGCCCGGAGGATGTCGCCGAGATCCATCCGGTAGTCGTAGTCTACGCCGCTGCCGTTGTCGGTCTCCCATGGCAAACTGCCGCTGCCAGAGTTGCCGCCACCGCCGCTGCTGCCCTCGGTGCACTGCATGAACAGCCCGCCGAGAAACAGGGGCAGCGGTGCCCGCTTAAACGCAGCAAAGCCATGTTTCAGGCCCCGGCTGATGTTGAACGCCTGCTGAAATTCCACACTGACCTCTGTTGGTGCTGGAGTCTACCAGTCATCGGGAGGATTATTCCCTCGCCCAGAACGTTCTGATCCAGCCTCCCCGATGAGGGCTGTCAGGACTTTACGGTGGTTGCCACCGGTATAGTAGGGGGCATGAGACGGTATCAGGTCAGCACCCACAGCGGGAAGCATGTCGAAGTCGAAGGCGGCAATTGGCTCGTCGCTCTCGGCCTCGGCCTGGATGCCCTCGGCATGGTCGCCAACATCGACCGGCTGGCCTGCGAGGTGCTGCCCGGAAACACCGTCATCGTCCAGGATGTTCGCGCCGGAGAGCGGTTCGTGGTCCGGGCCTTGTCAGACAACCCCGACGAGCCCCTCAGTGAGAACCCGGAGCTTGAGAAGCCCGAGGAGACCGAAGAGGCCGGGGTGTTCATCATGGCGGGGGATCCCGATCTTGCCGAGGACGGGGACTCCGAGGACGACTTCATCGAGGACACCGACGAGCGGCCCGAGCTGGAGATCAGCGAAGACTCCGATGATGTCGATGACTTCCTCGGGGACCTCATGCCGATGGGAACAGACACAGAGGATTTGGAGATGTCCCTGTTCAGCATCTCTCATGAGGGCGGGCGCGGCAGCCACGTGCACTTCTCCACCCCCACCGACCACAACATCGTCACCCTGCCCGCCCAGGAAGAGCTGGCCCTGCCAGAGGAAGACACCGACGATCTCGATCCACAGGTCGAGGCGCTGCTGATGCGCCTCGATGAGTCCGCCACCACATTCGATGCCTGGAAGATGGCCCTGGAGGGTGCCCGCCGGGTCTGCCGTGCGGAGTCCGGTGCGGCGCTGTGCCAGGAGGAAGATGGCGCGCTGCGGTTCCTGTTCGCGGTCGGTCCCCGTGCCCATGAGGTGCTCGGTAGACGGCTCCCGCCGGGCCGGGGCATCGCCGGATTCTGCATCCAGCGCGACGTGAGTCTGCTCATCACCGAGCCCCGCCTCGACCCCCGCTTCTTCTCGCGCATGGACCAGACCACCGGCTACATCACCACCTCGGTCCTCGCCGTTCCAGTCGCCACCGACGACGAGATGCTTGGCTGCCTGGAGCTGCTCAATGCCCCCGGCGGCTTCCGGCAGGAGCAGCTGGAGCAGCTCAGCACCCTGGCGTTCGGGCTGGCGGAGCGACTGACCCAGGTGAGGGGCTGACCTGGGATTCCCCTGCGGCGCCTGACGAAGCGCCCTAAAGTACCTGCCCATGCTGCTCTGCCTCCTCTCCCTCGCCCGCGCTGACGACACCACCACCGGCGCCCGCATCGGCCCGGTCCCGGTGACCGCCATCTCCGACCCGGTGTTCTGGTCGCACGTCACCCTCACCCCCGTCCTCCAGGCTCCCGACGGGATCTCACTGGAGGAAGCGGAATTCGACGTGCTCGCCGGGACCATGCAGCTGCACCTCGCCGCTGAGGCGCAGCGCGCAGTGGTGATCGATTGGTCCGCCAGCTACCTCCAGGTCGCCGGCGCAGCAGTGCCGGTGGTGTTCACCCCGCAGCTCCCCTCGCCCACCCTCAGTGCGCGCACAGACACCTACGGCTACGCCTTCGCGCCACCCCACCGGCGCCACGCTCCTCCACGTCACTCCGCCATCCCCGACGACGGCGATCTCCGCGGCACCCTCACTCGCCTCGACGGTGCACCCCTCATGGCCCGCCCCCGCCCCGGCGAGGCTCCCCCAGCAGTGGTGCTCCAGCTCGTCGACGGCGAGCACATCACAGTGATGGCCGGAGTGGCCCTCAGCACCGGCCTCATCCCAGCACACTGCGCGGACCTGAAGAAGACCCGGGGGGAGAGCTGGCTGAACCTGCTCGGCGGCGCGGTGCTCACCAGCGGTCTGGCGTTCACCTCGGGGCGGATCTACATCGAGGAGCGCGGCGTGCTCGGCAACACGATCCCGACCCTCCCCACCACCGGTCTGTTCGCCCTCGCCGGGGGGGCCGCAGCGACGACCGTGGTCATGGGCACCCGGGTGTCCGGCGCCTATCGAGACCTCGCAGAGCAGTGCCCCGAGTAGCGCCCTGACCACCACCGTCAGGTTACTTTGGTCCGCACAGAATTCTGGGGGCAGCAATGGCAGGTGACTTCAGCGGAAAGCGGGTGCTGGTGACCGGGGGCTCGGGAGACATCGGCTCAGCGATGTGCGCGGCCTTCGCTCGTGCGGGTGCAAAGGTGGCGTTCACCTGGTTTGTCAGCCACACCGGCCGGGACGCGGTGATCGCTGCCATCGAGGACGCCGGTGTTGAGGCCCTGCCGATCCGGGCCAACCTCCGAGACCTGTCTGCCGCCGGTGAGATCAGCGATGCTATCCAGGCTGCCTGGGGCGGGGTCGACATCTTCATCAGCAACGCCGCCACCGGTGTGCTCAAGCCGGCGATGGACCTCAAGGAGAAGCACCTCCAGGCAGTCATGAGCGTCAACGCCTACGCCTTCCTCCGGCTCGCCCAGAAGCTCGCCCCGGGCATGTCCCCCGGCGGACGCCTCATCGCCCTGACCAGCGCCGGCGCCACCCGGGCGCTGTCCCACTACGCCAGCATCGGTGCCAGCAAGGCCGCCCTGGAGAGCCTCGTCCGCCACCTCGCCGTCGAGCTTGGCCCCCAGGGCCTCACCGTCAACGCCCTGTGCCCCGGTGTGGTCGACACCCGCGCCCTCGTGCACTTCCCCAACCGCGAGGAGATCCTCGCCATGGCCCGTGCCCGCACCCCCACCGGCCGCATCGCCACCCCCGCCGACGCCGCCGACGTCGCCCTGTTCCTCGCCAGCCCCGCCGCGGCGATGATCAACGGCCAGACCATCACGGTTGATGGTGGGTACTCGATCCTCGCGTAGCTGCTACCGAGACGGCGTGAGCCCCGGGGTCGGCCGATGCATCACGACCTTCGTATAAATCACCGCAAAACCCATGCGCAGGGCATTGCGCTCTGTGGCGATGCCCGGCTCGCTGTGAACGCACATCCACTTTGCCCCACGGTCCCGGGCCAGCTTCATCCGTGCGACCATCAGCGCCGACTGCACCCCGCGCCGCCGCCACGCCGGCAGCACCGTCGTCCCCAGCAGGCAGGCCAGCTCCCCGAAGGTCTCCACGCTCGCGCCGCCAGCCACCGTGTCATCGATCCGTGCGGTGAGCGCATCGAACCGGGGATGACGGAGCATGCGGAGGTTCAGGTCGCGGCTCGCCTCATCGAGGGAGCCGGTCCGGAAGCCGCTTGTGGCCACCT
This sequence comes from Myxococcota bacterium, assembly GCA_047621685.1. Classification (GTDB taxonomy): domain Bacteria; phylum Myxococcota_A; class UBA796; order UBA796; family UBA796; genus JAQXDW01. The sequence goes on along the minus strand of JBLHNG010000047.1, from coordinate 242 downwards.
CGATGTGCGTCTCCACTGCTGCAGTGTCGGTCGGATCGACGTGCTCCAGGGTCAGACCAGAGACCACAGCGGGCACCATCAGGGCATCGAGGTCTTCGCCATCGAGCAGCGCGCGGGCCATGACGTGCTCAAACTCCCGGACCACGAACCCCCGCACCCCCAGCCCGGCGATGAGGGTCGGGTGTGCGTAGGGGCAGACCTCCAGCTGCGGCACCGAGCCGCGCTGAACGTAGAAGTCCACC
>JBLHNG010000046.1:0-21725 GCA_047621685.1 Myxococcota bacterium | reverse complement strand
CTGTGCGCCGTCTCAACCCTCAACATCCGAGGGCGAGCTTCGGTTCGTACGCGACGGCGTCGTGCTTCCTGGCGGCGAGGACGGCACGGCGCTGCCGGATGGTCGGCGGCTGGTGCTCCGGGACTGATCGCCAGGGGAGTCCGTCTCGGTCGGGGCCTGGAGCGGGGTGGCACCCGCACAGGCAGAGTGCACCGCGATGTACTCCGTCGGACTCGGAGATGTCTCCCGGCTGGTAGCAATGGGCGGTGCGGCGCCAAACACTACCCTGGCGTTCTCTCCAGACGGCACAAAGCTCGCGGTGGGCAGCTACCGGGGTGAGGTGCTGATGCTGGACGGCTGGACCGGCGAGGTCCTGGCCCGACGCAAGCTGGCAGAGACCATGGTGAAGTCGGTGGCATGGTCGGCAGACGGGGCCACCCTCTACGCCGCCGAGCAGTCCCCGGACGCCTTCGTCCACGCCATGGTGCCTGCCGACCTGACCTCGCGCTGGCGACTGAGGCTGGCCGACATCGTCGGATCCTCCGCCGCGCCGGACGCCGAGGACCTCTACGGCGTCTACCGGCTCCCGGCGGCCTATGGCCTGGAGGTCCTCCCCGGTGGCGACCTGATCATCGCCGCCCACCACAAGTGGAAGGACGACGGGGTGAAGAAGAACCGCTCCCAGCTCCTTCGAGTCTCGCCAGAGGGGCAGATCGTCTCCCGCTGGCCGGAGACCGTGGCCGACGCCCGGCTGCGACACCCCCGGGTGGATGTCGAGAGCGATCAGGTGGTGGTCTCGGTGGTCCGAGACGCCGCCGGTCCCGATCCAGTGGACCTGCCGCTGGGCGGGGTGGTGGTGCTGTCGCTGTCGGATCTTGAGCTGGTGCGGTCGGTGGTTCCCGAGCCGCTGGCACCGTTCTTCTCGAAGACCAGCCTCTGGGAAGGCCTGGATGTCTCGGAGGCGGGCATCTTCCTCGGGCTGGGCGACGGGCGAGTCCAGGTCTACGGCGCCGACGGCACGCTGACGATGGAGGAGGAGACCGGCTCGCCGATCCTGGCCGGCGAGGTTCCCATTCACGCCAGCGTCGGCTGGGGCTTCTTCCACGGAGACGGCGTGGTGTTCTCCACCTCCAACACCCTCATCCCCTACGGTGCCCAGACCGAGGCCCACCGGCCCCCCAGCCTCCACCCCAACGAGAACACCCTGTGGTCGCTGGGGCTCGACGGGACCCGGCGCTGGCTGTGGAGCGGTCCGCAGATCCTCGACGGCATGACCCTCTCTGATGACGGTAGATACCTCGTCGTCGCCGCCGGAGACCGCCAGACCGATGCCCGCCGGGACCTCTACGGCGCCTTGATCTTCGACCTCAGCGATCCCGAAGACCGCCGCAGCGGTGCCGATCGACTGGAGGCGTTCTGTCCCACTCAGGGGCCGACCTTCTACGCCTCGGCGATGTCTGCTGACGGACGGGTCGCGCTGGCTGAGTACCCCTACCTCGACGAGAACAGCGCAGTGGTCGGCGACTACCGCGTGACGGTGATGCGATGATGATGCTTTTGACCGCCCTGTGTGCGGATGCTGCGACCCTGTTTGCGGTGGTCTCCAACCGCTCCGCCGCCGAGCTGACTGCCGGGGCACACCGCTTCCTCGACGACAACCCAGAGCACACCGTGCTCCTGCGGACCACCGATCAGCTCGCGGAGATGACGGACGCCGAGGTCCTTGTGGCCTGGTCTGCCGCCGACGCGGTGCTGCTGGGTGGGGTGTTTGGTGAGGAGGTGACTCGCCTGGAGCGGCTCCTCGCCAACAGCGCCCCGTCCAGCGATGCGACCCTGCTGGCACTGCACGGCGACCCCCGACTCACGACCCTCGCCCGGCTTGATGGCACCCCGGTGTTTGGTGGACTCGACGACGAGACCATCGCCACCCTGACCGCGTCGTTTTCTGCCAGCGAGGATCCCGAGCAGCTCCGGGAAGCGCTCTCACAGGACCATCCCCGGCAGGCCCCCTGGCTGGAGGCAAGGGCTTACTGGCAGGCTCGGGGCAGCAACAACTTCGCCGGGCTGATGGCCTGGATGCTGGCCCGTCATGACGATGGGATCACCGTCCCGTCGCCACAGCCCCGTCCGGTGGTTCGCTGGATGCAGGACGGCCAGATCGTCGCGACGCCTTCGCTGCCGGCCGACCGGCGTGCGGTGGTGGTATTGGACTACGACAGCGGTGATCGGACCGGAGACGCGGAGATTCACCAGGCGATCTGTGATGCCGTCGAGCAGAAGTCGCTGTCCTGTGTGAGCCTTCTGGCCCGGTGGGGAGAGGCCAGCGTCACCGCGCTTGCAGCCATCCCGACTGCGCAGCTCTCCACCGTGGTCTCGCTCCAGGACTTCGTCATTGGTGGCGGAGGAGGGAGGGTAGCGGCGACGGAGGTGCTGAAGTCTCTCGACGTGCCGGTCATCAAGGGCATCCGCATGGTCGACATGACCACGGAGCAGTGGCGGTTCTCGGAGTCCGGCATTCCATGGGAGGGGCTGTACAGCCGGGTCGCAATGCCCGAGCTTCAGGGACAGGGGCAGCCGGTGGTGCTCGGCGCGCTCTCCCCGGCGACCATCGATGTCCGAACCGGCGTCCGGCTGGCGATCCTGCGGCCGATTCCCGAGGAGATCGATTCCCTGGCGGACCGACTCGGCCGCTGGGCGCACCTTCAGACGACCGACAACGCCGCCAAGAAGGTCGCCATCGTCTACTACAACCACCCCCCGGGACGGCACAACATCGGCGCGGACAACCTCGACGTGCCCGCCTCGCTCATCGCGCTGCTCGGCATGCTCGGGGAGGCTGGCTACGACATCGGCAGCCCGCCAACGGAGAGCGAGGCCCTGCTGGAGCTGATGCAGGAGCGCGCAGTCAACCTGCCCGAAGATGCTGGTGCCATCTCAGCAATGGCTGCCACAGCCCAGACCCTCTCCCGCACTGACTACGACCGCTACTTCGCCACCCTCCCTCAGTCTGTGCAGCAGGAGGTCGTGTCTGGCCCGCTGGCCCTGCTCGCGGTGACCGCCCGGGAGGCTGCGGTGGCTGGAGAGGTCGACCTCGCCCGCCAGCAGGTCGAGCAGACCCTCGGCGATGTCCACCACCTCGTCGAGGGCGTCGAGGCGCAGCACCGGCAGCGTGCCTCGGACCTGCTCGATCAGCTGACGGTGGCCTACGAGGCCGCGATGGCCGGGGATGAGCGAGAGTGGGGTGTGGTCGACACGCTGACCACGGCGATCCAGCGGACTGGCATCGAGGGGCTGCGCGGCTGGGGGGAGAGCCCCGGGTACGTGATGACCCACGGTGAGCAGATCGTGCTGCCGGGGCTGACGTTTGGCAACGTGTTCATGGGGCCGCAGCCGCCGCGGGGCTGGGAGCTGAACGAGGAGCTGCTCCACGCCAACCTCGCCTTCCCGCCCCATCACCAGTACATCGCCTGGTACCACTACATTCGCGATGTCTGGGGTGCTGACGTGGTCGTTCACGTCGGCCGACACTCCACCCTGGAGTTCCTGCCCGGCAAGCGCGCCGGGCTGCCCGCCACTGACTACCCCCGGCTGCTGCTGGGCGACCTCCCCAATGCCTACATCTACATCGTCGATGGGGTCGGAGAGGGCATCCAGGCCAAGCGTCGGGGCATGGCGACCATCGTCGACCACCTCACGCCCTCCCTGTCGGCCACCCCGCTCTACGACGACCTGCTCACCCTCCGCCAGCTCGTCGAGAGCTACGAGGCCGCGGAGCACGGTGGGAGCTCCACCACCCAGCAGCGCGCTATCGATCAGATCCGGGTGACCATCGCTCGGCTCGACCTCCAGTCGGAGCTGGAGGAGAGCATGGCCGAGGAGCTTGAGGTCCGCGGCATCACGTATGACCAGGTCGATGACGAGATGCTGGTCCACGAGGTCGGCCACTACCTCACCCACCTCCAGGAAGACTTCATGCCCCATGGGCTGCACATCTTCGGGACGGACTGGGACGCGGTGGCGGTGGATCGGATGATCGAGAGCATGGGGGAGGTCGACGCGGATGTGCGCAGCCGGCTGGTTGCCTCCCCCGCAGCGGAGCGCACAGCCCTGCTGGCGGCCCTGGATGGTCGGTTCATCTCCCCAGGAGAGGGCAACGACCCGATCCGCACTCCCGAGGCCCTGCCCACCGGGCGCAACTTCCACGCGCTGGGCGGCGAGCTGGTGCCCTCTCGGCTGGCCTGGACCCTCGGCAGTGAGCTGGCTGCCGAGGCCCTGAGCACTGGGAAGACCACTGCGGACGGGCGCGAGGCCGTGGTGCTGTGGGCCAGCGACACCGTGCGGGACGAGGGCGCGATGATCGCATTTGGACTCTCAATGCTCGGGGTCGAGCCGGTGTGGAACAGCCGGGGAGTCGTCAAGGGCATTCAGCGGGCATCCCTCGCCGAAGATGCCGTGCGACGAGACGTCACCTTCGTGACCTCCGGCCTGTTTCGGGACCTGTACCCCAACATGCTCGTCTGGCTGGACCGCGCGGTCCTGCACGCCCTGGCCGGGTCGCAGCAGACCATCGAGGTCGAGCACCCGGCGCTGACCGACGCCCTGAACGCCGCCCTCGCTCCGGTCGCTTCGGAGACCACTCCCGGAGACGAGCTGCTGGCGGTCAACCAGGTCGCGGCCCACTGGGTCGTGGAAGCCCAGGCCCAGCTCGACGCCGGTGTGGAGGCCAGCATGGCCGGTCGGCTGGCGACGTATCGGGTGTTTGGCAACGCGCCGGGCGGCTACGGCGCAGGCATCAACCGCCTCGCCGAGCGCTCCGGGGCCTGGACCGATCGCAGCGAGCTGGCTGCGGCCTACACCCGCCGGATGGGGCATGCCTACGGAGATGGTTTCTCCGGTGAACCAGTACACAGCTTGTTTACCCGTACCCTCGCAGCCACCGAGAACACCTACCTCGGCCGGGCCAGCAACCTCTACGGGCTCATCGACAACAACGACGGCTTCGACTACCTCGGCGGCCTGAGCCTCGCCGTCGAGCATGCCCGGGGTGAGGCCCCTGCGGCTCGGATCGTGGACCACGCCAACCCCGAGAACGCCCGGGTGCGCCCTCTGGAGGTTGCCCTGCTCTCTGAGCTTCGGGGCCGGGAGCTGAACCCGGTCTGGCTGGAGGGGCTGATGAACCACGGCTATGCCGGGGCGCGCACGATGGGCAACGAGTTCATGGAGAACCTGTGGGGCTGGCAGGTCACCAACCCCGAGATCGTGCAGCCCTGGGTGTGGGACGAGGTCAAGCGGGTCTACATCGACGACGGACACGACATCGGGCTCGACGAGTTCCTGGAGGAAGGCCGCAACGTCCACGTCAAGACCAACATGCTCGCGATCATGCTGGTCGCCGCCCAGAAGGGCTACTGGGAGCCCGACGAGCAGACTCTCACCGAGCTGTCCGAAGAATTCGCCGCGCTGGTCGCGGAGCATGGGCTGCCCGGCTCCGGACACACCCGCCCCGACCATCCGGTGATGGACTTCGTCAAGGAGCGCATCGGTCCCCAGCAGGCCGAGGCCCTCGCCGCCGTCCTTGCTTCCGCCCAGGTGCAGGTCGCCGCGCCTGCGGTGGATCCCGCCACCATCACCGAGGTCAGCGTCGAGGACGCCGAGGCCACAGAGTCCCGCCCCGAGCTGTGGGCGGTCTTCGGGCTGTTCGGTGCGCTGCTGCTGGGCGGGATGTGGATGGGTAGCCGGAGGGTGTCGTGATGCTGCCAGAGCTGATGCGGACCCTGGTCGATGCCCTCGCGATGCCGACCATCCTCGCCCTCCTCCTGGCTGCGGCCCTGAGCGTGCTCGACGCCGGTGCAGCCATCGGGGAGCGAACGATGGGACTGGCGAAGCTGGCGGGCGCGGACCCCGAGCGGGTCACCCAGCTGGCCCGACGCCGGATCGAGCGGGCGGATCTGCTGGCCCGGGTGGGGCCGATGCTTGGGCTGATGGGCACCCTCATCCCCCTCGGACCGGGCCTCGCGGCGCTGGGGCAGGGCAACGTCGTGCTGCTGGCAGACGCGGTCACCGTGGCATTCGACACCACCGTGCTTGGTCTGCTGGTCGGCGTCATCGGGTTCGTGCTCAGCCGACTGCGCCGCCGCTGGTACGACCGCTTGCTGGACACCATGGAGGTGACTCATGGCTGATCGGTGGGGTGGTCGATTCGACGGAGACGCCGATCCGCTCAGCGTGATGGGCAACCTCGTCGACGTGATGCTGGTGTTTGCCTGTGGGCTCATCGCTGCCCTCATCGCCAGCAATCCGCAGCTCTCCCAGACCCTCGCCCCCACGGTCGACACGATCGAGCAGGGCCAGGAGCTTCCGCAATTGCCGGAGTCGATGGGGGAGGACGGCAGCGGGTTTGAGAGTGTGGGCACGGTCTATCGGGATCCAGAGACCGGCAAGCTCATCCTGGTCGGCCCGTGATGGTGCTCCGTCCCCAGGCCGCCCCGCCATGGAACGGGCCGCGTCTGATCGATGAGACGCAGGTCCGGGCGTGGATCGCAGCGCAGCATCCGTCGCTGTCTGCGCTGCCGATTTGTCGGCTGGGGCAGGGGTGGGACAACAGCACGTGGTCGGTTGGTCCGTGGGTGCTCCGGTTTCCCCGTCGGGCTGAGACCGCTGTGCTCCTGGCTCGGGAGATCCGGTGGCTTCCGCTGCTCGCTGGTCGGCTTCCGGTCCCGGTGCCGCTGCCGGAGATCGTCGGCGCTTCGGCCTTCGGCTCTCACTGGATGTTTATGGGGCACCGTCGGCTGTCGGGGGAGACCGCCTGCGGGGTGGCGCTGTCTGCTGCAAAGCGGCGTGTGCTGGCGGGCGATGTCGGCGCATTCCTGGCGGTGCTCCATGCGCTCCCGGTTCCTGAGGGGCTGCCGAGGGAGGCGCACTGCCGCAGCGATCCCGAACGGGTGCTCGCGGGACTGAGTGCCCGGTCTGCCGGACAGGACGATTCGGTCCTGCGCTTCGCCGAGAGGCTTCGAGGCACCCCGCCATGGACGGGCGAGCCCTGCTGGATTCACGGCGACCTGTACGCCCGGCACCTCCTGCTCGACCCGTCTCATCGCCTGTGCGGGGTGATCGACTGGGGAGACCTGCACGCTGGAGATCGGTCGGTCGATCTGTCGATTGCATACACGATGTTTACCGACACCGATCGGGCGCGATTCTTCGATGTCTATGGCCCAACCGATCCACAGACCCGCGACCGTGCCCGGCTCCGGGCGCTGTACTGCAGCATCGTGCTCGCTGCGCTGGGGCAGGGGACTGGAGACGCCGACCTGGAGCGGGTCGGGCGGCACGGGCTGGAGCATGCCCGGCGCTGATGCTGCTGAAACCCGGCGAAACCGGCCCGAGGTGCTCTACCCGCTACGTTTTCCGGGCGACCAGAACCCCGGACATCCCATGCACCTGCCCGCCCTGCTCACCATCACGATCCTCGCCGCAGGCTGTGCTCCCGCTGCCGACGACGCCGACACCGCGACTGAAGACACCGACGCCGAGGACCCTGGCGTCGACACCACCTACGCGGCCGATGGCTTCGAGACCTGCAGCGACGGTGCGACCGGGGAGGAGATCGCCGACAGCGTCCTCCTGACGGTGGAGTACGGCGCGAGTCTGCATGAGATGGTCGCCTGTGGTGCGCTCCTGTGGCAGCTGTGCACCGACATCGCCATCGGGGTCGTCTCAGCGATCATTGATGGTCAGGCGCATGCCATGCCGGAGGGCTGGTCCTACGATGGTGAGGGTGACTACACCACGGTGTCGAAGTCCACCACGATGACCACCGGGCTCTACACCACCAGAGACTATGCGTTCGCCCAGAGCGGTGAGCGCATCACCGAGAACGTCTTCCTGATCGACAACTACCTGTCTGGAATCTCCATCGACATCAACTGGACCACCGGCTCACCCGAGCTGAGCTACGACGAGACGGGACCGCTGGTGGAGCTGCTCGGGTTCGGCGCGTCCCCCGACAACCCGATGTCGCTGTCTGAATCCGATCTGAGTACGGTCTACAATTCACTCGGAAGCATCGCATTCGACTCCGCTGTCGTGGTCGAAGACGTCCGAGAGTACGGCACCATCAAATACGAACTGGAGACCTCGCTGCAGGAGGTTCTCGAGTTCCTGGGGGACGGCGAGATGCGCTATGACCTCATCAAAGCGGACGGGGTGCGCAGCGACCTCGACCAGACACTCACTGTCGAGGACTGGGGCATTGACTTCGTCGGCGGCAGCGTTGGTGAGCTGCTCGGATCGTCGGTCTACCGGGTTGAGGGTGGTCACTTCGACTATCGGGGCGAGATCCACTTCGAGAATTCGAAGGTCGGGGATACCACGCTGACCTGTCCGTGAGGGCGAGGCCTACAGGCGCTCCTTGAGCTTCTGGAAGGCGTCGTAGCCGCGAACCTCGACGGGGGTGCGGTAGCGGTGGTTCTCGATGCGCCAGCGGGAGGAGGGGCCGAGGAGGCGCAGCGCGAGGCGATGGCGGCGGCTGCCCTGATCCTCGCCGACCCGGACGTTGGGGTAGCCCAGCCGGAGGTACTGCCGAATGTCCTGGAGCCGCTGGTGCCGCTCGCCGTGCAGCCAGGGCAGCTCGGTGAGCCGGGGGAAGAACGCCACCCACTCCTCCAGCGAGGTCGGTGGAGCAACGCCCATGTCGACGGATCGCGGCCAGAGGGGGGAGCCGGGGTAGGGAGTGAAGATGTTGGTGTGACAGTCTGCACGGGCGTAGAGCTTGTAGATGTTCCGGATGAGGTCGACGGTCTGGAGCATGTCGTCCTCGTCTTCGTCGGGCAGGCCGAAGATGAACCCGAAGCTGGCTCGGATGTCGGCGTCTCGACACCGCTCGACGGCTTCCAGCGTCCGGGAGACCCGGGAGAGCTTGTCGATGGACTCCAGCACCTTGTCTGAGCCGGACTCCGCACCGAAGTGCACCCGAACCAGCCCCGAGCGCCGCAGCATCTTCGCCTGATCGATGCTGAGCTTGGCGATGGAGTCGGCGCGGTCCTGGATGTACCACTGGATGTTGAGGTTCCGACTCAGGAAACCCTCAGCGATGGCCAGGGAGCGCTTGCGGGAGGCGAAGAAGATGTCGTCGATGATGCCCAGCAGCCGGATGTCGTACTTCTTGACCAGCCAGGTGACCTCGTCGAGGACCTGCTCGACGGGCAGCTCGTCGAGCTTGCGGCCGTAGACCGAGGCGTTGGAGCAGTAGCTGCAGTTGTAGGGACAGCCGTGGCTGGTGGTGTACATCACCCAGCGCAGGCCAGTCGCTCGCTCGTAGGCGTCGTAGTCGATGCGCTCGTAGCCGGGCATGCGCTTGGGGAGGTCGACGACCGGGGTGTAGGGGCGATCGGCGTGCCGGGTGACGGTGCCGCCGGGCTTGCTCAGGGTGCCCTTCACGCCGTGGACGGTGTCGCCTTCAGAGAGCCGGGTGACGATGTCGAGCATCGCCAGCTCGCCCTGACGCAGCACCACGGAGTCTACGAAGTCCGCTTCTAAAGTCTGCTCCGGGAGGATGGAGGGGTGCCAGCCGCCGAGGATGATCGGCAGGTCGGGGTAGCGGGCCTTCGCTGCCCGGCAGACCGCGATGGTGTCGGCGATCATCGGCCCGGTGATCAGCGAGACCCCCAGACACAGCGCCCCGTCGAGGGCATCCAGGGTCCGCTGGATGAAGTCAGGGTGCAGCGCGGAGTCGATGATCTCGACCTCGAACCCTGCCGAGAGCAGCGGGCCGGAGATGGCAATCAGGGCCAACGGCGGGGAGATCTCCTCGGAGGCGTAGGAGGGAAAGAACAACACTACGCGCTTGGAGGCAGACATCAATCACTCCGGAGGTCATCGGAGACAGACCATAGTCTCAGTGTGCGCACCCCAACACCCCGATCGCTGAGAAACCAGATTCGCTGCGTGCTCGCATCCCAGACCGGGTCGGTGTCATGCGCTGAATTCGAGGTGATTGGGACCATCTCGCCAGAAGGGCTCACCCAGGCGAGGTCGCGCTGGCCGTCTCGCTCGATGGTCGTGAGGGTGCCGCTGTCGGGGCCTGGACGGGTTGGATCGATGGGCGGGATGGCGCCGTGCTGCCAGTCGACGGTGTCTGGGCCGCTCACTGTGGGTGCCCAGGCGTGGGCAGTCTCGTCCCAGGCGACCACCTCTGGCACTGCTTGTCCGGGGGCCAGTCGGTAGCCCACCCAGCCCTGACCGGGGTGCCCCTGCCGGTCCGTCGGCAAGCCGCTCCACCACAGGCTGCCATCTTCGGTGCCGACCAGCTCCGCACTGATCAGCGGAAAGGCGGGATCGTCGCGCGGGACGGCCCCGTCTGGATCCGACGGAGGCTCCGCGGCGGTCATCGCCAGCGCGACCGCCAGGATCACCGCACCTCCTCGCCCCAGCCACGCCACCCGGCCCAGCCGCCACGGAACCATGAGGCCCCACAGCAGCAGCGCCAGCCACAGTCGGGGGAGGGCGACGAGCAGTCCCGGCAGCAGGGCGTCTCCGGCGAGGTCCAGCGGGACCGGCCACCACGCTGTGAGGACGGCCACCCCGACCACTGCTGCGGCGTGCTTCGGGCGGCCCTCCTCCAGCAGCGCCCCCGCCGCCCAGGCCACTGCAGGCAGCAGCAGGACGAGGTGGTAGTGCGACAGGATCGGACCCGACACCATCGCCGCGCAGGCTGCCGCAGCGAGGATGCGGTCGCGCTGGGTGGGACTCAGGGTGGGCCACGACAGGGCGGAGGCGGCGGTTAGTCCGACGATCAGGGGCTGAAACCCCGCCAGTATCGCCGAGACTGCGGCGGGACTGTCGCCGAGGGGGGCTGGGTTGAGCCCGGGGTGGGGCAGCAGTGCGTGGCGCAGTCCGGCGCTGAGGCTCTGAAACGCGAGGTGCCAGGGGTGAACGAACCAGCCCCGGGCTGCCGCTGGCGCGATCTCGGACAACCACAGGGCATGCACCGGCCAGCCCAGCAGCGCCACACTCACGGCTCCACCGACCACCAGGGTGCCCATCGCCGCCCCTGCCGTCCGCCAGCGCCTCGCCAGCATCGCGACCACCAGCACCGGCCAGGCATGGACCTTCAGCCCGACTGCCAGCCCCAGTGCCACCCCTGCCAGTCCGTCCCGACGCGCCTGCCACGCCCACAGCCCACCCGCCAGACACACCGCCACTGGCAGGTGGAATTGCCCCTGGACGAGGTGAGCGCGAAGCACCGGCCAGGCCAGCAGCACCGCCACCATGCCCGCCCACACCGGCCACGCACGCCCCCGGGCCATCAGCCACGCCAGCAGCAAACCAAGCAGCCCTTGTCCCGCCCACCACACCTGCCCAGCCGCCCCCACAGACAGCCCCGCCAGCGGCACCGCCAGCAGCGCAGAGGGTGGCGTGAGCACCGCAAAGCCCACCAGCCGATCCGCGAACCCCAGCCGGGCGGCCTGGGCGGTGAACCAGCGGTAGTCGTAGAGCTGGGTGAGGGGATCGCCCTCCAGCCACAGCGCAGCAGCGGTCCAGTAGTTGGCGAAGTCACCGGTCGGTGGACCGGTTCGCCAGACCAGCACCAACCACACGGTGATGGTTGGGATCAGGATCCATCTGCTGTGCATTGTTTTCTTCATCTGCTGAAGGACAAAGTCTAAAGCCAACCTCACCGTCAGGTGAAAGATCCATGCAGGATGGCAGCTGAGGCACATCGGCGTACCAGGAGAGAAACCGGAGACGTCATGTTCATCCTCACCGCCCTGCTCAGTCCCGCATTCGCCGGAGAGGCCAGCTACGGCATCCTCTGCGCGGACATCAGCTGCGCGAGCTGCCAGCCCGCTGAGATCGCTTCGGCCTCGGCGGACTCCACCCTCGCGGGAAACTACGGTGCGCAGCTCGCTTTTGACGGCGACCTGTCCACAGCATGGTGTGAGGGTGACTCCGGTGTCGGGCTCCACGAGTCGATCAACATCACCCTCAGCAAGCCCGGGGTCATTGAGGCCATCCTGGTCCACGGTGGCTACTTCAAGTCCGCCCCGCTGCTGGCCGCCAACGGACGGGTCCGGGCGCTGAACATGGTCGCCGGAGACGCCGAGGGGCCGCAGATTCGCGCGAACGTCATCCTCCAGGATCCCGCTGCGGTGCCCGCCGCCGATCCCTGCACCCCCGGAGAGACGATGGCACTGAGCGCGGACGAGTGGTTCTCCCGCACCCAGAACGCCCACGGTGCGCTGTTCTGGACCAACGACGGCGATGCCCAGACCGTCAACCAGATCTCCTTCACCCTCGCCGACGTCTACCCGGGCGCAAAGTACCAGGACACCTGCATCTCCGAGATCCAGATCCTGATGCGCGAGTAGCCATGGTAGCCTCCCGGCTGTGATCGATCTCACCGCCATCTTCGCCGACACGCCTCCGGACTCCCCGCTCCAGATCCAGGCAAAGATGGCCGGGATCTGGGCGGCAGTCGGTGAGGGCGTGCTCGCTCGACTCTCACCGGATCGCTTCGAATTCTCCGGCACGCTGGCCGCCATCGAGCCCGGCCCGGTGTCCCTGAGCCTCACGCTCTCTGAGGACGGGGTGGGTCGCCTGGTGCTTCGGGGAATGCACGACGACGCTGCGGCGTGGTGGCCCTATGACGACGGCATCGTGGTCACGGCCACCCTGGCCGGACGTGCCGGGGAGCTGACCCTGTGGCCCGGTGGTGGCGGGGTCTACCTCACCCTTGCCGGGGCGGTGTCTGCTCAGCTTTGGCTGGGGCGTCCGTGATCTGCCGAAGGCGCCACTCGTAGCGGTGGAGCCGGTGGCGGCTGGAGAGCAGGGCGTCGGTGTTCCGCCAGGTGACTGCGGTGCCGGCGGCGACCATGACCACGCAGAGCACCGCGACGGCGATCGGGGTCCAGGTGGGGTCGTACTGGACGATGACCGCCTGCATGGTGTGCTGCTGTGGGGTGACCGCCAGCCCCAGCGCAGGACCGCGAAGTGCATAGACCGCCAGGGTCGCGGCCAGGGTGCCCAGCGCGCTGGAGATGACCAGCAGACGCCGCCAGCCGATGGCCACCACCCCGGCGACCACCACACAGGTCACGCAGGTGATGAGCGGCGGCAGCACCCACGGACCGAAGGCTGGCGCGGACAGGGCGATGGGGGCAGAGAACCCGACGCTCACGGCCACGGATCGGGCGAGGGCAGTCGCGCTCCTCGGCACGCCCGGGGCGTTGGTGGCGAGCACGACCGCACCGAGGACGGCCGGCAGGATGGCGGCGATCAGCAGATCGGGGCGCAGGATGTTGTGCAGCCCGCCCAGCAGTCCGATCACCGCGAGGATGACCCCGGCGGTCGCGGCGTTGGTGACCAGCATCCGCCGTCCGTCCACGGCATCAATTTGCTGGCGCTCGTCTCGGAGCGGGGCCGGATCGTCCTCAGAGGGGGCGAGGAAGTATCGGGCGAGCAGCCCCGCAGCATCGGTGGAGGTCGGGTCCAGGGACAGCGCCCGGCCCGCCTCACGAAGCACCGCAGACTCCGCCCCGTCCTCGGCATGCTGGCGGGCCTGTGCGAGATGGCCGGCGGCGAGCTGCTGCCGCAGCGCGAGGTCCCGATCCCCGCGGACGATCGACTCGACGGCGTCGTGGAGCTGCCGGGCGGTGGCGTATCGAGCGGCGGGGTCTGGATTGCAGGCCCGCTCGCAGATGCGGTCCAGCTCCGGGGGGAGCGTGGGGTTGAGCCGGGAGGGGTGCAGCGCCTCGCCCTTTGGCCAGCCCCGCAGCGGCTCGGACCGAAGGCGGGTGCCGGTGAGGAGCTGGAACAGCACACATCCCAGCGCATAGACGTCCGAGCGCGGGGTGGCATCGGAGGGGTTCCGCGCCTGCTCAGGGCTCATGTATGCCGGAGTGCCCAGCATCCGACGCCCCTCGGTCAGCTCCGAGTCTGCACTGGAGGCGGAGAGCAGGGTCTCGGTGGCGATGTGGTCGGCGGTGTCTGATCGCACCTTCGCCACGCCCCAGTCCAGCACATACAGCTCGCCGTACCGGCCGATCATGAGGTTGCCCGGCTTGATGTCCCGGTGGATCACCCCGCGGCTGTGGGCGTAGTCCACCGCGAGGCAGGCCTGGAGGAAGGCTGCGAGGAGTCGGCTGCGCTCCCGGGCCACGCCGTCGGGGTAGGGGATCTTCTGCACCGCCGCGATGGCCGCACCCAGGGTGACCCCGCCGATGCGACGCATGGTGAAGAAGTCCCGACCGTCCTCGTCCTGTCCGCTGTCGAACACCGGCACAATGGCCGGGTGATCGAGCTGAGACTGCACCTGGATCTCGCGGACAAAGCGGCGGCGGCACTCCTCGACCGACTGAAGTTCCCAGCGCAGCAGCTTGCGGGCCACCGGTCGGCCCAGCCGCCGATCCATGCACAGCTCAACCTCCGCCATGCCGCCCCGTCCAAGGGGCGCCTGAGCGTCGTAGCGGTCACCCTCGTCGGTGTGTGGAGGCAGCGGCGAGAGGCGGACATCGTCAGGCTCTGAGGGCTTCCTCACCGGACAGCGCTGTTCATACCCGGCGGGAAGTCTGCACCCGCTACGATCCGGTCCCAGTTCTCCTCAAACCATTGGACGGTGTACTGGAAGCCTTCCTCAAACTGAACAATGGGTTCGTACTTGAGCAGACTCTGGGCACGCTCGATGGAGGCCAGGAGGCGGGGCTTGGTGTCCCAGCGTCGGCGAGGCTTGAATTCAATGGGGGAGGGGTTCTCTGTGGCGGAATTGACCAGCGCAGCCATGTCGGCGATCTTGATCTCTCGACCTGCGGCGAGGTTGAACTCCACACCCACTGCGGACTCATAGTAGCCCGCCTTCAGCAGCCCCTGAACGAGGTCGAGTGTGTAGGTAAAGTCACGGGTCTCGGTGCCTTCTCCAGTAATCGGAAGAGACTTTTTGTTCATTGCCCAGTAGATGAAGTTGGGAATGACGTTGCGGTACTGACCGGGGATCTCACCGGGACCATACGAGTTGAAGAAGCGGCAATTGACGATCTTCATCCCGTAGTGGTGGTGGTAGAAGTTGCAGTACATCTCCCCGGTCATCTTGTTGATCTGGTACGGGGTCGTGAGGTGGGTGGAGACGAACTCCTCGCGCAGCGGAAGCTCAGGGTAGGAGCCATAGATTGCGCAGCCACTTGAGGCGTAGATCAGCCGGTCGATCTTCGCGATTCGGCAGTACTCCAGAAGCCGGATCATTCCGATGATGTCGACATCAGCGGCGGTCTCAGGGTAGTCAACGGAGTTCTGGTTGGCGAAGAAGGCAGCGAGGTGGAAGACGACGGAGGGGTCCTCCCGAAACACGCGCTTCAGGTCGCTGTCGCTGCGCACGTCGCCGTGGACAAACAGGACATTGGGCAGCGGGGCGATGTTGTCGCGGGACTGATCTCGGGTCGCGGAGAGGTTGTCGAGGATGATCACCTTGCCGGTCGGACCGACGAGGTGCGACAGCGCGATGCAGAGGTTGCTGCCGATCGCGCCGGCACCCCCGGTCACCAGAACGGTCCGCCCTTTGTAGCTGTCGGTGACCGCATCCTCGAAGGGAGCGCGCTGGAGGTAGTCCAGGACATGGCGGACGTGCAGGTGATGAGGGGGCGTAGGTTCTCCCGATGAGCCTCACCTATATCAGACTGGTCTGTGTGCGTCCCTGACAGCTGTAGTCCGCTGTAATCCAATTTGGTTTCCGATCTCGATAGAACAAAGACGCGAGGCGACGAGTCTCGACGGAAAACAAGGAATTACATTATGGATCCGTTTATCGGTCAGATTATTATGTTTGGGGGCAATTTTGAGCCGAGAGGCTGGGCGTTCTGTGAAGGACAGCTGCTCTCCATCAACAGCTACAGCGCACTGTTCTCCATCCTTGGCGTCACCTATGGTGGCGATGGTGTCTCGACCTTCGCGCTGCCGGATCTGCGTGGTCGGGTGCCGGTTCAGCGTGGAGACGGCCCTGGGCTGAGCGACTACCGCCTCGGCCAGAGAGGCGGCGCGGAGAGCGAGACCCTCACCACCAACCAGCTCCCCAGCCACAGCCACCGCCTCCAGGCGAGCAACGCTCCCGCCGGTCAGCTCTCCCCCGAGGACAACCTGCTCGCTGGCCAGAGTCCCTCCAGCGGCCTGTCGACCTACACCAACAGCACGCCAGACACCCAGATGAGCAGCAGCGCCATCTCCAGCGCCGGCGGAAGCCAGCCTGTCGACATCCGCCAGCCCTACTGTGCGCTGAACTTCATCATCGCGCTGCAAGGGGTCTACCCGAGCCGGAGCTGAGCCGTCCGCCCTGTTTCGTGGTAACAACGGAGCGTGGATCGTCGACTCGAAGCCTTCTGTCGGGCCCATCGGCTCTCAGAGCATGTCAGGGATGCCCTCGAAGAGGTTGTCTCGATGGTGCTGGAAGGGGACGACTCCGACACCCTCGACCTCGATCTCGATGGCTCCCCCGCACGGCCTCCTCCGTCGGTGACGCCGGTCAGTGCGAAGCGGTACGAGGATCTCGGTCGCATCGGGCGGGGGGCGACCGGGGACGTCCGTCGGGTGCGGGATCGGCTGATGGGCCGGACCCTGGCGATGAAGAGTCTGCGCAAGGATCTGCTGTACTCCACCCACGCCCGCGCCCGGTTCACCAACGAAGCCAGCCTCACCGCTGGCCTCCAGCACCCTGGGATCATCGTGGTCCACGATCAGGGGGAGCGGCCCGGCGGACAGCCCTGGTTCACCATGAAGGAGGTCCGCGGACAGACCCTGGAGTCGGTCATCGCGGCGGTTCATGGTGCCCGACAGGACGGCGCCTGGGCGGAGACCGTGGAGGGCTGGAGCTTCCGACGCCTCATCGACGCCCTCGCCCGG
This sequence comes from Myxococcota bacterium, assembly GCA_047621685.1. Taxonomy (GTDB): domain Bacteria; phylum Myxococcota_A; class UBA796; order UBA796; family UBA796; genus JAQXDW01. The sequence goes on along the minus strand of JBLHNG010000046.1, from coordinate 4,865 downwards.
ATCTGCCAGGCCATCGCCTACGCCCACAGCCGAAGCGTGGTCCACCGGGACATCAAGCCGCAGAACCTCATGGTCGGAGAGTTTGGCGCAGTGGTCGTGATGGACTGGGGGCTGGGTCGAAACCTCGAAGAAGGCGACCTCATCGGCGAAGACCTCTCCACTGACGCGCTGGTGGTCTCGCCCGACCTCACCCGGGACGGCGCGGTGCTCGGCACGCCGGCCTACATGGCCCCGGAGATGGCCGCCGGTCGCTCCCGAGGCACCCGGGCCGCCGACGTCTACTCCCTCGGCGCGGTGCTCTACCAGCTCCTCAGCGGCGACGCCCCCTACCGTGGAGGCGGAAGCGAGCCCTGGCGCACCGTGCTCGCCGGCCCTCCGGTTCCGCTCTCCCGGATCGCTGCTCAGGCCCGGCTGCGGCTGCCCGGGGATCTCATCGCCCTGTGCGGTGAGGCCATGGCCCGCCAGCCCGAGGACCGCCCCACCGCCCGGGCGCTGGCCGGTGCGCTGGTGGACTGGCTCGACGGTGCGCGTCGTCAGGAGCGGGCCGCTGCGCTGCATGTCGAGGCCGAGGCCACGCTGCCCGATGCCGAGGTTCACCAGGCCCGAGCCGTCACGCTCCGCCAGCAGGCCGCTGAGCTGCTCGGTGCTGTCGAGCCCCTCGCTCCGATCGCGGAAAAGGAGCCGGCCTGGGTGCTCCAGGACGCCGCCCGGGATGAGACCCGCCAGTCCGCTCTCATCGAGGCCCGCTATGAGCAGGGCCTGCACGCTGCGCTGATGATCGACCCGGAGTCGACCGCCATCCGAGATCGCCTCAGCGACCTCTACCGGGACCGCCTGATTCGGGCGGAAGAACGAGGGGATGCCGACGGGGTGGTGGCCAGCCGGGTGCAGCTGGAGACCTACGACCGCGGCCGACATGCTGCGTGGCTGTCTGGAGAGGGCGCGGTCACCCTGATCACCGATCCCCCTGGCGCCACCGTCACCCTGATGACCTTCCTGGAGCGCCGTCGCCGGCTGGTCCCCACTCCGATCGGCCCCCTCGGCGTCACCCCGCTGCGTCAGGTCCCGATCCCCCGGGGCAGCCACCTCCTCCGGGTCACCCACCCCGGCTTTGCGCCGATGGACTACCCCGTCCACATCAGCCGACAGCAGCACTGGGACGGCATCCCCCCCGGCGAGACCACCCCGATGGTCATCCCGCTGATCCCGGAAGACACGATGCCTGCGGGGGCCTGCTATGTGCCCGGCGGCTGGTTTGCCTGCGGCGGGGATCCCCAGGCTGTCGATGGCCTCCCAGCGGGTCGGGTCTGGGTGGATGGCTTCTTGATGCAGCGCCACCCGGTCACCAACGGGGAGTACCTCCGGTTCATCAACACGTTGGCTGTCGAGGGGCGGTCAGTGGCGGAGATTGATCCGCTGCTGCCGATGATCACCCAGGGCAAGGAGGAGCAGGAGCATGCTCCGGTTTACCTCCGCGAGTCCGATGGAACCTACACATGCGTGCCCGATTATTATGGTGAGGTCTGGGCGGATGATGTTCCAATCACCCAGATTACCTGGCACGCTGCGCGGGCGTACTGTCACTGGGCCGGGCCAGACTGGCGACTGCCGGATGAGGTGGAGTGGGAGAAGGCGGCCCGGGGAGTGGACCGGCGGCTCTGGCCCTGGGGGGACCACTTTGAGCCCAGCTGGGCCTGCACTGTTCGCTCACACCATGGCGCACCTCGGCGCGTCTCCATCCATTCCTTTTCCGGTGACATCAGTCCATATGGAATCTTTGGAATGGCCGGAAACATCCGGGACTTCTGCCAGAATGCCTGGGTAAAGGGAGGCGGCTCGTTTGCCCCTCGACTCACCCCACGGCTGTGGAGCGAGGAGAACGAATACGTCGTGCTTCGAGGCGGAAATTGGCACAGCACCCCGGCTTTCTGCCGACCCTCCAATCGACTGGTCATCACCACCACACGGCGGCTGACCTCGATGGGATTCCGGATGGTGCGTATACTATAGGCCGAGTGAGGCCTGATAGACATTGTAGCCAAGCGAAACCACACCAAGGTGGAGTCCGGGCATACGCTCAAGGAAGAGCGGCTGTCCGGTCTCGATCTGGATGATTTTTCCGCCCAGTGTAGGACTGGCTGGCAGCATGGGGAGGGTCTCGCTGTGACTGTTCCAGGCGTCTTGCGTGATGTACCAGATCAGCTTGTTGTTGGGTTTCTGAACGAGGAAGCCCCGGATGGTGTTGTCGTTCTGAGGGATGACGTACCAGGCCGTGTCTCCGGACTGGAGCACGGTGTTGTTGAAGATCGGCGGGGAGATCGGGAAGGCGAACATGTCCTGGGCGGTGCCAGGCGAGCTGACGTTGCCGCCGGTGTTGAGGTAGGTCAGCTTGACATTCGCCGGCCAGGCGCTGATGTTGGTGTTCCAGAAGTCGGTGTACTTCCGGCCGTTTACCGTGGCGTTGTAGGCCGTGGTGAGGGTGCCGAGGTTGTTGTTGCTGAGGTCCTGGATTTTGTAGTTGACCCAGGTGGTCTCGTTGCCTTGTGTGATGCCGGACTCACTTCCATCAACCTCCAACCCCCCGCGCCCGCCATCCCGCAGCTTGTCGGTCGGCTCGATCGGTGGAATCCCCGAAGGCTGGAGGAACATGGCCCTGCCCTTCCCGGAGCTCTGCGGGGTCTGCTCCAGGGAGCAGCCGGCGATGAGCTGGGTGCACCGGGCCAGCAGGTTGTCTGCGCTGGTGTCGTACATCACCGTGTTGTGCTCGATGCGGCGCGCGTACTGGTAGCTCGCCCGGGACAGCGCCCAGCTCAGCGCGCCGTACCAGGTGCCGTTGATCTCCAGCTCTGCACCAATCTCTGCGGGGGCGGTCGAGGAGAGCAGGACGTCGCCGTCCCGAACAGTAGCGATGTCTTGAAGCCTCGCCAGCCGGCCCTTGCTGAAGTTCCGCGGGACGAGGCCGGAGCCGCAGGCGTCCAGCACGATGGTCACCGGCTTTCCGGGCGCGCCCGCGACCAGGATCTCGCCGATCTCCGCCAGGGAGACGTAGTTGACGAGCTTGCCGGCCTCAAGTGTGGTGTCCGAGACCGCCATGATCGGCCCGATCTCCGGGAGGCTGCCGCCGTGCCCGGAGAAGTGGATGTAGCCCCGGGCGATGTCACCACCGGCGAGCTGCCGGGCGAGGGTGGCTACCGCACTGAGGACCTGCTCGCGGGTGGCCTCGCCGTAGATGCCGGGGTGGGCGTCGATGAGTCCGCGCAGGGGTGAGGAGAGCAGCGCCATGTTGGAGGGCGTGAAGCCCAGCGAGCGGCACATCTCCCAGCTGAGCCGGAGGTTGTTTCCCGGTGAGAACAGATCGGTCGTGCCCGTGGGGCGGCCGGCTGAGGCGTCGTAGGCGCTGTAGTCAGAGACGCCAATGAGGACGGCGGAAGAGATGGGCTGAGACATGAGGACCTCCTGGTTTGGGTCACTCTATGTGATGCCGCGGTCGCCGGAGGTTTCAGGCGATTACAGGAACCGGTCTTACCCGGCGAACCGAGAGAGTCCCTACAGGCTCTCGACCGTAAACACCGCAACCCCCAGGCGAATCTGGCGCGCACCGGACCGCCGCTCGATGATGCCCGCCGCTCCATCGATACCGGTCTGCCCGATCTGCTGACGGAGCCGGCAGATGTGAACGTTGAGGGTCCGTCGGGTGACCGCGAGCTGACGGGCGAGCAGCTCGGCGTCGATCCAGCCCTGCTCCTCCTCGGAGGCATCCGCATCGTCGCGTCGGATGCGGGCGAGGAGGACCAGCAGGTAGTGGTAGCTGCGGGGCTCCAGCTCGAAGTGCTGTGTGCCGAGATGGAGCGTGGTCTTGACATGCTCCTCGTCCCGGCTGACCTGGAGCTGGAGGGTGAGGGTCATCAGCTCCGGCCGCAGCGCGCTGCTGTTGACCGTGCCCTCGACAACCTGGGGGAGGAACAGCTGCCAGCTCCCGGCGGTGGCGGTGAGGATCTCCTGGTCCTGCACCGTCCGGGCGCCGCTGTCGTCTTCGAGGATCCAGTCCCCGTAGCCGCTGTGGAAGACGGTGATCTCCGGGTCTCCCGAGGAGGGCAGCAGCAGCGCACCGCCCTCCGCGAGGTGGACCGCACCGTCGGGGATGCGCCGGGCCATCGCGATGGGCGGGGCATCGTCGATGAGGCTCCAGCGATCCTCTGGGTCTCCAAACGCCACCACCGAGCCGGTGGTCAGGGTGGCAGGCGCGCCGGGATCGAGGCGCTGGTCATTGAGCCAGGTGCCGTTGCGACTGGCGAGGTCCCTGAGAACCCACCCTGGACCACCAGTGCTGGCGAGCCAGGTGAGACTGGCGTGCTCGCTGGAGACGATTCGACGGGGGATGACAATGGAGCAGACCCGGCCCCGACCCACAAGGGTGTGAGCGGCCAGGGTCTGTTTCTGTTCAGAGGTCAGTTGCTTCAGGATGCCCATCGTCTGTCCAGGCTATCGGCCCAGTCATCGAGATTCAAGCTCACTCTGCGGTTCCGTCGCAGTCGTTGTCGATGCCATCGCCGATGCTCTCCAGCTGGGCGGGGCTGATCGTGTCGTCGGCATCATCGCAGTCTCCGCCATCCTCGGTGTAGCCGTCGCCGTCGTCGTCATGAGCATCGGTGCCCTCGTCGACAGTGCCGTCGCAGTCGTTGTCCTGCCAGTCTGCAACCTCTGCGGCGTCGGGGCTGATGGCTCCGTCGGTGTCATCGCAGTCACCATCATCCTCGGTGAAGCCGTCGCCGTCGTCATCGTAGGCGGCTGTGCCCTCGTCGATGATGCCGTCGCAGTCGTTGTCGATGCCGTCAGCGACCTCAGGGGTTCCCGGACTCGACAGC
>JBLHNG010000045.1:0-21852 GCA_047621685.1 Myxococcota bacterium | reverse complement strand
GGTGAGCAGTGCGGTGAGCATGGTGTTCTCCAGGTTGGACGTTGTTCCTGAACCGTATGCCTGCCCGTCTTTCTCCAGTAGTGTCTGGATCAGCTAAAGACCTGGTCACTGAAGGACTCAATGATGCTGGACGAGCTGAGTGTTGGAGACCTGAGGCGGCTGGTTCGGGTGGCAGACTGCGGGAGCTTCTCCGCCGCCGCACGGGCGCTGGGCGAGACCCCCCGGCACATCAGCCGCCGCATCGGTCGCATCGAGGAGCAGGTGGGCGCTCGGCTGTTTCACCGCACCACCCGCCGACTCCGGGCCACTCCAGAGGGCGAGACCTGGATCCGGGCCGCCCGGAGCAGCCTCGCGACCCTGGAGCAGGCGCGGGAGGTGCTCTCGGAGGGGCCGAGCGGGGTGGTCCGTCTTCAGCTCCCCAGCCTGATGATCGAGGAGCTGGTGGACTGGTGCGGGACGGGACTGCTGCGGTATCCGAAGCTGGAGGTCGAGCTGCTGGTCAGCGACAGCTTCGAGGACTGGGTGGAGGCCGGGGTGGATCTGATCGTCACGATTCCGCCGAAGACCGGGGATCTGGTGGTGCGTCGCCAGGGGATCATCCAGGGCTACCTCGCGGCCTCGGCGGACTACCTCCAGCGCGCCGGCCTGCCGCGCACCCCCGAGGAGCTGGCCCACCACACCTGCCTGCGGTTCTACGACCAGCGCTCTCAGGCCGTCTGGACCCTGGTGGACGATTCCGGGCGAACCATCGAGGTCTCCGTCGGGGGGCGACTGACGTCATCAGACAGCCGGGCGCTTCGACATGCCATTCGAGGCGGGCTGGGGATCGGTCCGGTGACCGCCCATGAGCTGAGCCGGAGCAGCCTGGTTCGGGTGCTGCCGGACTGGCGCATGCCCCTCGCCGAGCTGGCGATTGTGATCGCCCCGGGGCGCCGACGGCTCGCCCGGGTGCGGGTGGTGGCCGATGCGCTGGAGACGATCATCCAGGCGAAGCTCGGGGCGCAGCCATGAGGGCGCTGCTGACCACCTGCACTGCCGACAAGGATCCCCGGCCTGCCCTGCTCCCGGCCCGGCTCCGATACCAGGGGGCGCGGGTGGACTTTGCGGTGCAGCGTGCCGAGGCAGAGGCGGTGCCGCTGCTGTTCCTCTCGGGGGTCTTCGGCATCGTCTCGGCCGATCTCCCGATCCCCTGGTACGACCACGCCCTCCAGTCCGCCGAGGTCGATGGGCACCGCCGTCTGGTCATCGGGCAGCTGTGCGATCTCGGCGTGACGGCTATAGAGGCGCTGCTGGCACCGGAGGACACCCCGGGCTGGGCGCCGTACCATCGCTTGCTGGTGGCGGGCTGTCAGGGGGCCGGGGTGATGCTCCAGATCACCCTCACTCCGCTCCGGTAGTCAGGGGCCGGGATATGGGGGGCGTCTTCCCCGGAGCCGACGTTGTCCACCTTCTCTGCGATGCCCCTCCTGCCCTCCCTCATCGAGAGCCTGACTCAGCAGGGGCTGACCCAGCCCACGGAGATTCAGTCGCGGACTCTCAAGCCGCTGCTGGATGGCCGCTGCCTGATGGGCGTCTCGGAGACCGGCAGCGGCAAGACCCTCGCCTACGTCCTGCCGATGCTGCACCAGCTCAAGACCCTGGAGCTTGGCGGATCGTCGGTTGAGAAGGCCCGTCGTCCCCGGGGGCTGGTCCTGGTGCCCGGGCGAGAGCTTGGGGAGCAGGTCAGCCGGGTGCTCAAGGAGCTGACCCACAACACCCGCCTCCGGGTCCGCACGGTGCTGGGTGGCTCGGCGAAGAAGGTCGCCCGCAGAAGCGTCGCGGGGGTCTTCGAGATCCTCGTCGCCACACCCGGTCGGCTCACCCAGATGCTGGACTCCGGCGAGCTGGGGCTGTCTGACATCCGCATCCTGGTCATCGACGAGGCCGACCAGATGGTCGATCCCGGCTTCCTCCCGGTGGCGCAGCGCATCCTGGCGTCCTGTCCGCCCAAGGTCCAGCTCGTCCTGTTCTCTGCCACCCTGCCCACCTCTCTGGACGGCGTGGTCAGCACCCTGTTCCCGTCTGAGCCCGTCCGCATCCGGACCGAGGGCAGCTCCCGGCTGGTGGCCACGCTGAAGACCATCAACCGCAACGTGGTGAGCAACAACCGCCGAGACGCGCTGCTCCAGGTGCTCTCCGAGGGCACGGGAGAGGGCACGATGCTGTTCGTGAACACCCGCGAGCAGCTGGATCGGGTCGCGGGCTGGCTGGAGAATGCGGGGGTGGCGTCCTCCAGCTACCGCGGTCAGATGGACCGTCAGGCGCGACGGGCCAGCCTCGCACGGTTCCGCAGCGGCGAGATCTCCGTCCTCATCACCACCGACCTCGGCGGGCGGGGGCTGGACATCGATCGGGTGACCCGGGTCATCAACGTCCACCTGCCCCAGGAGCTCGACAATTACCTCCACCGGGTCGGCCGGACCGCCCGCGCTGGACGCGAAGGAGTGGTGGTCAACCTCGTCACCCAGCGCGACCATGCGCTGCTGACGAAGGTCCGCCGTCGGGAAGAGCGCGCCCGGAGCTGACAATAAAACCGTTCCGGAGACGTCTCTGTGAGCATGCACATTAGCGAGCTGGTCCTCATTGTCGGCGTCGTCATCGCCATCCCGCTGACGTTCCTGTGGATGGCGGCGCACGTCTATGGACTCGTCAAGCTCGGCAGCGGCCTCAACCACATCTCTCGACGTGCCGGGATCACATGGCTGATCGCCGCTGTGAGCAGCTTCATGGGGCCGTGCGTCATTCCGATGAGCGCGGTCACGCTGGTCGCGGCGATCCTGGAGCGGCGGAAGGATGACGTCAGCCCACAGACCACCCTGGCGCTGCGCACGATCATCATCACCAGCACGATCATGCTGGTGATGTGCGCGGTGTTGATCGTCGCAAGTCTGGGGTCAGTCTTCCTGAGCAGGTGACCCAGGCACCTCGCGCCGGGTCGCGCCCTTGCGCAGCAGCGGCGGCCAGACCCCGACGTGCTCGGCGAGGGTGCGGCACAGCTCGTGGCTGCTCTTGAGCTCCCCGGTGGCGATGGCGTGGACCATGGCGGCTGCGGCGGCGTTGACCGGGGTGGGGATGCTGTGGCGGGCACCGTGGCGCACGACCTCGCCGTTGAGGAAGTCCACTGCGGGCGGGCGCCCCCGCTCGATCGCCGCGAGCATGGAGCTGCGGAGGCGGCGATACCGGGTGCCGACTGCCAGCAGCATGGCGTGCTTGGTGACGAGGCTCGTTGAGCCCCAGGTCGCCTGCTCCTCCGTCGTGAGCGCCAGCCACTCCAGGTCCAGCGTCCCAGATATCTTCTCCAGCTTCACGCCTTCTGTCTGGGCCACTCGCACCGTCTCGGTCATGATCTCCAGCACCAGCCGACGCACAAACCGGTAGCGCATCAGCACCCCGAGCCGGTCACCGCCGATGGTGCCGAGGGTGGAGATGGCGCAGTTGATCGCCAGCTTGCTCCACCGTGCTCCGGCGAGGTTGTCGGTGATGGTCACCGGGCCGACGACTTCGAGCAGGCTGGCCAGCTGAATGAGGCGGGGATCATCGGTGCCGTCGAGGCGGCCGATGGTGAAGCCGCCGGTGGAGGTCCGCTCGAACACTCCGGGCTCCGGGCTCGATGCTCCCCAGCCGACCACCGCGCCGATCACCCGATCCCGACCGACAATCTCTGCGACGCGCTCCTCGCAGAGTCCGTTCTGGAGGCAGATCATGGCGCCATCGTGGGCGAGGTGGGGGAGGGAGGAGCGGGCAGCATCCTCGACCTGCGGGGGCTGGGTGGCAAGGATGATCCAGTCAAACGGCCCGGTGCCGTCTGGCACGACGTCGGTTGCTGCGCCCTCGGCGGTGAGGGGCTCGCCGATGCCCTGGAGGCGGAAGCCGTGCTGCTGGGTGGCCTCGATGACGGCCTGGTTGGAGGTCAGGGCGATCACCTCGGTGACCAGCTCTGCGGAGAATGCCAGCAGGCTCCCGGCGATGGTGCCGCCGAGGGAGCCCACGCCGACGATGAGGATGCGGGGAGGGGTGGATTGCATCGGCGGAGTGTAGCAGTGGAGCACCTGCGAATGCCCGGAGGTCACGCTACGATCGGAACATGGTCGCCGCGATCCTGATCCTGGGGGTGCTGGTGGCGGGCGGGGGCTTCCTGCTCGCTGGCGTGGAGGGCGTCCGGCGTCTGCGGCGCCTGTATGACCTCGGCGGCGAGCAGCACTGGGACCGCCTCGGGGCGCAGGTCGGGCTGCTCCACGGTCACAGCGCGCAGGGCGGCCATGTTCTGGATGGGTTGCGAGAGGGTGTGTGGCTGCATGTCGAGGCCGAGGGGGCCTGGATGGTGATCCGAGGCCGCATCGAGGCTGCGATGCCGCCGGGGCTGTCGGTGGTCCATCGGAGCCGCACCGGGGAGGCGGGGCTGCGGGTGGGCAGCCCGGTGCTCGACGGGCTGATCTGTGCTGCGGGAGGGGCTGAGGCGACTGCACTGCTCCAGGATCCGGACCTCGCGGGCGCACTCCTGGCGGTGGTCCACGCCTGGCCGGGCTCCTTCGTTGACGTCCGGCAGGTCACCCTCCGCTACCCCGATGCCATGGGGCGGAGTCTGGAGGCGCGCTGTCTGGAGGTGATCGCCCTGGTGGTTGCGCTGCGGCAGGCGGCTCAGCGGGTGGCGTGACCCGGTATGTCTTCGTGACAGTACGGTGAAGGAAGGCGTATAGGCACTATATCGGCGCGAAGCTGCTCTACAGTGTGTTTGGGCGGGGGAACATCCCCCACCTCGGAGGACAGCATGTTCCGAGCTCGAAGAATGATGGAACTCACCGAGATGGTGGATCGCATTGAAACTGAGCGTGAACGGCGCACCGACGAAGACACCGCGCTTGCCGCGATGCTCGATGAATTCGCTGCTGACGAAGAGGCCACCACGGTGCTCAACATCGCCGCTGTGCTGAAGCATCTGGAGAGCGGACGGCTCGACCAGGACCGCACCGGGGTGCAGGTGCTGGGTGCAGAAGCCACAAGCCGGGGCGAGATCGTCCTGATCTGCCCCGAAGACCCAGACGACGTCATCTCCGAGCTGATCCGCGGTCCCTGGAACCCCGATCAGCCCTCCGCCGAGCAGGTGATGGTTTTGCAGGCCGATGAGGAGCCCTCCGAGATCCTCCGCGGTCCCTGGACTGAGCCTGTTGAGACGGTCACCCTGGCTCCAGGTGAGCTGGAGGCCGCGATCCTCGAAGCGGATGACGAGTCCTCTGAGATCCTCCGTGGTCCCTGGATGGCTGATGAAGAAGCCACCTGCGTGTACAACCAGGAAGAACTTGAGGCTCTGCTGCGCGGACGGTAGACGCCCCAGCGATGTCCCCTCAATAAACGAACAGCGCGTCCTCAGACAGCGTCTCGACCGGCAGGATCGCCTCAAGCGCGGCGAGGTCGAGCCGGGTGGTGTCTCCGACGATGGCCACGGTCAGCGGTGCGTCGGCCAGCGGTGCTGCGAAGGCGGCGAGGTCGCCCAGCGTGGTGGCAGCCAGTGCGGCGAGGCGGGCAGGGCGGGGATCGATGGCGTGACCCTGGCTGTGCCACCGCTCGGCGACCCCCGGAATGCCACGAAACGACACCCGGGCAGCCCGCAGCTTCTCCTGGCTGGCGGCGTGTGTGCGGGCGAACCGATCCGGGGACAGCGGGGCGGCGATGAGGTCCAGCAGCAGGCGGACCACTGCTGGAGTCTTGTCGGCCTGGGTGCCCACGCTCGCCCACATCAGCGTCTCGTCATCCGTTCGCCACGATGCGCCCCAGGAAGCCTGGGCGGAGTAGGCCATGCCCCTCGCCTCGCGGATCTCTTGGAACACCAGCCCCGCGCTGCCGCCGAGGTACTCGCTCAGCAGCATCGGCAGGTGCCGCTGCGGGGTGGTCGGGCGCGGGCAGAGCAGGTGGATGGAGGACTGGGCGGTCTCGTGGTGGACCAGGACGATCCGGCGCCCGGTCTGTGGCGAATAGCGGACCTGCGGGATCGTGGACTCCAGCAGCGAGCCGCCGCCGAGGAGGTCGGCGACCTCAGCGGGATCGTGGGGGCCGGCGTACAGCCCGACCCGGAAGCGATCGGGGATGGATCGGCAGCGGTCGCGCATGTCGTCGTCGGTCAGGGCACGCAGGGTGTCGTCGGACAGGGAGAGGCCGTGGAAGCGGCTCAGGGCAGGGCCGTGGAGGATGCGCTCCTGGAGGGCCTTGATGATCGTGCCGCGCTCGTCGCGTGCAGTGGTGCGGTGGGCGATGGCGTCCTCGACGTGGGCGCGGCGCTCCTCGGCGGTGATCACCGGGTCGGACAGGCGGCGCTTGAGCAGACCGACGGCCTCACTCAGCCGCTCTCTCCGTCCGCTGACCCGAAGCTCCGTGCTGTGTCGGCTGGTCGACACCGACATCGACACCCCCATCCGGTACAGCGCCTCGGCCAGCGCAGTGCGGTCCATCGTGCCGACTCCGCTTCGTCGCAGCAGCGCCATGCTCACCACCCAGCGCAGATCATCGACCCGCCCCCGATGCAGCCGCCAGGTGAGCTGGAAGAGGTCGTTGTGGGGGTTTTTGGCGGTGTAGAGACGCAGCCCGTCCTGCTCAGCGCGCTGCCAGTCCTGCCCGGCGGTCAGCACCCGAAGGGCAGTGGACGGAGCGGGGTGGGAGACGACGGTGGAGAAGAACGGGGAGTGTGCGGTGGCGTTGATGGTGCGCCCGCTGATCGGCGGCGGGGTGGGGGCGGGGAGGTCCGCTGCGGCGTTGTGGCGCAGCGTGGTGATGTGCGGGCGGGTGAGGTAGCGCCGGGCAACGGCGAGGATGTCGGATCGGGTGACCGCGCGCAGGCGGGCCAGCTCGCTGTAGACGCCCTCCCAGGGCTGACCGAAGACGAACGTCTGCCCCATCAGCCCGACCCTCGTGGCGTTGCTCTCCAGTCCCCTGAGGTAGCCGAGGTCGTAATTGTCGAGGATCGCGGAGAGGTTTTCTTCGGTGAAGTCCCCGTCGATCAGCTTCTGGACCTGCTCCAGCAGCAGCGCCTCCAGCTCTTCGAGGCTCTGCCCGGTGCGGGGTGCCCCATAGACGAACCAGCCGCCGGCCTCGCGCATGAAGCTGGGGTACGCCCCTGCGGACCGGACCTTCTGGGGGATGGTCAGGTTGCGGTTGAGCAGCCCGGAGGCCCGGTTGTCCATCAGCATGTCCATCAGCGTGAGCGCTGGACGGTCGGGGTGGTCAAACGAAACGGTCTGCCACCCCATGCGGATCTCTTCGCTGCCCGGGTGGCTCAGGGTGATGCGCTGCCCCTGAGTCAGCGGGGAGATCGGACGTGCCGGACGCTGAGGGACCGGGGCAGCAGGGAGGCGGCCGAGGTGGTCTGTGATGAGGCGCAGGGCGTGGTCGGAGTCGAAGTCCCCCGCCAGAATGACCGCCATGTTCCCTGGCACGTACCAGTGTCGGTAGTAGGCCTCCATCCTTGAGATCGATGGGGACTGCAGGTGGGCAATTTCCCCGAGGATCTCCGCGCCGTAGGGGTGATCGCTCCAGAGTGCGCTTCGGAGTGCCGAGGACACCCGTCGCCCGGGGTTGTCGAGCGAGCGCATCTTCTCCTCGAAGACGGTCTCGACCTCGGTCTGAAACGACCGGAACACCGGTGCAGAGAACCGGTCGCCCTCCAGCATTGCCCACTGCTCCAGGCGTCCGGCCGGGATGTCGACGACGTAGGCGGTCTGGTCGTGGGAGGTGAATGCGTTGAGCTTCTTCGCCCCGAGCAGCCCATAGGCCTGCTTCAGCTCATTGGGGACTGCGAACCGGCTGGCGGCCATCCCAGCGGCGTCGATCTGGGCGTAGATCGCCGGACGATCGGCCTCATCGGCGCTGAGGAGCTGGTCGTAGAGATCCCGAATGGTGTCGAGGTGGGGGGACTCGGCGGCGAAGTCGGTGGTGCCGAGCCGCTGGGTGCCCTTGTTGGCGAGCATGTGCTCCAGGTAGTGGGCGATCCCGGTGCGATCGGCTGGATCCTCAGCGGCACCGGCCCGAACGACGACGCGGATCGAGATCCGAGGCAGCTCGTGGTTTTCGGAGAGGTAGACGGTCAGGCCGTTGTCGAGCCGGTGGACCTGGACACCCATTGGGTCTGCGGGAGCATTCATGGTGATCTCCTAACCTGGACTCTTCAGTGCCCGCCGGGCGTCCATGGGAGGTTCCGCTCGTCTGGGCTACTGAGCCAGCACCGCCAGCGCCGCGAGGTCGAGCCGCTGCGCCCGTCCCTGGTAGCGCCCGGCCCGTCCGCCCCCCCGTCCTTCCACTGCCTCGGCGACCTGTCGTCCCAGCGCGGCGACGGCATCTGGCGGACCGGCGAGCACAAACATCCCGGCCCCGCCGTCCTTGCCACACGTCAGCAGGAAGGTTGTGTCGGGGCGCTGTCTCAAGGCGGCACTCGCGATGCCGCCGAGGAAGCCGAGGTCGGCGTCTTCACGGTGCAGGCGGGCCTGTCCGCTGGCGGCGAGCTGGGCCCCGAGCAGGCCAGCCAGCTCCATCTGGAGCGCCTTGCGACTCCGGGACGCCGCCTTTGCCTCCGCCTGCATCCGACCGATCGCCTCGGCGTGCTGGTCGGGTCCGCAGGACAGGGCGCGGGAGAGGACCGTCTCCCGGTCATTGGCGGCGGACAGTCCGCTGATCACCCGCCCCCCGGCGAGGTAGCGCAGCTTGCAGCCGCCCTTGTGGCTCAGCGGCTCCAGCAGCACGACCGCCTGAAGCTCGGCGGTGCTGGCGACGTGGGTGCCCCCGCAGGTGTTGCGGTCGATGCCATCGATCTCGACGAGCCGCACCGGTCCAGTGAGCCCGTCGGGAAGCTTCCGGCAGCGCACTGCGTCGAGATCCTCTGGGTCGACCTCGACCGCACCCACCGCTCGGCCCGCCCGGATCTCGGCGTTGACCGCGGCCTGGAGCGCGTCGACCTCAGCGGCAGAGAGTGTGCGGGAGAGGTCGATGTCGCACAGGTCGGCCCGGAGGTGGAACGCGGTGGTCGCTGCGTTGAACCGGTCAGCGGCGATGGCGGAGATGAGGTGCTGGGCGGTGTGCTGCTGCATGTGGTCCAGCCGACGTGCCCAGTCGACCACGACCTCCACGGACTCCCCAGAAGGCTGCGTGGCGACCCGGTGCGCGACCCCGCGATCCGTCTTGCGCAGACCGAGCACCGGCTGGCCGTCGAGGGTGCCGTGGTCATCGGGCTGGCCGCCGCCCTCGGGGTAGAGCACGGTGTCCGCAAGGATCAGCTCCACGCTGCCCTCGCCGGGGATCACGTCGAGGATGGCGGCGACCATGCTGCGGCGGTAGGCGTCGTGCTGGCAGGCGAGCAGGGACATCGGGCGCTCCGGGGCTGTGGTCCAGCGGGCCTATCACTGCAGCAAGACCGACTCCAGCAGCCGCTCTTGCCGTTAGTTTTTTGATCCCCCACCGGCAGGGGATCATCGGCCCTTGACCACGTAGATGAACTCCTTGTTGCGCAGGTGGCTGACCTTGCCGACCTTCTCGCCGTCCGGGCTGTAGATGCCGATCCGGGCGCCGACGTAGCGGCGGAAGTCGTTGACCAGCACCGTGACCTCCCCCCGCTCGCTGAGCAGCTCCTCCATCTGAGGCCGGGGGATGTAGCCCTCGTCGGAGAAGGACACCACGAGGTGGCGGGCGTCGATGGTCTGTATGAGCTGCTTGAGGGCACCAGCAGCGCCGGGGCGGGAGTTGAACGGGCTCTTTCGCTGCCGGCAGTCGATCCGCTTCCGGGCGATGCCGTAGGCCTCCGGGGCGTCCCAGCGAACCAGGGTCTCCCAGATGTGGTAGTTCCCGAGGTACTTGTGCTGGTTGTAGGGCGGATCGAGGTAGGCGACGTCTGCGGAGAGGGTCTGTGCCGCTTCCTGTGCGTCGAGCTGGTGGGCCTCGCCCTTTCCGGCGGCGGCTTGAGGCAGCAGGACGGGCATGCGGAGGGTGAGGTCGCGGTTCGCCCGGGGTGCCCACTGCTTGAGGTAGGCCATCTGGACCCCGGTGGTGGAGTCCACCCGGTCGGCGGCCTCCATCAGCGACACCAGCAGCACTGCCTTGCGCTCGTCGGTGAGGTCCATCTCCTCGATGGCGTCTCGGATGGCGTCGACCCTGGCACCGTTGCGGGGCTGGAAGAACCGACTCTCCTCGCAGAAGGTCCTGGTGAAGTAGCCGGGCACCCCCTCCAACTCCGAGAGCGCGGCGAGCTGCTCGGCGGCGGCGGCGTGATCTTCGTTGTTCGCGGCGACGTAGCAGCGAGCGATGGTGGCAGCGTAGGTGTTGAGGTCGTTGGAGAGCACTTGGAGCCCGGCGGTCTTCAGGCCGATGCCGACCCGGGAGGTGCCAGAGAACAGGTCGATCACCGATCGTGCACCGGGGAGTCCGCTGATCACCTCAACGAGTGTGGGTACCAGGGTGCGCTTGGAGCCGATGTACTTGATCATTCTGCTTCCTGTAACCAAGATGAGCCCATGCCCACTCTCGTCACCGCTGCCCTCATCGCCGCCCCCCTCATCGCTGGTGGAACCAGCTGGGTGGGTGTGAAGTACACCGTCGCGCCCGGCTGGCACATCTACTGGGAGAACCCCGGCGAGACCGGAATCCCCACCACCGTCGATCTCACCCTCCCCGAGGGCTTCACCGTCGGGCCAGTTCAGTACCCTGGCCCCGAGACCTTCATGATGCCCGGCGACCTCACCAACTACGGCTACGAGGGCGAGGTGGTCCTTCTGGCAGAGCTGACCGCCCCCGCAGCCCTGCCAGGAGACGGCCAGATCGCTGCCGAGACGCACTGGCTGGTGTGTCGCCCAGAGCAGTGCATTCCGGGCAACACCGCGCTGACCCTGTCGCTGGATGCAATGCCTGCCGATGAGACCGCGGCCTTCGCCGACCACCTCCCGGGGCCCCTCCCGTCCACGGCCACCCGGCTCACACAGGGGCTGACCACGACCATCACCTTCTTCGGCCCGCAGGCTGGCGAGGTCTACCCAGACACCGCCCTGGAGGGGGTGCTCGCGGCGAAGTCGGTCACCCCCGGGCCGGGCGGCCTCGCGGTCACCCTGACGCTCAACGAGCCGGCTCCAGCGGGTGCTGCGGTGGTGATTCGAGTCGAGCAGCCGGCTGGTGAGGCGCACTATCGGGTGCTCCTCGGGGAGTAATTGGTCGTAACGGAGGCCTGGTTATCTGCTTAATCAGATGAACCAACCGGGAAATTCCATGCGCGCCCTGATCCTCACCCTGTCCCTCGCCGCCTGTGCCGCCAACCAGGCCGCGCCCACCCCGGTGTCCGCCGTGGCGCCGGCCCCTGCTGCGACACCGGCTCCTGCCGCACCGGTCGCTGATGTGGCCACCGTCGGCGCCCCCGCTCCGGACTTCGCCCTGCTCTCGGTGGACGGCGCGGAGGTGAAGCTGTCGGACTACGCGGGCAAGACCGTGGTCCTGGAGTGGTTCAACCCCGGCTGTCCGTTCGTCAAGGATGTGCACGGCACCGGAAAGATGGGCGAGATCGCTGGAGAGTGGGTGAGCGATGAGGTGGTCTGGGTCGCGATCAACTCTGGCGCGCCGGGCAAGCAGGGGACGGGGCTGGAGAAGAACCAGGAGGCCCGGACGGAGTGGAACCTGAGCTACCCGGTGCTGCTGGACGAGTCTGGGACGGTCGGCCAGAAGTACGGTGCGAAGACGACTCCGCACATGTACGTGGTGGCGCCGGATGGGAACCTTGCGTATGCAGGGGCGTTCTCGAACGCGCCGATGGGACGGGTGGATGGGGACGTGGAGGTGAACTACGTGGCGGCGGCGCTGGGAGATCTGGCGGCGGGAAGGGCAGTGGGTACTTCGAGTGCGAAGCCGTGGGGGTGCTCGGTAAAGTATTGAGCTCGTGCTGCTTCGATGCAAAGCATCGTTGCAGTCGATCTCAATGACGAGGTCGCATCACCCTTTCCTTCTTGCCAGATCAGCGAATGGTCGGGGTTAATTGTTCCAGATGGTCTTCCAACACGTCTGAAGCCACTTCACCGGTGGGTCCGCTATTTGACGAGGCTCGTCACTTCTGCCACTTCGCCCTCAGCGCCACATACGGCGGAAACACCTTGCCCTCCTCCACCTCCACCCGGTGCTCCAGCTGCGCCTGGACCAGCAGCAGGTAGCTCCACGTTCCGTCCGCCGTGCTCAGCGTTGCCATCGGCCCCAGCCGGTGCATCCGGCCGCCGGCTTCCATGGAGGCGGTGGTGCTGTTCATCGCGCCGACCCGCATCGCCTTGTCCGCGGACAGCTCCCGCTCATAGAGCAGCACTGCGGTGGTGTGTCGGGTGGTGTCGCTTCGGGCAAGCAGCAGGTCGGTCTCGGGCTCGTAGAGGTAGCCACCGACCACGTTGTCCGCCGTGCTCAGCTCCCACCCCCGCAGCTCGCCGTTGGCGGCGACGATGATCGGGCCGACCTTGGCCTTGAGCGTGGCGCTGGTGCCCCACCGGGTCGCCAGTCCGGTGCCGCGGTTTCCATCCTCGACCTTCGCGTCCATGACCTCGGGCGTCCAGGCGGTGTCTGGATCGTCGAAGCCGATGAACGAGGTGAAGGTGCCGAAGTAGGGCGAGACGGTGTAATGCGCAGAGAGGTCGAGGATGGCGATGGGGGAGAAGGTGACCTTGGGACCGACCCGGGCGTAGGCGGGGGTGGCCTGACAGAGACACTCCAGCTTGAGCGACGTGTCCCCGAACAGCACGCTGTCCTCCTGGTTCCACAGCGGAATCTTGACCCCGGGGGCGGTCTCGAAGCGAAGCCCGAGGGGCCAGTAGGAGGCTGCGACGCTGGCGTTCATGGTGAACTCTGCGGCAGAAGCGGTCGCGATCAGGGCAAGAAGCATCAGGGGTCTCCGGGACTTGTCGAGTTTCGGACAGTCTCTGTCCTGATGTCAAAGACGCCACCGGTTAAAAGTCACACGAATAAAGGTGTGGAGAACACGATGACGTACGACAAGGGCGCCCGGGTGGAGATCAAGCCGAACAACAACGGTGCAGGAGTCTGTGGCGAAGTATTCTGGAAGGGAGAGAAGAAGTGGGGCGACGGTGAGCGCCTGGGAGTGCGCGGTGATGATGGTGAGACCTACTGGATCGACGACGACTGTGTAGAGGCCACCGACAAGACCACCGCTCCGCCGGATCCGGGCAACACCTACTCCAAGGGTGATCGGGTCACGTTCAAGTCCCGCGGCCAGGAAGGGCGGGGCACCGTGTTCTGGATCGGCGACAGCCGCAACGGTCCCGGTCAGCGCCTCGGCATCAAAGACGACGCTGGCGAAGACGCTGTGTGGCTCGACGCCCGGTTTGCCATTCCGCTGTCTGCAGACGACGACAACGGCCCGCCGCCGCAGTCTGGTGGCGGCTCATATGGGGGCGGCTCGTATGGTGGCGGCAACCAGAGCAACGACGACGACGATGACTACAACGGCGCACCGTGGACCCCGTCGGACGATCCAAGCAAGATGCCCGCGCCGCCGCCGATTGACGACAGCTTCGCGGACTCCTATGCGGCCTCCCAGGAAGACGACGGCGGCGGTGACGACGACGTTCCCTGGTAGGTAGAGCGGATCAGCCGCCGGACATCGGGCAGCCGCCGCTGAACAGGGCGCTGAACATGCTGCACAGCGAGGAGGCGTCGCCGCCGGACAGCTCGGCTGCGGCAAGCGCGATGCCGGGGATCAGCAAGAGGCCACCGGCGATGACGCCGCGTCGGATCCAGGTCTTCTTCATGGTTCTCTCCAGAGATGAGGGTCTGTGGAGAGACTACCCGTCTTCGATGAAAGTCGAAACCGGTACCAGACTCCACGCCGAAGAACCTGATCGATCAGGCGCTGTCGGTCAAGCGCTGTCGATCAAGCGTTGTCGATGATGGCGTTGAAGGTAGCCGATGGACGCATCGCGGCGGTCGCCAGTGCGATGTCGGGGGCGTAGTAGCCGCCGATGTCCATCTCCACGCCCTGCACGCTGTTCAGCTCGGAGACGATCGCCGCCTCGTTGGCCGCCAGGGACACCGCCAGGGGGGCGAAGTGGGCGGCCAGCTCGGCGTCGTCGGTCTGAGCCGCCAGCGCTCTCGCCCAGTACAGTGCGAGGTAGTAGTGGCTGGCCCGGTTGTCCGGCTCGTTGACCTTGCGCGAGGGCGACTTGTTGTTGAGCAGGTACTGGGTGGTGGCGTCGTCGAGGGTGTCCCCGAGGATGCTTGCCCGGGGGTTGTCGTACTTCTCGCCGAGGTGAGCCAGGGAGACCGCCAGGGCGAGGAACTCACCGAGGGAGTCCCAGCGGAGGTGGTTCTCCTTGCTGAACTGCTGGACGTGCTTGGGAGCCGATCCGCCCGCACCCGTCTCGAACAGCCCACCGCCGTTCATCAGCGGCACGATGGAGAGCATCTTCGCCGAGGTGCCGACCTCCAGGATCGGGAACAGGTCCGTCAGGTAGTCGCGCAGGACGTTGCCGGTGACCGAGATGGTGTCGAGGCCATCAACGATGCGCTCCAGGCTGAACCGGGTCGCGGAGACCGGGTCCATGACGTGCAACTCCAGGCCGGTGGTGTCGTGATCCTTGAGGTACAGCTCGACCTTGGTGATGAGCTGAGCATCGTGGGCGCGGGTCTCGTTGAGCCAGAACACTGCCGGGGTGTTGCTGGCACGGGCACGGGTGACCGCCAGCTTGACCCAGTCCTGCACCGGGGCATCCTTGACCTGGCAGGCCCGCCAGATGTCACCGGTGTCGACGGTGTGGGTGGTCAGGGTGTTGCCGTCGGCATCAACGATGCGGACGGTGCCCGGGGCGGCGATCTCGAAGGTCTTGTCGTGGGAGCCGTACTCTTCGGCCTTCTGGGCCATCAGGCCGACGTTGGGCACGCTGCCCATGGTGGTCGGGTCGAGGGCGCCGTTGGCCTTGCAGAAGTCGATGACGGCCTGGTAGAGCCCGGCGTAGCTGCTGTCGGGGATGACCGCCTTGGTGTCCTGGGTCTTGCCCTCGGTGTTCCACATGCAGCCCGAGGTGCGGATCATCGCTGGCATGGAGGCGTCGATGATGACGCTGTTGGGGACGTGGAGGTTGGTGATCCCGTTGTCGGAGTCGACCATCGCGAGACCCGGGCCGGAGGCGTAGGCGGCGGCGATGTCGGCCTCGATGGTGGAGCGGGTGTCGGCGTCCAGCTCGGTGATCTTCGAGAGCACATCGCCGAAGCCGTTGCTGACATCGACGCCGAGGGCATCGAAGGTCGCGGCGTGCTTGGCGAACAGGTCGGCGAAGAAGACCTTCACGGCGTGGCCGAAGATGATCGGGTCGGAGACCTTCATCATCGTGGCCTTCATGTGCAGCGAGAACAGCACTCCGCTGCTGCGGGCGTCCTCGACCTGCTCTGCGAGGAAGGTCAGCAGGTCGGAGCGGCTGAGGAAGGTGGCGTCGAGGATCTCGCCTTTCTGGAGCGCGAGGCCGTCCTTGAGCACGGTCACGGTGCCGTCAGTGCCGACATGCTCGATGCGGGCGATGGTGGCGGCGGGCAGGGTGACGGAGAGCTCGTTGGCGCAGAAGTCACCGGCGGACATCGTGGAGACGTGGGACTTCGAGTCCGCACTCCAGGCGCCCATGCGGTGCGGGTTCTTGCGGGCGTACTCTTTGACGGCCTTCGGTGCGCGGCGGTCGGAGTTGCCTTCGCGGAGGACCGGGTTGACCGCGCTGCCCTTGATCTTGTTGTAGCGGACCTTGATGGCACGCTCTTCGTCGGTCTGGGGATCCTCGGGGTAGTCCGGCAGGGCAAAGCCCTTGGCCTGAAGCTCCTCGATGGCCTCGGTCAGCTGGGGCACAGAGGCGGAGATGTTGGGCAGCTTGATGATGTTGGCTTCCGGACGCTGCGCCAGACCACCCAGCTCGCTGAGGGCGTCGTCGACGCGCTGCTCGGCGGTGAGCACCTCAGGGAACGACGCCAGGAGCCGACCGGCGAGGGAGATGTCCCGGGTCTGCACGGAGACTCCGCCGGGCGCGGTGAACACCTTGATGATCGGCAGGAAGGAGCAGGTCGCCAGGGCCGGCGCTTCGTCGGTCCAGGTGTAGATGATGGTGGGGGTGCTCATGGGCGTCCTCATGGTCCGGTTTGGACACCAGCCCTATCCCGTTCCGACCTCGCCCGGTGCTCCAGCGCTGGACTCCAGACTCCCAATTCAAAAGGGGCAGGTAATGCATTGCCCCCGCTTGATGGCATAGTCTGATGGAAGCCTGATGCGACCGGGTTGGGGAGAATATGATGCGTCCACTGACAATCCTGGTGGTGGAGTTCAACACGTTGATGGCTGCCGCGCTGGAGCAGCTGCTGCGCTCGTCAGGACATGAGGTGGTGGTGGTCCCCGATGGGGCCTCAGCGCTGGTGGCTCTTGAAGAGTGGTCGGTGGATGTCATCCTCAACGACATCGACGATGCCGAGATCGACGGGGTCACCCTGATCCAGTCCCTGCCCGATGCGCTCCAGCGCCGGGTGGTCTACCTCGCGGGAGCGGCGTCCGAGCCCGCAGTTCCCGACGGTGCCATCCTGCTGCAGAAGCCCTCTCGCGGCCATGCGCTGCGGGCTGCAGTCGAGCGGGCCGCAGCCGAGTAGCCAGCCCTCGGCACAACACTGCGCGTATCCTCGCGGCATGCTCCTCTTCTTCTCCGCCGCCCTCGCCGCTTCGCCTCCCGGTCCCTGGGACCGCCAGACCGTCAGCCTGCCCGGACGCGGCGACGACGGCGCGCCCCTGACCATGCACTACCTCGCCGCCGGTCCGCCGGATGCTCCGGTGGTGGTCCTGCTGCATGGCTTTCCGGACTTCAGCTACGGCTGGCGGGGCGTGATCCCGCTGCTGAGCGAGGACTACCGGGTGCTCGCACCGGATCTGCGCGGCTACGGCGAGACCGACATCACCGAGGGCGGCTACGAGATGGACAGCCTCATCGGCGATGTCACGGCGTTCATCGACGCCACCACCGATGGCCCGGTGCACCTCATCGCCCACGACTGGGGGGCGCTGATCGGCTGGAACGCGGTGATGGCGGACCCATCGCGCTACCGGACCTGGACCGCGGTGAACATCCCCCACCCCCAGACCCTCGCCGAGTACTGGCTCGTCTCTCCAGAGCAGCGCCAGTACAAGAAGTTCTATCGACAGGTCCGCAGTCCCCCCGCACCCCGGCTGCTCTCCAGCCTGTCTACCGATCGAATGGCGGACGCGTTCTATCGGGCAGAGTTGGTCAACGACGCGGTGCTCACCGACGAAGACGCCGAGCACTACCACGACCTGTTCGGTCAGCGGGACCGGGTCTGGGCGGCGCTGCAGTACTACCACCACTCCCTGTCGCTCAAGAATCGTGACCTCGCCGCGCTGCGGGCGGCGGAGCTTCCCGTCGCAGTGGACACGCTGGTGGTGTGGGGCGGGCAGGACCACTACATGATGTCCCCGATGGCGGCGCTGAGCTGCGGTGTGGTGACTGCGCGCTGTGAGTCTGCGGTCTTCGAAGACGCTGGCCACTACCTGCACTGGGAGCTGCCGGAGGACATGGTCACTCGCTGGCGGGCGTTTGTGGCGGAAGACGGGCAGCGCTGATCCACCGACGCAGGTGCTCCGACCGCTCAGGTCGTCCCTGCGACCGGTCGGGTCGGGAGCATGCAGGGCGGTGCGAGGACGGGCGTAGTCCAAGGACAGCACCCGCCACCTCGGAGCGCCCGCATGTCTTCCCGTCCCTGGTCGTCCTGGCTCAGCCACTTCACCACCTCCGCCCGCCGTCCACTGCCCGACCTCTCCGCGATGCCGATGCTGCCGGACGGGGCAGGGAAAGCGCTGGCGGCGTCTCTGGCGATCTTCCAGCTCGGGGAGTCTGGCGAGGGCCGCATCGCCCACCAGATCGACCACACCGAGCTGTCAGGCATCGACGACGACTACCGGGCGGCGCTGAAGCTGTTCGTCGCCGAGGAGGGCCGCCATGCCCGGATCCTCGGCCGCATGGTCCGAGCGATGGGCGGCGAACTCCTAGAGAAGAGTTGGACGGAGGCGGTGTTTCGACATGGACGCCGGATGATGGGGGTGCGCTTGAAGCTGCTGGTGCTGTTGGCGGCGGAGGTGATCGCCATTGTGTTCTATGGCGCGCTCACCCCGTCGCTGCCCCACGGTCCGCTGCGAGCTGCCCTGGAGGAAATCACCGCCGACGAGGACCACCACCTCCAATTTCATGCACAGTTCTTCGCTACCCAGACCACCACCGCGCTGTCTCGGACGGTGTTCCGCATCCTGTGGTGGGCCGGGGCCTCTGCGGCATGCCTCGCTGTGGCGTGGGACCACCGGGCCACGATGCGGCTGCTCGGGGCGCCCTGGTCGCTGTTGGTCTCTGGTGCGATCCGGGAGATCCGCCGGGTGGAGGTGGCGGTGCTCCAGCCTGCGGAGCCTCAGTCTGCCGAGGCCGGCGATCCGCTTCCAGGCTCCGTCGCTGTCGTTGTCTCAGGCGAAGGTCCGGAGCGGGGTGTCGCTGGTGAGCGCCTCCAGCGCCTTGTCGGCGGCAGCGGGCCCTGCGACGGTGGCGGTGGGGGAGTCGCAGGCAAGGAGGATCATGTCAGTCGCTTGACCGCGTCATGAAACTCGCGAACCAGATCCTCCACGATTGCCCCGATCGGCTTGATGTCGTGGATCTCTGCGACCCCATGCCCGGCACTCCAGATGTCCTTCCACCGCTTCGCCCCCTCGATGGAGATGCGGTCAGGAGAGGTGTGCTCGGGGAGGGAGCCCTTGAGGAAGTTGGCGTGCACGCCGCTGACCTGATCGGTGTAGACGATCTCCTCGGGACCGGAGTCGACCACCATCTGCTTGTAGGCATCCTGGGCACCACACTCCGTCGAGGCGATGAACCGGGTGCCCATGTAGACCAGCTCTGCTCCCAGCGCGAGGCTGGCGGCGATCTGGCGGCCCGTCGAGATGGCGCCCGCAGCGATGATCGGCACCGAGAGGTTCTGCTCCAGGTAGGGGATCAGCGCGTAGGGGGTGATGCGCCCGGCGTGGCCCCCGGCTCCGGCGGAGACTCCGATGATCGCATCGACCCCGGCGGACTCGGCCTTCCGGGCGTGCCGCATGTTGATGACGTCGTGGAAGACGGTCGAGCCGGCCAGCTTCGCCCGCTGCACGAGCGGCGTGGGGTTGCCGTAGCTGGTGATCCAGACCGGGACCTCGAACTCCTCACACAGCGCGACGTCGGCCATCAGTCGCTCGGGATTGGTGAGCTGGATGGTCATGTTGATGGCGAACGGCCGATCCGTCTTGCTGCGCAGCCACTCCAGGTCTGCACGAAACGCCTCGGCGGTCCGGGCATTGAGCGACGGCATCGCGCCGAGGATGCCCGCTTCGGCGCAGGCCAGCAGCATCTCGCGGTTGGAGATGATGAACATCGGCGCACAGACGATGGGGTACTTCAGGCCGAGGCGGCGGGAGAGTGCGGTGGAGGGAATCGACATGCTCCCGTTCTATCGCCCGCTCTGTGAGGTCACCACTCAGCCCGCTTCCAGCGACAGGCACACCGCCAGCGCCTGCCGTTCTTGCCACAGGTGGTCCGCGCTGCTGCACCGACACTGCCAGGTTCCGGCGTCGTCGCCGATCTCTGTGACCGCGTCGGTCATGCCGCTGGCGGCCTCGGTGAGCACTGCGTAGCCGCCGGGGAGTCGGATCGGGGTGGGGTCACCGTGGGGGCTGACCAGGGCGGCGATGGCCTCGGCGTCCGGTGCTCGGGTGAGGCGCTGGCAGGTGATGTCGAGGACAGAGAGCTGGTGCCCCTCGGGGTGGAAGCGCCAGGTGAGGTCGCCGTCAGGCTGGGGAGGGTGGGGGGCCTGGACGGTGAGGGGGACGCCGGGCAGGGCGTGGCGGGTGGGTGGTGTGGGGGCGTCGAGGGAGAGCGAGGTGCAGGCGGACTCCAGGACCGCAGCGTCGGCGGGCAGCCCGGTGCAGGTCGCCTGGATGAACGGCCCATCCTCGGAGGCGGCCTTGAGCACGGTGAACACAGTGCGACCCCGGTCGGTGCCCACCGCGAGCACTGTCCTCGGATCAGGCTGCTCCACCCGGACGGCGTCATCGAGCAGGTCTGCGGCGGTGAGGGGGACTCTAGCGGGCTCGTCGATGCGGATGGTCGGGGAGCCGTCGAGGTCCGCGAGGTCGAGCTGGAGGCCGGAGCGGAGGACTTCCTGCACGCCGTCGGGGACGGTGAGGGAGTAGCCAGGACCGATGATCGTGCCGGGCAGGGGCGTCGGCTCGACGGTCGGGGTGGTGCAGGACAGGGCGAGGAGGAGCATGGCGGGTATCCTTCGAGGGAACACCCTACCCCAGCCTCTGGACCCCACATGATCGGCTACGTCACCCTCGGCACCAGCGACTTCGACCGCAGCGTCGCGTTCTACGATGCCTTGCTCGCCCCCATCGGCGTCCGTCGCCTGTGGACCCACGGCACCACCGCAGCGTGGGGGACCTCCCGGGAAGCGCCGGCGCTCCTCATCTCAGCCCCGTTTGATGGTGAGGCCCCCACTGTCGGCAACGGCGTCATGGTCGCGCTCAAGGTCGTCAGCCGGGCCCAGGTCGACGCGGTGCATGCCTGCGCCCTCACGCTCGGCGGCTCCGACGAGGGCGCGCCGGGTCCTCGCGGATCGACGGGTTTCTACGGGGGATACTTCCGCGACCCCGACGGCAACAAGCTCAACGCCTACATCCCCGGCTGAGACATCACCGACGCCCCCGCCATCGCCGCGATCATCGCCACCCAGCTCACCACTTCAGGCCTCGCCATTGCGGCGGACCTGTGGCTGACCGGGGGCTTCGGGTTGGTGCTACCGGTGGTCGCCAGCGGGATGTCCGGTGCGATGATGATGCTCTTCGTCGGCAGCCGTCGCACGGACTGGCCCACCCGACCGGTGACCTACCGGGTGGCGTGGTGGAGCGCGGCGGCGCACTGGGTAGCCGGTGCGGGGGCATATGCGGCCCTCTACTTCGCCGACCCGACCGGCTACGACTTCGGCCCAGCCGGCCTGCTGCTCGCAGCACCCGTCCTCGGATTGCTGCCCGGCGGCGCGGCTTTGGTGCTGACGGTGTGTGCCGGGGACGGAGTCCGCACAGCGCTGGGGGTGGAGGACGCTACGACTTGATGTTGTTCATGACCAGCCAGATGGCGTGGATCATGCCGGGCAGGCCGCCGATGAAGCAGAGGATGATGTTGATCAGCAGGTGCTTGGAGACGCCGACCTGGAGGAAGGCGGCGACCGGGGGCAGGAAGATGGCGAGGAGGATGCGGACGATGCTCATGGGGGCTCCAGGGGAGGGGGCTCGATTCTATCGTGATTTGCTGGGGATTCTGGGACGAGTGAGCTGGGATCGCTGTGGTGGGTGGTTGTTCTTACGGGCTTCCCGCTGAGCTGCGACGGGAGGCGGTCGCAATTCACACCCAACTCTATTTGTGACGCTGACGTGCTCACCGTTCCCGCCATTGAGTGTCGGCAGCAGCCGGTCGCAGACAGGCGAGCTGATGAGAGGGGGGAGACGGGCGGAGTCCGACGAAGCCGGTCAGGTGGCTGCCTTCCCCCCCAATTTTGTTGATTGTATTGTTTTGGATCGCCTGATCTGGAGTCTCAGTTCGCCCGGGCGCGCGCAAGGGGACACCGCAGTGGGCCGTGTCGCAGGCCCCGCGCGCCAGATTCTCTGGCGGGGCCGGAGACAGCAAGGGAGCCGAGGCTTGAGAGAAGGGGCAACCCACTGAGAATGCTGGCCGACAGGGAGTGAGAGGCGAAGCGAAGCGG
>JBLHNG010000044.1:0-21936 GCA_047621685.1 Myxococcota bacterium | reverse complement strand
TTCTACTCCGCCAGCACCGTCGCGGTCGGAGACGCCATCGAGGTGGTCTTCAGCTCCGACACCGACGGCGACTGGGAGCTTCGGGACGGCCCCGACGGCGACGTGCTGGACTCCGGCGAGCTGACCGCTGACGAGAGCGTCACCGCAAGCTTCGAGGTCACTGACGGGCTGCTGGAGGAAGGCGACAACGAGATCTGGATTGCGGTCACCGACGGCAGCAGCCGGGAAGGCCACGACGCAGTCACAGTCTCCATCGACAATCCGCCCAGTCAGGTCTCGCTGTCTGCGGACGACATCGGCTTCGGAGACGAGAGCATCCTCCTGTACTTCGATGGCGTGACCGACTCGGACCTCTCCTACTACGAAGTCTTCCTCTCACTCAGCGAGTTTACTGGCGAAGAGGACTGGAGCGCGGGGGAGCACGACTTCTGGGGGGACACCACCGCAGATACCGGTGTGTACGCCGATGTCTCCGAGGTGAGCGTTCCCATCGAGTATTCAGCAGACGCTGGGGATGCCGTCGAGATCACGATCGAGGGTGTGTCCAACGGCGTCACCTATTATCTGGCAGTGAGAGCCGTCGACACCGGCGGCCTGGAGGGAGACATGAGCGACGTCTTTTCGGTGACCCCAGAAGAGACCTTCAGCGCCTCGCAGCTGGCGGGTGAGCCCGGCGGTTTCTGCGGGACCCCCTGGCCCGCGAGCGCTGCCCTGGCCCTGCTCGGTGGCTTCGCCGCATTCACCCGACGCCGCCGGGGAGCCGCCCTCCTCGCCGGACTGCTCGCGGTCTCTGTGCCGATGGATGCTGCCGCCGACGAGATGTCTGGTGCCAAGGAGAAGGAGCCCCTCGGGGCGCGCTCCAGCAGCATGACGATCGGCTCGGTCGCGCTCACGGACTCCAACCTCAGCTCCGCATTTGGCTCGACCAGCCTGTCGGTGTGGGGGACCACCGGGTTCTCGCTGCGGCACATCGCAGGGATCGAGGCTGGCTTTGGTATCATCCGGGACAAGGGCTACACCCTGACCTCCTCGTATGCGACCTCGTCGGAGTCCAGCAAGCTCACCGTCCTGCCCCTGACCCTCAGCGCCACCCTCCGGCTCGACATCTGGGAGAACCAGATCCTGGTGCCGTTCGCCAACATTGGTGGTGACTACTGGCTGTGGCGGGAGAGCTGGGCGCAGGAGTTCGAGGTCCTCAGCGCAGATGCCAACGGCGGCGGCAAGTACGGCTGGCACTGGGCGGTCGGCGGACAGATTCTGCTCGACCTCTTCGAGCAGTCGCAGGCCAGCAAGCTCCAAGCCCTCTCCGGCATTCAAGACTCCTACCTCACCTTCGAGTATCGAGAGGTCGCGGTCGGTGAGTGGCAGCAGACGGACAGCGGCGGCGGACTCCTGTTCGACAGCGAGGTCCTGATGTTCGGCCTCCGCTTTGATCGCTGAGGAAGCCCCTCAGACCCGCTGGGCGCTGACCGTCGCCTGGGATGGCGCCCCGTTTCATGGCTGGCAGCGACAGCCTCACGGCGACACCATCCAACAGATCATCGAAGCCGCCCTGACCACCATCCTCGGCGGCGAGGTGGTCACCGTCACCGCCTCCGGGCGAACCGACGCCGGGGTCCACGCCCTCGAACAGGTCGTCTCGTTTGCCGCCCATGCCCCGCGCTCTCCGCGGTCGATCCTCGGCGGACTCAACACGAAGCTCCCGCCTGAGATCGTCGTGCTCACTGCGCGTGAGGTCCCCCTGGCGTTCAACCCCCGGCGCTGGACCCGGCGCAAGCTGTACCGCTACCGGGTGCTCAACCGCCCGGTCCGATGCCCCCACCGGCGGGGGCGCACCTGGTATCAGCGCCGCCCCCTCGATGTGGCCGCCATGTCTGCCGCGATGTCGGACCTGGTGGGGGAGCACGACTTCACCAGCTTCCGCGCCGCCGGCTGCACCGCCGCGCATCCGGTTCGGCTCCTCCAGGCTGCAAGTCTCCATCAGCACGACGACGAGCTGCACTTCGAGTTCATCGGCCGTGGCTTCCTGCGCTATCAGGTCCGCAACATGGTCGGCACGCTGGTTCAGGTCGGACAGGGTCGCCGGGCGATGGACAGCATCCCGGGTCTGCTCGCGGCAAAGGATCGCAAGCAGGCCGGGGTCACCGCTCCAGCCCATGGGCTCTGGCTGGTCTGGGTCGAGGTCGGGGACACCCCGAGAGGTGAAGGTGACTGATCGGTCCCGTCGCGTTGCGCTGGCTGGCGGACTCTTCGTCGCGCTGCTCGGGTTGGGCTCCTGGTCCACCGGGCTCCTCGACCCGCTCCTGACCCGAGACCCTGCGGACCATGCGCTGGTGGGCGACCTCACCACACAGTGGGCTCAGCTGTGGCCCCAGCTTCCTGGTCCACCACAGGACTACCGGCGTCAGGCCGACACAGCGCTGGCGAGCGGTGACCTTCGGGGGGCCTCGGAGTGGACGCGGAAGGCGCTGACTCTGGAGCCGAACCATGCCGGCGATCTCATGCGGCTGGTCAGCCTCGCTGGTCTCGGTGAGCGCTCCCTGACCGCTGAGCAGGCCCAGGGGCTCGTCACGGTCCTCGCAGCGACCGACACCGAGCCGGCGCTGCTTGAGGTCGCACAGGCCTGGGGCGGCATCCTGACGGGCAACCCGACGGCGGGAGTGGCCCTGGAGTCGTCGCTGCTGGAGGGCAGGCTCTCTCACCTCGCCGCAGTCCAGCTCGACCACGGTGACCCCCTCCAGGCCGCCCTCGACGTGCTCGAACTCGCACCTGGTCAGCCCGCCGCCTGTGCGCCCGCCGCCCGCAGCCATGTGCTCTCCAGGCAGCCCGCGGAGGCGCTGCTGATCATTGCTGACTGTGAGTCCGCCGGGGTGCGTGCCGGAATGGACCGACTGGCTGCCGACGCCCTCGACGACCTCGGACGGTTCAGTGAGGCCGCCGCCCGCTACGACGCCGCAGGTGCCACCACTCACGCCGCGATCATCCGCATCCAGGAAGGTCTCTCCGGAGAGATCGCGCTGGAGCATGGTCCGCCAGATGCCGAGCTGCACCGGCTGTGGTGGGGGCTGCTGACCAACGACGAGGCCCGCATCCGTGCTGGACAGGCTGGTATGGCTCAGAGCGGCATCTCCGGCCCGGAGTTTGAGATGGCCCTCGCGGTCTCTGCGCTGTGGGATGGACTGGCTGCTGCGGCCGCCGTTCGGGTCGAGGAGCTGACCTCCACTGAGTCTCGGGCAATTCTCGCACGCGCCCGATTTTTCCAGGACGACCCGGTGGCGCTGTCTTTGCTCGATGAAGCGGTCGAGAACCAGCCCAACAACCTCCGCCTGCGTCTGGCACACGCAAAGGTCTCTGGAGAGGGGCTCGAGGCAGTCCTGTCAGTCCATCCTGTCCAGGCTGCTCTGTACGCCGACAGCCGACGCCGCGACGTGCCCTGGCCGGCCATCCTGCCGACGACATGGCTGGTTGATGGCATGACGCAGCGAGAGGCGGCGCTGACCCGGATGGTGCTCGGGGAGGGGACTCCAGAGGGGCACACCGACCCCCTCATCGACCGCTGGGTGGCCAGTCCCGACCCGCTCTGGTCCTGGAGCGGCGATCTTCCTACAATTCAGCCGGCCGCAGAAGTGGTCAGCTTGCAGGGGGATGGGTTAGCAGACTCTGTCTCCAGATTGCGGGCGCTGGCGCTTCGTCATCCCGATGCCGTGGGACTTCAAGCACTCCTGCTTCGACTGCAGACCTCCGATGTGAATCGCTGACGCCATCTGGCTTGACAGCGACGCGATCCAGAGCTAATCGCAGTCGGTCTGGTCGCAGCTAAGCGGCCCATCATTCAGAAATAGCTTCGGTGGATTCATGAGCACAACACTCGCACGGTCGGAAGACGTCCAGCGTGCCTGGTACGTGATCGACGCGGACGGGCAGACCCTCGGTCGACTCGCCACCCGGATCGCGGTCTGCCTTCGTGGCAAACACAAGCCTTCCTTCACCTCTCACGTTGACACCGGTGACTTTGTCGTCGTCATCAACGCTGAGAAAGTTCAGCTGAGCGGGCGCAAGCTCGACCAGAAGTTCTACTACAACTACAGCGGCTACATGGGTGGTCTGCGATCTCGCAGCGCTCGTGAGCTTCTTGGTACCTACCCCGACCGAGTCCTGCATCACGCAGTCAAGGGCATGTTGCCCAAGAATCGACTCGCTCGTCAGGTCATCAAGAAGTTGAAGATCTACGCTGGCTCTGAGCATCCGCACAGCGCCCAGCAGCCCCAGCCCTTCCCCGCGCACATCTGAGGTTTTAGGCATGGCCCTCACCCAGTTTTATGGCACCGGTCGCCGAAAGGCCTCTGTTGCTCGAGTCTACCTTCGCCCTGGCAGCGGCAAGATCGTTGTCAACAAGCGTCCAATGGAAGACTACTTCTACCGGGACAGCATCAAGCTCGTCCTGCAGCAGCCGCTTACCATCACGGGAACCGGCAGCGACTTCGACATCCTGATCAACGTCTGTGGCGGTGGTCTGGCTGGTCAGGCTGGTGCGATTCGCCTCGGCATTGCCCGCGCCCTGTGCGTGAGCAACCCCGAGCTTCGCGGCACCCTCAAGGCAAAGGGTCTTCTGACCCGGGATGCACGAGTGGTCGAGCGTAAGAAGTACGGACAGCCGGGCGCTCGCAAGCGCTTCCAGTTCAGCAAGCGCTAAGGAAGACGGCTTGCCCCGACTTCAGAAGGCTCCCCTACCAGCAACGGCGGGGGAGCCTTCTCTGTTTGCCAGCAGCCAACGCGGACCCCTGGTGGTCATTCCGGCCCGCTACGCCTCGACCCGACTCCCGGGCAAGGCGCTGGCGGATCTGTACGGGCAGCCCATGGTTGTTCGGGTCCTCCATCAGGTCCAGCGCGTTGCAGGCATCAGCGGGGCAGTTGTTGCGACCGACGATTCACGGATCGCAGACGCAGTGAGTCAGGCTGGCGGCCAGGCCGTCATGACCCGCACCGACCACACCTCTGGCACCGACCGCATCGCCGAAGCACTCCACACACTGGAGTGGTCCGGTGAGGTTGTGGTCAATGTCCAGGGCGACGAGCCGCTCATTGAGCCGGCGACCATCGAGGCCCTCATCACGGCCATGGACGATCCAGAGGTCCAGGTTGCCACGGTCGCAGCACCCCTCACCGAAGACCCGACAGACCCTGCGGTGGTCAAGGTTGTGGTGGACCGGCGAGGGCGGGCGCTGTACTTTTCTCGGGCGCCGATTCCCTACGGAGGGCCCTACCTCCAACACATCGGCATCTACGCCTATCGGGCGAGCGCCCTGGCGCGCTTCGTCACCAGCCCCCCAGCACCGCTGGAGCAAACCGAGCGGCTGGAGCAGCTTCGCTTCCTCGCCATGGGCTGCCCCATCGCGGTCGTCCAGGTCGAGGCAGCGTCTCCTTCTGTAGATACCCCGGCGGATCTTGAGCGGGTCCGCTGTATCCTGAAACCCTGAGAACCAACGAGGGCACGCTCTCGTCGGATCCTCAACGAGCACCGGCAGGAAACCATGCGTAAGAAGTTCATCTTTGTGACCGGCGGTGTGCTGTCCTCTCTCGGCAAGGGGCTCTCGGCAGCTGCCATCGGAGCGCTCCTGGAGGCCCGCGGCCTGCGGCTGACCAACGTCAAGATGGATCCGTACATCAACGTTGATCCTGGAACCATGAGTCCCTACCAGCACGGCGAGGTGTTTGTCACCGACGACGGTGCGGAGACGGACCTCGACCTCGGACACTACGAGCGGTTCACCTCTGGCCGCGCCTCCCAGCGCAACAACTTCACCACCGGGCGCATCTACCAGAACGTCATCCAGCGAGAGCGTGCCGGAGAGTACCTCGGCTCGACCGTTCAGGTCATCCCGCACATCACCGACGAGATCAAGCGTCTCATCTGGGCTTCCGTGGGCGATGTCGAGGTCGGAATCGTTGAGATCGGCGGCACGGTCGGCGACATCGAGAGCCTGCCGTTCCTGGAGGCCATCCGGCAGTTCCGGGTCGATGCCGGGCCGGAGAACGTCCTCTACGTCCACCTCACCCTCGTCCCCTACATCGCCACCGCTGGCGAGCTGAAGACCAAGCCCACCCAGCACTCGGTGAAGATGCTGCGGGAGATCGGTATCCAGCCCGACATCCTGCTCTGCCGCATCGACCGCGAGCTTCCCAAGGCGCTGCGCGAAAAGATCGCCCTGTTCTGCAACGTCGGAGTAGACGCCGTCATTGCTGCGCCGGATGTCGACAACATCTACCGGCTGCCGATGGTCTTCTCCGACCAGGATCTCGACGATCGCATCCTGGAGAAGCTGGGCATCTGGGCGGGTGCGGCGCGCCTGGAGAAGTGGCACGACCTGATGGATCGCTGGGACAACGCCCGGCACCTGGTCCGCATCGGCATCGTGGGCAAGTACGTCAACCTGTCAGACACCTACAAGTCCCTCAACGAGGCGCTCCACCACGGCGGCGTGGCCAACAACGCCCGGGTCGATCTCAAGTTCATCGACAGCGAGCAGCTCAGCAACCTCGATGAAGAGCTGGGCGACTGCGACGCCATCCTCGTCCCGGGTGGCTTTGGCAAGCGCGGCATCGAGGGCAAGATCGACGCCATCCGCTGGGCGCGAGAGAAGAAGGTTCCGTTCTTCGGCATCTGTCTCGGCATGCAGCTGGCGGTGGTGGAATTCTGCCGCAACGTCCTCAGCATGGCCGGCGCCCAGAGCCGGGAGTTCAGCTCCTCCGCCGAGCACATCGTGATCGAGCTGATGGACGAGCAGCTCCAGGTCACCGACAAGGGCGGAACCATGCGGCTCGGTGCCTGGCCCTGCCACCTCCGCCCGGGCTCTCAGGTCAGCCGCATCTACGGCGAGCAGGAGATCTCGGAGCGCCACCGGCACCGCTATGAGATCAACCCCGACTACTTCGAGCGGGTCGAGGCTGCGGGCATGGCCATCGCCGGGCGCAGTCCTGAGGGACGGCTGGCCGAGATGATCGAGCTGGCCGACCACCCCTACTTCGTGGCTTGCCAGTTCCACCCCGAGTTCAAGAGCCGCCCCCTGGAGCCGCACCCGCTGTTCCAGGCATTCGTTGCCGCTGCGTTGGAGCAGCAGGCCCGCCGCACCGGTGAGGCTCCGACCCGTTGATCGCCCTCCTGCTGGCCTGTGCCCCTCAGTCGACCCACGCCCCCAACGGGCTCCTGGTTGCTGAGGAAGTCACGGTCCAGCTCGAAGGCATCACCATCTCCGCGAGGCAGGCGATCGTCGATGAGGACGGCACCGGTCGGGCGGAGGATGTTCGCGCCGAGGCCCCGCCGCTGATCATCACTTCGAGGGATGCGGTGTGGGACTTCCCCAAACGCAGCGCCCGCTTTGAGGGCGATGTGGTCGCCATCCGGGGAGACGTCACCCTCCGCTGCGCGGCCCTTGAGATCGGCTTCATGCGCCCCGATCGCATCCAGCATGCCGTGGCAGAGGGTGGGGTCGAGGTCGTGCAGGGAGATCGCATCGCCACGAGCGAGCGGGCGGAGCTGACCGCCGCAGATGGCATGCTGGTGATGACCGGGGAGCCGGCGATCACCGACGCGGGCAATCGGCTGTCCGGGGATCGCATCACACTGTGGCTGGATAAGGAGCGCGTAGAGTGTCAGGGATGCACGCTGGTGGTCGACGGAGCGGCGATACAGCCGGAGCAGTAGGACTTCAGGCCGAGGGGCTGTCGCACAGCTTCGGCGGGCGGCGTGTGGTCGCTGGGGTGTCGCTGACGGTAGCCCCGGGACGGATCGTGGGGCTTCTGGGACCAAACGGGGCTGGAAAGACCACCACCTTCCGCATGATCGCTGGCCTGATCCCGGGCGGTGAGGGGACCGTCTCCCTCAGCGGACGCCGACTCGACGGACTGCCCCTGTGGCGACGGGTTCGCCTGGGACTCGGCTACCTCCCGCAGAAGCCGACCGGCTTTCGCAACCTCTCAGTCGCCGACAACCTCCGGATCCCCCTGAGCGCATCGGGCGGTGGGGAGGCGGAGCTGTCGGAGCTGCTGGAGAAGGTCGGCCTGTCCCACCTCCGAGATGCTCCCGCGGGCACCCTGTCGGGTGGCGAGCGGCGGCGCATGGAGATCGTGCGGTGCCTGGCCGCGAAGCCGTCGGTAGTGCTGCTCGATGAGCCGTTCGCCGGGGTGGATCCAGTGGCGTTGTCTGACATCCAGGCTCGGATTCGCGATCTCGCTGAGGCCGGGATCGGAGTCCTCATCACCGACCACGCCGTTCAGCAGACCTTGCGTAGCTGTGATGAGGTCATCATCCTCGACGCCGGAGCCATCATCGCCACCGGCTCTCCAGCAGAGGTTGCCGCAGACCCGACCGTGCGCAGCCGATACTTAGGGGAAAACTTCCGATTGGAGTCCCTTGATTGAGGTGAGCGCGCCCGGAATTCAGTTTTCGTTCCCGTCTTGCCTTGACTCTCTTGTCTGTTTATGCAAGAATTGTTCCATAAACCGAAGCTGAACAGAACGTTGTCATCCTTGCCAGGGATGTCACCGGTCCAGACACGTCCACACCGCAGGGATTTGAAGGCATGAACCTGAGCATCGGGCTGAGACTCGCCCAGACGCAGAAGCTCGTCATGACCCAGCAGCTCCAGCAGGCCATCAAGCTGCTCCAGCTCAACCAGCAGGAGATGGCGGCCTCGATCGACGCCGAGCTGGAGCAGAATCCCACCCTCGAAGAGGTCCCCGGGACTGAGGACGCTCCGCTGTCTGAGGCGGAGATGGCGGTCATGGACAAGGCCATCGAGCAGAACAAGGAGCTGACTGAGCAGAGCAACGGGGCTCAGGAAAACGAGATCGACTGGCAGAAGTTCCTCGAAGAGCACATCGCCTCCAACTCCTTCAAGACCGGCGCCTCCGCGGGCTACTACGACGACCTCCCGCCCATCGAGAACACCCTCTCCGCCAGCACCGGGCTCGTCGAGCACCTCGCCAGCCAGATCTCCATGATCAACTGCACCGAGGGCGAGCGCAACGCCCTGATGGTGATGATCCTCAACCTCGATGAGCACGGCTGGCTGGACTGCGACCTGGACTTCGTCACCACGGAGTCAGAAGCAGACATCGATGACGTCGAGGGCGCCCTGATGATCATCCAGGGCCTCGATCCCATTGGCTGTGGAGCACGGGATCTCAAGGAATGCCTGCTCATTCAGATCAAGGAGAAGTGGCCTGAAGATCCATTCTTCCCTGATCTCGTGACCAACCATCTCTCCAACATCGAGGAGCGGAATTACTCGACCATCGCCCGAGAGATGGACATGGACATGGAGGACGTCCTCGAGTACCACAAGATGCTCCAGACCCTCGATCCCTGGCCTGGTCGCGCGTTCATCGAGCCCGAGGACCAATACATCACCCCAGACATTGAGGTGATGAAGCTCGGCGGCGAGTGGCAGATCACGCAGAACGAAGACGGCATGCCCCGCCTGCGTCTGTCGTCGAAGTACCAGGAGATGTTCAAGGAGGGCGCGGACAAAGCAGACAAGGACTTCGTCGAGAAGCGACTGCGTGCCGCGAAGTTCCTCATCGAGAGCATCTACAAGCGTCAGCGCACCATCTACCGGGTCATGGAGGCCATCTTGCGCCGCCAGAACGGCTTCTTCGAGAACGGCACCGAGTCCCTGCTCCCGATGGTCCTTGCCGACATTGCCGATGAGATCGGGGTCCATGAGTCGACCGTCTCCCGAGCGACGACGAACAAGTACGTGCAGTGCCCCCATGGTATCTTCGAATTGAAGTTCTTCTTTAATGCGGGCATCAGAAAGACCACTGGCGGCGAGCTAGCCTCTGAAGCAGTCAAGCACAAGATCAGAAAGATCATTTCCGACGAAAATCGGAAGAAGCCCTACTCTGACAGTGCTGTCGCAAAGCTCCTTAAAGACGACAATATCAAAATCGCACGTCGAACCGTGGCCAAGTATCGAGAGGCCATGCGCATTCTGCCCTCGACGCAGCGAAAGAAGCTCTTCTGAGCAGGTATTCTGCCCCTCTGCTCAGAAGCAGCCCTCCATCCGTTCACCAATTCGGTACGGGAGAGGGAGCCGTGCGCCGTGTGTGAAGCACGGGGTACACCATTCATCGGGCATGTGGAGTCAGTATGGGTCTGGACGTCACCTTTCGTGGACTCGAACCAACCAAGCAGCTTCGTGAGCGCGCCGAAGAGAAATTCGCCAAGATCACCCGGCACCTCAATGAGCCGATCGAGGCCCATCTGATCTGCCTCAAGGAGAAGCACCGCCTTCGCGCAGAGCTGACGGTTCATTCCGCGGGGGATGTGCTCAAGGTTCGAGAAGAAGGAGCCGACATGTTTTCCTCCATTGACGGCTCGATGAACCGACTCGCCCGTGCGGCGAAGCGTCTGAAGGAGCGCCGTCTGAATCGACGTGGCCCGATGACGGTCACCGACGGGTTCACCGTTCCTGATCCCGAGTAGCGCCGCTGCTCAGCCGGTCTGACGGCGGAAGCGCCAGCCCATCAGCAGCGCCAACGCCATCAGGCCGGCTCCGCCAGTGAGCCCGCCCGTGGTCTGACACCGGCTGCCGCCGCCCCTCAGGAACGGCGAGGTGTCGCAGGCATCACCGATGAGGTCTTCGTCGGTGTCAGCCTGGTCGGGGTTGGAGACCGCGGGGCAGTTGTCACAGACATCGCCGTACCCGTCACCGTCAGAGTCGATGCCGTCGTAGACGGAGATGTCCGGGCACAGGTCGCAGACGTCTCCGATCTCATCTTCGTCGATGTCGAGCTGTGAGAAGTTGGATTCATCCGGGCAATTGTCACAGGAGTCGCCGACCTCGTCGCTGTCGATGTCCAGCTGAGCGGGGTTGGGCAGCTCCGCGCAGTTGTCGCACTCGTCGCCCACCGTGTCGCCGTCGGTGTCGTCCTGATCCCGGTTGAACGTCTCCAGGCAGTTGTCGCAGGAGTCACCAACCCCGTCGGTGTCGAGGTCGGTCTGGTAGGCGTTGGAGACCTCTGAGCAGTTGTCGCAGTTGTCGCCCACGCCGTCGTCGTCGCCATCGAACTGGTCGGCGTTGGCGGTCAGGATGCAGTTGTCGCACTCGTTTCCGACCCCGTCCTTGTCCATGTCCTCCTGGAGCGGGTTGGTCAGCTCCGGGCAGTTGTCGCAGGGATCGCCGAACAGGTCGTCGTCGATGTCACTCTGCTCAGGGTTGAAGGAGGCCGGGCAATTGTCGCAGGCGTCGCCGAGGGTGTCGGTGTCGAAGTCGCCCTGGTCAGGGTTGTAGATGTCGATGCAGTTGTCGCAGACATCCCCAGCCTCGTCGCAGTCCAGGTCGGCCTGATCGGCGTTGGGGTCCACCGGGCAGTTGTCGCAGTCCAATCCGACCGAGACCCCATCGAGTGAGAGGGTTCCGCTGGAGAACCCGTCGCCGTCTCCGTCCAGGGTCACCACCGGATAGCGGCAGCCATAGGAGTAGTAGTCGAAGTAGTAGTCGGCGTTGGGCCAGGGGTTACCGCTGGCGTCGGTCTGTGCAGCGCACAGCGGATCAGTGAGGTCCACCGTGCGCTCGTCTCTGTGATCGATGCTGTTGCAGTTGAGATCCTGCTCGATCTCGGAGTAGCAGGGAGTCTTTGCCCCCAGCAGGGCGAGGAGGCCGATCATGGTGAGTCCCCTTGAGTCGGTGGAGCCTCACCTGAGCCTGAGTCGGTGTCATCCTCGCCGTCATCCTCACCGTCCTCTTCGAGGAACTGGTTGATGTCGAGGATGTCGTCGTCATCGGTCTTCGGCGGCTCGGGGAGCGGGGTGATCAGCTCGACGGGCTTGCCGTCCCAGGGTGCCTGCTCGACCGTGCGGTAGTCCGGCGCGGCGTCCAGCTCGCTGTTCTGGTGAACGATGTGGAACTCGACCCGTCGGTTCTCTGCCAGGCTGGCCTCGTCCTCTCCTTGAGACTTCGGGATCACCTCGCCCATGCCCCGATAGCTGATGCGGTCGGGGTGGACGCCAGCCCGGAGCAGCTCCTCGAAGATGGAGCGCGCCCGACGGATGGAGAGATCGTAGTTGTACTCAAAGCTGCCCTCTTCGGAGGCGTGCCCCTCGATGACCACATGACCGATGCGCCAGTCGTCGTTCATCAGGCTGCCGACATAGCGCAGGGTTGGGATGGAGATGGGCAGGATGCGCTCAGTGTTCAGCTCGAACTGGATCGGATCCCGGATGATGATCGTTTTCTCTTCGATCCGGGCGAGCGCGCCATCTTCCCAGGGATCCTCTTCGAGGATTACGATGTCGATGGGCTCGGGGGGCGGGGTCTGCTCGATCATCGAGATGACCGGCTGTGGGGTGGGCTCGGGCTTGTCGGGACGGGTCCAGGTCATGCCGAGGAACATGCGGAACTCTGAGGTGCCCACACCCTGCGCGAGACCCTTGCCGACCCCGACGTCCCACAGGACCTGCTCGGAGGTGCGGAACTGGAGGTCCGCGACCAGCTCAGAGGCGGTCTCTGCCCCGGCACGCAGAAAGCTGGAGGTGCCAGTGCGGGAGAGCAGGCCCGCAGTGAATGCGAAGTTGTCGGGCCACAGCTCGTAGCGCAGGCCGAGGTTGGCGTTGACTTCATCGCCGAGGGTGAAGTCCTGGCCGGTGTCGACCTCGGTGCGCTGAGTGGTGGACACCGCAAGCATCGGGTGGAGGCGGCCGAGGTCGACGTGGATCAGGCCACCGCCGAAGAACCGGGGGGTGGCCTCGCCCAGCCAGGACAGTCGGGTGCCGCTGGGAATCCCGACGTCGATGTGGCCGCCGACGAGCAGTGGGCCGGCGGTGAACAGCTGCTGGCGGATGCCGATGGTGATGTCGCCCAGACCCACGGGGCTGCCGATGCGCTCCGGGTTCTCCGAGCCCCACTGCACCGCGCTGGGGAGCACCAGCCGAGCAGAGGTCCGCCGACCGAGGTCTGCGGAGATGCCGAGGTAGAGGGTCTGTCGCCGCCCGACCACTGCGCCCTGATCGGCCTCCTCGGCGTACAGCACGAGGGGATCCCGGGTGTACTGGAGGAGGCTCCCGACCCGGATCTCGCCAGCTTCACTGACCAATGGGCTGTCGATCCCTGGCGCGGAGCCTGGGGAGAAGGTCGGGCGGACCATCTCGATGTCAGCGGACTCACCGGCGGCGAGTGCGGTCTGGAGCAGCAGGAGGATCACGGTGCATCCTCCCCGTCAGTCTCTGGAGGCACGATGACTTCAGGAGGCTGGGGCGTGATGGCGTCAAGCTCTGGCTCGAACAGAAGCTCTGCGGCCTCTTCGTCGTCCGCCTCTGGCTCCGGAGTCTCTAGGCCCAGCTCCACCTTGAGGGCCCGGTTGTAGGTCTCGATGTGCTCCTCGGCCTCGTCGGCGGTGTAGTAGCCGTCGAGGTGGGTCTGTGAGGCCGAGATGCCTTCGATGGCCCGGGGGGCAACAATCATCGCCATCAGACCGGTGCCGCCAAGGAACAGGGCCGTCCAGACGCGATCTTCCCCCGCCGGTGTGGTGATGCTGGGCATGCCGATGAACGGGATCAGCCCGGTGGCCACGACAGCTGCGCCGCCAAGACGAAACGCCTTCGTCGCAGTCATCGCGCGCTTCTTCTCGTCGGCGAGGGTCTGCTCGGTGGGGGCGTCTTGGATGAGGGCCGCGAAGGCCGGTGCGGAGAGCGGACGGCTGCGTGCGCCCGCGAGGACGTCCCACTCGCCGGAGCGCTCGGTGCGCAGGGTGATGGCCTTGCGGTTGTAGGCGGCGACGTTGTCGGGGATTGATGCGTCGGTGATGACCACCGCGATTGGCTGGGTGGCCTCTTCGGTGGCTTGTCTCACCGCACGCTCTTCTGGGGGAAGCGGGGTGCAGTCTCCAAATGGCTCAAGGGCCCAGCCTGCACCCTCAGCAGAGAACACAACCCCGCACCGCAGCCCGGTCCGCTGGAGCGCCGTCTGAAGCTCCCGGTCGCGATCACCGGCGGTCGGAATGCGCACCACCTCGACTGCCATGTTGCCGTTCATGCGGGCTTGGCGGGAGAACGCACGCTCTGCTTCAGGGCCGAGCGCGCCGACCAGCACAGGCTCACCCAGCTCCACCTGGATTCGCTGAACCTCCTGGGCCGCTTCCTCCTCTGTGACGCCTGCCCAGGCCATCGAACTCCAAAGCAGCAACAGCCCTCCTCCGCGGAGGATAGTACCCGAAGCCGTCGGGGCCTGCTCGCTCAACGCCGCCTCCATCCGAGCAGCCCGACGAGGAGGAGGAGGCCCCAGGTTGAGCCGGTCTTGCCTGTGGTGCAGCCGCAGCTCTTTGGGGTGTCCTCGCCGGTGTCCTGTGTGGACAGGGCCGCCAGCAGTCCGACCGCGCTGACCTCGCCGTAGCCGTAGGTGTAGTGGTGGCCATTGTCGTCGTGGGTGACGAGCGGGGAGGGGATGGCGGTGTCGATGAGGAGCTGTCGGACCTCTGCGGCAGACAGCTGAGGGGCGAGGGAGAGGGCCCACCCAGACAGCCCGCTGATGACCGGGGCCGCAGCGGAGGTGCCGCCGAAGGTCTCGGTGATGCCGCCCTCAGGGGCGAGGGTCACGGTGGCGGAGGGCGCGGCGATGTCTACGGAGGCGCCGGAATTGGTGTAGGCGGTGGGGTGTCCGTAGCTGTCGGTCGCCGAGACGCAGACCACCTCTGGCATCGCCTGCATCTCGTTGTCCGATATCTCCCGGTCGTCGTTGCCCGCAGCGAAGACCACCACCGCGCCCAGTCCGTCTCGCGGCTCGGTCGCGGCCCGGCGGATGACCTCTGCGAGGGGCTCGGGCACCGGGATGGACTCCACAAAGCCCCACGAGTTGTTGATCACCCAGGCATCCGCGGCGATGGCATGCTCAAACGCAGCGACATCGGCAGAGAGGGTGTTCACCGACCCGCCTTCTCCGAGCAGCTTGATCGGGATGAGAGTGCACTGCGGACACAGCCCGACGATGCCGACGCTGTTGTCCGCTCGTGCGGCGATGATCCCGCTGACCGCAGTGCCGTGCCCGTCGCAGATGTCCTGGGTGCCGTCGTAGCAATACTCGCCGGGATTCGGTGAGGGGTCGTCGTCGTCGCTCCATGCGTCGTAGGGCGCATTGACGGCGGCTTCCAGATCGGGATGGTTGATGTCAATGCCCGAGTCAATGACCGCCACCCGGACCAATGGATCGCCCATGGAGGCTGCATACAGCGCCTCCATCTCCAGGTCCTCGGAGTACCACTGCCCCGGCCAATTGGGATCGTTGAAGTCCAGACGCTCCACCGGCAGGATCACGTCCGGCCACGCACTGACCCCGGGGCGGGTCTGCCAGGACAGGGCGAGAGCGACCGCCTGGTCAGGGGAATCTGTGGGCAAAAGCCAGGAGCGTCCGCCCAGCGACACCGAACCTTCAGGGGGGGCGACGCCGAGTGGGAGTCCGAGGACCACCCCGGGCAGCACCGTCAAGGAGACCCCGGCGCCGAAGTCGAACCGATCGCCGCCGAGGGAGATTGGCGGGGCAATCGGGTCAAGCGGTGCAGCGGATGCGGCGAGGATGAAGGAATAGACTGCAGGGACCACGGCTGGAAGGATAACGGTTCAAGGAAGTGATGGAGGGAATATGCGTGTGATCCTGGTAGGTGCGCTGCTAACTGGCTGTGCAGACAAAGCGGACCCCGACGACAGCGACTCGGGAGCCGACACCACCGCCGAGGCGGTCTGTGAGGAGCCCGCGGAGCTCACCTGTGTCGACGACCTCATCCTCGACCTGTCGCTGCATGACGACAAGGTCTCCGAGGGCGATGTCTCAACCACCACCGATGGCGACGACTTTGTCACCGACGTCGATGCCTCTGCTGGGGGCTACAACAGCGCCACCAGCAACGCCTGGGTGTACCTGAAGTTCACCGAAGACGGCGCGGAGAAGATCGAGATCGACGACGAGACGGCGCTGGAGAGCATGGACTGGGATGTGGCCGCCCGGCGGTTCATCGTCCGGCTCAATGGGGGCTCCTCGGGACCGTCCTGTGTGGGCGCGGTGACCTTCCTGGAGTCCTCCTACGACGACCTCACCGAGATTCCCGACGGACTCTCCTACGGCGTAGACGACTACTACACCTCCGACTGCACCATCATCAACGACTCCTCGGGACTCCCCGACAGCCCCCAGGTCGTGCTCGGATCGTGGTGGTCCTACTCGGCCTGTGTGGCGACCACCAGCCACCCGCACCTCATCCAGACCGCAGACGGGCGAATCCTCAAGCTGGTCATCGAGGAGTACTACGGCACGGATCAGGAGGACTGCAACACCTCTGACATCGCCGGAGACGACAGCGCCGAGCTGAAGTTCCGCTGGCGGTGGATGAATTGATCCTCCTGCTGTCGAGCACCGTCTTCGCCGCCCGCCCTGACAACGGCGGCGGTCTGTTCTCGTTTGACGATGCCGACGTGCTCTCCCATGTCGACGGGCCGGAGGGGCTGGTGCGGGTGCACTACTCCATCGACGGTCCCAACGTCACCCGGCTCGACGACGACGATAAGTCCGGCTTCCCCGACTTCGCCGAGGAGGTCGCCGCCACCGCAGAGGATGTGCTCGACTTCTACAGCGCGCTCGGTTTTTTTGCCCCGCTGTCAGAGTCGGAGATGGGGCTCGGAGAGCTGGGCGGCTCGGATGCGCTGGACTTCTACCTCGTCGACTTCGGGGGCAGCGCGGACGGGCAGTTCTCGGTCGACTCCTGCGGCGGGGGCGTCTGCTCTGGCTACATGATCATCGAGAACGACTTCACCGGCTATGGCTACGGCTCCCTGTCCGAAGCCATCGCGGTGCTGACCAGCCATGAGCTGTTCCACGGCGTCCAGTACGCCTACAGCGACAGCCAGCCGGTCTGGCTCTCGGAGGGCACCGCGGTCTGGGCGGAGCACCAGTACGATCCTTCCGTCGACGACTTCTACTGGTTCTGCGGAGAGTACCTCGAAGATCCCGGCCGCTCCATCGACAGCCCGCCCGCTGGCTCGGTGACTTCGTTCTCCTATGGCACCGCCCTTTTCTTCCAGTTCCTCACCGAGCGGCTGGGGGCGGGTGTGGGGCCAGACCTCCAGGATGCCCTGGTCGGGCGAGACGACACAGAGAGCGTCGCGGCGATCTCAGACACCCTGGCGGCGTATGGCACAGACCTTGAGACCGAGTGGTCGGTGTTCGCCCGCTGGAACCTCGCCACCGGGACCCGGGCCGGAGCCGCAGAGGGCTATCCGTTCGCAGCTGAGGTGCGCGGCATCGAAGCAGAAGCGGAGGGGAGTGCGATCGTCGATGACAACCGCTTCTACCCCCTCGCCGCGACCTACTTCCGGCTTGATCATCCTGGCGGAGAGCTGTTCTTTGCCACCGCCGAGGATCCCCTCGGGCTCATCTTCTCCCTGCACCCGGTCGCTGACGGAGGCTCAGATGGGCCGGTGATCGACTCGGTGGAGACCTTCAGCCCCCAGTCCGCCGAGCTGCGCTCCCTCGGTGAGCAGGACGCCGGGGGCTACTGGCTGGTCGGAACCCACCCCATCGCCGCGGATCAGAGCGTCAAGATTGAGTTCTGTCTCGGCCTCGCTGAAGACGTCGAGGGCTGTGTAGCCGAGGT
Source organism: Myxococcota bacterium (assembly GCA_047621685.1). GTDB lineage: Bacteria > Myxococcota_A > UBA796 > UBA796 > UBA796 > JAQXDW01. Next base: position 4,299 of record JBLHNG010000044.1, on the reverse strand, counting down.
CGAAGACACCGGCGGCGAGGGCACCACCGAGCCTGAGGGCTGCGGGGGCTGCTCGGGGAGTGGCGGAGGCGGTGCATTGCTCGCTATCTTCGGCCTGCTCGGGCTGACAGCCAGGCGGACCACTGCTCGGGTCGGTTGAGGTTGGCCACAGCATCCGGCCAGTCTACCGCGACCCGTGTCGCATCCACCAGGGCATCTCGGAGCACCCCGTCTCTCGCCAGGATCGCGCGCGCCCCGTCATCAATGACCACCGGGTGACCATCTCGACCCTGCCACTGCGGCACCGCCGGTCCACCGACGGCGAGCAGCGCTGCGAGCACCTCCTGGGGGGCTGGTGGGACATCGACCGGCGTGACCACCGCCCGTGAGATCGGGGCAGACAGGGCGAGTGTGAGGGACTCTGCGGGTCCAGTCTGCGCCCAGTCCGGGTTCTCTATGACCTGCACACCTTCGGGAAGCACTGCTGCGATCTGAGCATGGTGTCTGCCGGTGACCACCACGATCCGCCCGCAGAATCCGGAGAGGTGGCGGATGTGGTGGCGGATGAGCGGGGTGGAGTCGAGGTCGAGCAGTGCCTTGGGATGGCCCATCCGGCTCGACCCTCCGGCGGTCAGGATGATACCGGTCACGCTGTCCATGCCAGAGGCTATATCCACTCCCATGCCCACACCGACGCTCCTGATCCTCCTCGCCGGGTGCGCAGGACGGAACACGCCCGCTCCTGAGCCGGATCCGATCGAGCGATTCCGCATCCAGATCCAGGCGGACTTCACCACCACCGGGCTGGAGAACCTGCCGGATTCGCTGCCACCAGAGTCCGTCGACCTGCTCGCGCCGGTTGGCTTCGATCTGGATGTCGTGGTCCGCCGGGAGCCGTCGCAGGTGTTTCGCGATGGCTCTCTGGGTCACTACGTGCGGTTTGAGTCCGCTGAGGGCACCATCCGCCGCGGTGAGGTCGCCACACCCGCGGTGCTCACCCTCGCTGGTCGCACCGTCGAGGTCCGCACCTTCACCGACGGCGAGCTGCTCGATGTCACGCTGATGGAGCACATCGCCGGCCTCGGTCGCTACGGCGACGTCTTCGATCTCATCTTCCCCATCCTCACCCCGACCCCGCCCGACCTCTCCGGCCAACAGGCCATTCCACGGGCGATGCACTGGCCGGTTCGACTCTCCGAGAACGAGCAGCTGCTCAACACCCTCTGGGCGCAGTGGTCGATGCTGGAGAGCACCTCAGACGAGTGGCACCTGGGGTACGCCGGGAAGTGGGCCATTCGAGGGGCCCAGGAGGCTGGCGGCCAGAAGGTCCCGGCCGGTGGCTCGGGGACGGGGGAGGGCGAGATCTGGCTGAGACACTCGGACTCCCGACTGGAGCGCCACACCTTCCAGTGGCAGCGAGAGCTGACCCTCATCTATGCGCCCCGAGAAGACAGCGTCCTGCGCATCAAGCAGCAGCAGGTCTTCTCCGGCGCGCTGGAGCGCCTGTGATCTGGACCTTCATCTCTACCGCGCTCGCTCAGCCCGTCGAGCCTGTGCCCTCCCGCTACCTCCAGGACAGCGAGATCCGTACTGCGCTGCTGGCCCCGGACTGGCAGTCCTGTGTCGGAGAGGGGGCAGCGGACCTCACCGCACCGGTCTCGATCCGCATCCTGCCGACCGGGGAAGTGGAGGTTGTGATGGTTGATGCACCCGCCCCCATCGCTGCCTGCTGGTCCGAACTCTTCGCCGCGCTCCAGTTCCGTGATCACGACGAGGAGCCTCTTGTCGTCCTCTGGACCCTCGGGATTCACAGCGGATCCGCTGTTCCCTACCCGGCCTTTATTGCTGAGCGTCGGCAACTCCATCCGTTCTACCTGTTTATTCCGCCGGATGCCTCTCCGGAGGCCGTCAAGTCTCTCTTAGACGTGTTCGAGGTCTCCTACTGAGAGGTCTGCTCAAGATTCGTCTGAGAGAGTAGACTTTGACGCGATACCCGGTCGGAGAATTGAATGGAGATCGAGGAGCGTCTGAGTGCACTGTTGTCGCGATGCGTGTGGGTCAAGGATGCGTCGACCGCGCTTCGCATTGTGCCCTCACTCGCTGTGGATCTGCCCCCGCTGATCGCACTGCCAGATGGGGACATGTGTATCCCGGTCGCCTGTGCCAGCGAGCTGCTCAGCGCAGTGGCGGAGGTGCTCGCGAGCGTTGGCCTGGACAACCTGAGGAGTCGGGAGCCCATTCACCTGGCGGACCACCAGGCGCTGATGGCTGATCCGCTGGTTGCCCGACTCGCCGGCCTCATGGCCGAGACGACGCGCCCGGGGCTCCAGAGTCAGGCCGTGCCAGGCCTGGTCACCGCATGGGCCTGTGCAAAGTTGCTCGGTCCCACCCCCTGGCGGGGAGCGCGTGAGCGCGAGATTCAGGCACTTCGCACGGTGCTGTCGGACATGGGGCCTGCTGAGTGTGGCGTGGCGCTGGGAAACCTGTCCTGGTCCATTAGCGGCCGAATCGGTGCCGCCGGTGCGCTGGCCCGACAGGCTGGCTGGCCGATTCGGGTCGCGGGCCTCTCCCGGGCGCTGCTGACCAGCCCGCTCATCCTCTCCAGTCCGTCCGGTAGCCTCTCCACCCCCGACGACCTCGCACTCGCTGCTGCACTCCTCGGGGTCGATATAGACCGCGGGCTCATCGACGCGCTCCTGCGCTCCGCTTCTGCAGCAACATCAGCCTCCTCCGCTCGCCTCTCCTCCGGCAAGAGCCGCCCGGTCGATGTGGAGCTTGCTGCGCTCCTGGGCGGAATCAGCCCGGATCAGGCGCTGTTTGTTCCTGGCCTCGGGGTTCGGCTGCCGATGATGCTCTCGGAGCTTACCGATGTCGCCGGACTGACCGGGGCAGGGGTCTCCAAGGAGTCCGCGAAGGCCCTCCTCAAGCCGACCACTGCGCGTGCGCTCAGCTCGGCGTGGGGTGAGCTTCAGGCTGGCCTGCTTCGCTGGGATCTCCTCTCCGCGCTCTGTGCGAGCGTCTCTCCGGTGAGCCAGAGCGGCGGTCGGTGGCGGGTCGAGTCAGGCATGCTCCCGCCCGGTCCATGGGAGCTGCTCTCCCCCCGATATGAGCGCCGACCCGAAGAGCGCACGGTCGTCGCCGTCAACCTCTCCCGCCTCCGTGCGACCGCCCGTGAGGTCGCTGCCGCTCAGAAGCAGCCGGTCCTCTCCGGGCTCGTTGAGCGGGAGTGGCGTGCCGTTGCAGCGGCTGCACCGACCCACACCCTCCACGGCGACTTCGGCATCGCGATCTTCTCCGATCCCCTCCAGGGGCTCGAATTCGCGCTCCAGGCACACCAGACCCTCAGCGGCCTCAGCGTGCTGGACATCGCCCCGCTCGGCGCACCGATCCGGCTCCTGGATGGTGCTTCGATCTCGGTGGGCATCTCGATGGGGCGGGTGCTCGGCGGCTTCGACGGCGCACACACCTGGCTGGAGGGTGCCACCATCACCCAGGCTGCCGCCCTGTGCGGGAGTGCCCCGGGGGAGGGCGCTGGAGACGACCCCCTCGGCGTCCGCAGGGCGTACCTCGGCGCTGGAGGCTTCCACAGCAGCGGCGTCGTGCTCGGCAGCCGCTTCGTGTCCGTGCTCATTGAAGCGCTCGGCGACTCCCACGGCAACGAAACCGTGATGTCGACCCACATTCGCGGAAAAGGTGGCACAGCGGCCGGCTTGAGCGAGGACTTCGCGAGCTATCCGGTCCAGGCATGGTGGGAGACCCCCGGCAGGGTCCGCGTTCTGCTCGCCCTGAGCGACGAGCCTGGAGCTGCCGAGATCCTCACGATGGAGGCATCGGAGCTGGCGGATCTTCACGCCAACGATGCCATGCTCGCCGAGCGGCGCTCCCGAGCGGAGGGTGCCTTCAGCTCCGCGCCGGCAGCATCTCCGGTGGATTCTGCTCCACACGGATCCGATCCATTCACCGATCCGTTCGATGAAGAGACCGACTCCTTCCGAGTCCAGTCAGAGCCAATCAACGATCCGTCAGCCGACCCGTTCAGCGCCGATTCGCACAGCGCTGATCCGTTCAGCGACGCTCCCTTCACCCACTCGACCCCAGAGCTTGAGGCGGCAGCGCCCGATGGCTTTGGGCTCCTCGATGAGCCTTCCGAGCCTGATCTGGCGCCGATGGATCCGTTCCTGGACACCGGGCCGGACTCATTCCTCAGCGGAGACGATGCGCCCACCATCATGGCCACCGCGCCTCAAGCAAGCGCGATGGAAGAAGACGAAGACCACGACTTCGTGATCTCCGATCCCGACGAGACCGGAGCCTTTGATG
>JBLHNG010000043.1:0-22015 GCA_047621685.1 Myxococcota bacterium | reverse complement strand
AGCACGAGGCGGGATGAGGGAACCTAAGCAGCCTCAGGTCCCACAACACTCATAGGGGTGGTGGGGGTGAACACCCCTTCTCAGACAAAGAGCACCAGTCAAGCGGGGTAACGGTCCACCGCGATGACGGGTGCCCAAACCAGGTGTGTGGAAACATCGGGGGTTGAGGGTGATTGTCAGGAATCAAACGATCGATTAGTTCATGAGAATCGCCAGGGGGCCTCATGTCAACGTCCGTATCTTCCGAGATTCTCAACACCATGGCCCGAACCCCGGGTTTCGAGCCGGACTGGGCTGACACACCACCCGCCTCCCTTGAGGAAGACGAGCTGTTGGAGCTGTCTGAAGGACCTGCGCGGGAGCAGGCCCTGGCCCTGCCCCTCAACGTGCGCTTTCGCCTCCGAGCAGAACTCACCCCCATCCAGCTTGCCTTTCTTGACCACCACGGCTTCGCTGTCTTCGACCGGGTGTCCTCGAAAGCCGAGGTCCATACCATCCTCGCCGAGCTCGAAGACATCGGTGATCGCCTCATCGCTGACGGCATACAGAAGGTCCGTGGCGTGCCGGTATGGCACGGCATCGGTCCAGGCGGCGACCCGATGCTCGAACGGATGGGCTTCTCCAGCGTGCACAGCCCCTACCTGTCGGCCTTCGTCCAGGACCTGCGCTTCGATCCGGTCCGACGCCTCATCGGCGAGGATGCCCGCATCGGCCACGAAGAAAAGGATGGTGTTGTCTTCAACCGCTATGTCAGCGGCATCGGCAGCTTGCGGCCCACCATCGGCTGGCACACCGACTCCCTGCGAGATGTCTTCTACAATCGGCGCGTGCCGGGGCCGATGCTCAACGTTGGCCTTCACCTCGACCGGATACGCCCGGGAGACGGTGGGCTGTTCCTCATCCCAGGCACCCACACCCAATCGGCGCTCTCGACACTGTTCCGCAAGATCCAATTTGTCAGCAACCAACCGGATCGCAACGAGATCCATGTTGAGACCTGGCCCGGTGATCTGACCGTACACGACGGACGCATGTGGCACCGGGTGCAGGCTCCGACCAAGCCCGGCTGGGACGGTATGCGTCGAAACATCTACGTTCCCTATGTCTGCGACGACTACCAGCCCAAGTCCGAAGACAGCCAGACACCACTGTACCAACGACTCTTCGATCGGATCCTCGCCCGGCGCCTGGGAAAGAAACGGAAACAGCTCGGACTCGATTAGCAACACGTCCTTAATCAGAACACTGTCGTCTTGAAGCTCGCAGTGTGCCCGTAGCGTTCCGTTACCCGCCAAATACTCATTACCAACACCAGCTCCCCAACCCCGGTGCCTGGGCCTGCCGTCAGCGCTTGCGCGACCTGCGGCCCTTCTTCTTCTTTTTCTTCTTCGTGCGCTTCAGTGCGTCTGGAGCCGGCACAATCGGCGGTACCGTCTCGGGCTGAGGCGGAGTGGGTGGCGCAGGTTTGGTGCTCTGAGGCATTCGTGTGCGGATCGCATCATAGATGACGCGCAGGACGGCGAGAGAGAGGGCACCGACGGCGATGGCTGCAGCGGTTCCCTGCCAGGGGACGGCCACGGCGTCTTGGATCGCCGGTAGCGGGGGGATGCCCAGGTAGAGTGCCCCTGCCGCAATTATGGACAGCCAGGAGAGGTAGATGGCGTAGGTGATGATCTCGACGGTGAGCTTGACGGCGAGAGTGTCTGGTTCTTTGGTCACGACGCACCCCATATCCGCTGGGAGGAGCGCCTTAAACATCGGGATGCGTTGTGCGTCAAATACCAGCCACCAACGGTGATCTCGGGCACCAGTCAGCGGGCCGGACAGTATCCGGCCCGACTGGTGCGCTTTTGTCTGAGACGGGGGTTTCACCCCCAAACCCCCCGCTACGCGCTGACATCCTCTCACACAGACGGTCCGCTAGAAGGGGGCGACATGACGGGTGCCTGATCTCGCGGGGGTGGGGGAGGGTAGGCGCGAGACCTCGGGCAGCGTTCGGTAGAGCGGGGCACCATTTTACTGACCGACAAACCCTGCTACCACGGCCTCAGACGGGGATCGGCGATGCCAATCCGCCCATGAGCCTGCGTTGTGAGGCGGTCGCTCTGGTGCCCCGGTGGCCTCGGCGCCCATTGGTGCGCACTGGCGCACCAATGGGCGCATCACTGGGCGCGCCAATGACGGGTTTTGGGGATTGTCAGGGTTTGCCCTTCCGAGGGGCGGTGGCACGGAACGTGCTCAAAGGTTGACGTACCCCCAGACAGGAGAACCCATGGACTTTGGCTGGAGCCTCTCTCAGCAGGAGCTGTACGACCAAACCCTTCGTTTTGCCCGGCATGAGCTTCGGGGACTCACGAAGGACTCCCCTGGGTTTTCCAGAGCTGCGTGGCGTGCCCTGGGTGAATTCGGCGCCCTCGGTGCCTGCTTGCCCGAGTCCGTGGGCGGCCAGGGCTTTGATGCCCTGACGACAGCTCGTGTCGTCGAGGCGCTGGGCCAGGGGTCTGCGGACCTTGGCCTGATCTTCTCCGCCTCCGCCCACCTGTTCGCCTGTGCTGTGCCCATCAACGCCTTCGCAACCGACGCGCTGCGGGCGGAGGTCCTGCCCAGGCTCGCAAGCGGGGAGTGGGTTGGCGCCAACGCCATCACCGAGGCCGGCGCCGGCTCGGATGTGTTCGCGCTGAAGACGACAGCCACACGCGACAGCGACGTCTATGTACTCGACGGCGAGAAGTCCTATGTCTCCAACGGACCTCAAGCCGATCAGATCCTGGTCTATGCATCCACAGCCCCAAAGCACGGCTACCTCGGCATCTCAGCCTTCGTCGTGGACGCCACCACCCCGGGGGTCGTGATCGGCAGCCCATTCGCGAAGACGGGCCTGCACCGCTCGCCCATCTGCCAGGTCTACTTCCAGAGCGCCCGCGTGCCGGCCCACCGACGGCTCGGCGCGGAAGGCGACGGGGCCTCGATCTTCCACCACAGCATGGCGTGGGAGCGTGCTTGCCTCTTCGCCAGCTACGTCGGGGGCATGGCCCGCGACCTCGACACCTGTGTCGCGTATGCCAACAACCGCCGCCAGTTCCGAAAGTCGATCGGCAGGCATCAGTCTATCGCCCACCGACTGGCCGATATGAAGCTGCGGCTTGAGTCTGCACGCCTCCTGCTCTACCGCGCGTGCTGGCAGCTCGATCAGGGCCACGACAACACTTTAGAGGTCAGCCTTGCCAAGCTGGCCATCTCCGAGTCTGCCATTCAGAGTGGACTGGATCTCATCCATATACACGGTGGACTTGGGTTTATGGCCGAGACTGGCCTCGACACCAGTCTCCGCGACGCGCTTGGCAGCACCATCTTCTCGGGAACGTCCGAGATCCAGCGAGACCTCATCGCCAAGGGACTGGGCCTATGAGACTCGAAGAACTCGTTCGCGAAGCCGCCGCTCGCACGCCTGACAAGCTGGCGGTCTGTGCCCACGATGGGACGCTGTCCTATGGCACCCTGGACCGACGTGCTGACCAGCTGGCCCACCAGCTCCGGGACATGGGCGTCACGGCAAACGATCGGGTCGCGTTTTGGCTCGACAAGGGATGTGCTGGCGTCGTCACAACCCAGGCTGCGCTGCGCCTCGGCGCCGCCTATGTGCCGGTCGATCCTATGAGTCCACCGGATCGTGCGGGTCGAATCCTCGTGGACTGTGATGTCAGCGCGCTGATCACGACTCGGGCCCGGCTGACCGCGCTGGTCGCCGAAGGACTGGTTCTCCCTCCGGTTTTACTGGTGGATGAGAGCTGGCATGCGCTCGACTCCCAAGACCCCAGCGCGGTCTTCCCAGCCACCCGCGACCCAGATGCGCTGGCCTACATTCTGTACACGTCGGGCTCTACAGGCTCACCCAAGGGTGTCTGTATCTCCCACCGCAACGCCCTGGCCTTTGTTGAGTGGGCAGTCGACACCCTGGAGGCGTCACCGCAAGACCGCTTCGCCAACCACGCCCCCTTCCACTTCGATCTGTCGGTGCTCGACCTGTACGGGGCCTTCTGGGCCGGAGCGTCGGTCCACCTGATTCCCGAAGCCATGGCCTATTTCCCAGCCCGCCTCCTTGAGTACGTGAAGAGTGAGCGGATCACCCTCTGGTACTCCGTGCCATCGGTGTTGATTCTCATGATCGAGCGTGCGGGAATGATCGAGGTTGAGCTGCCGGATCTCCGGTCCATCTGCTTCGCAGGCGAGCCCTTTCCAATCAAGTATGTGCGTCGCATCCGAGACCGGTGGCCGGAACTCCGCCTGCTCAACCTGTACGGCCCCACCGAGACCAATGTCTGCACCTTCCACGAGGTGTTCGAGGTGGATCCTGAGCGTACAGGTCCACCGCCCATTGGACGAATCTGCAGCGACAACGACGGCTGGGTCTTGCGGGAGGACGGACAGCGCGCGGGCGTCGGTGAAGAGGGCGAGCTGATCATTGACGGACCGACCGTGATGCTCGGCTACTGGGGCGGCAAGCCCCAGACGGGTCCGTATGCCACCGGGGACATCGTCAGGGTACTCGAGGACGGGAGCTACGATCTCATTGGCCGTCGCGACCACATGGTCAAGGTTCGAGGGCACCGCATTGAGCCTGGCGAGATCGAGTCCGCTTTGCAGTCCCATCCTTCAATCCGAGACGTCGCCGTCGTGGTTCAGGGACACGGCATGCAGGCCCAACTCGTGGCCCATATCGTCCCGACAGAGCCGGGCAAGCCTCCTCGACTGCTGGCCTTGAAGCGACATTCTTCTGAGCGGCTGCCTCGCTACATGATCCCACATCGCTGCGTGATCCACCGAGAGCTGCCGCGAACTTCGAGCGGAAAGACCGACCGCGTCAACCTGACCCACATCCCCGCCTGACCTGGAGATTCCGTGCAACCGACCAACAACCAATCCGAAGCCCGCATCGCTGCCCTGATTCAATTCGTCAGCACCGAGCTCCTGGACGGCGAAGACGAGGCAATCGACGCCAAGACCCCCTTGCTGGCCTGGGGCATCATCGACTCGATGTCGATGATGAGCATGCTGGCCTTCATCGCTGAGGACTTCGGAATTCAGATACCCGACGAGGAGGTCCGCCCAGAGCACTTCGCGACCCTTGACGATCTGGCGACGCTGCTGGATCGGATGGCTGTCGACGACTCCGATGCGTCGCCCATCGACACCGTCATCGCGGGACTGCAGCGCCACGGCCTGGTGGCGCGTGAGCTCTCGCTGACCAGTGGTGGCACCGTTGGCCTGATTGAGAGTCGCGGTGCTGGCCCGACCTGGCTGTTGTTGGCCGGTCCTGGCCAGCCCGCCGTCGTGTGGACCCCTTTCATGCGCTCCAAGCTCGGCCAACAGGCGATGGTTGCGCTGGACCTCCCGGGTACCGGCTCTTCAGCGGAGCCCTCTGGTGACTGGGCCGCTGCCTGGACCGGTGCGGTGGACGACGTCATGCTCGAAATTGAAGGCGACGTCGTGATCTTCGCAGCATCGAGCACTGGTGTGCTCGCGACACGCGCAGCATCGTCGAATCCGGAGAGAGTCAAAGCCATTGTGCTCTGCGGCTTTGGAATCGACGCTGATCTGACCGCGGTCCTCGCCCCCCAGATTCAGCTCGCAGAGACCCCCGGCGCCTACCTCCAGGGCGCAACCTTCTCGGGCGCAGACCTGTCCCCAGCCCTCCATGAGTGCTTTCTGGAGGCCACGACCGATCCTCGCTTTCAGCGCGCGTTGACCAGCTCCACCGACCTGCGAACCGACGAAGTGGTTGGCGTACCCACCCCGACACTGCTGGTCCATGGGCAGTGCGATCCATTCGTCACCCAGGGCCAGGCCGACCGACTCGCCGACCGCTTGAACGCCCAGCGAGCGCCCCTGCCGCGCTGCGGTCACCTCGTACACCTTGAGAGACCGCAGGAACTGCTTCATATCGCAGAGAGATTCCTCGCCTCAAACACCAACTCTTCGCGAGCGTAGCATGACCACTGAACCCAAGAGCACTGAATCCGAGCGCTTCGACATCGTCGTCATTGGTGGCGGCCCAGCTGGATCGCACACCGCAGCCCTGCTGTCGGAACAGGGGCTGAGTGTACTGCTCGTCGAGAAGGCCGAATTTCCCCGATACCATGTCGGTGAGTCTCTGACCGGGACTGCTGGCGAAGTCCTACGCGCTATTGGCCTGGCCGACGAGATGGATCGCCGCCAGTTCCCGCTGAAGACGGGTGTAAAGGTGCTGGGAAAGGCGGCTCGTTCTGAGTTCTTTGTGCCGGTGGTCTCCCCCACGTGGCAGGTTCGGCGGGCAGAGTTCGACGCCATCCTGCTAGAGCGCGCAGTCGATCTCGGCGTTGAGCGACGCATCGGGGTGGTGGCTGAGGTGATCCGCGACGGCGAGAAGGTCGTCGGGGTTCGCTATCGCGAGGACGCGTCTCACCAAAGCACTGTTCATGAGGTCCGAGCGGACTGGGTCATTGACGCCACCGGCCAGACGTCCCTGTTCTCCAGGCTCGGCATCGCCAGCCCGCGTCAGATGAGCAGCTTCGGCAATCAGATCGCAGTGTTTTCCCAGATCGACGGTGCGGTGCGAGACCCCGGTGAGATGGGTAACAACACGTTCATCTTTTATGACGAGCCCCTGCACTGGGGCTGGTTCATTCCCCTGTCTCCCACCTCGGTCAGTGTCGGCATCGTTGTGCCAACCGAGACGTACAAGAAGTGGGGGCGGACCCCGTCTGAGGTCTTTGAGCACGGCCTGCAGCATGTCAACCCAGACCTCGCCCGCCGCTGCGTGGGCAAGCCCCAGACCGAAGAGGTCCGAGCCATCCGGAATTACTCTTATCGGGTGGAGAACTTTGCCGGAGATGGCTGGCTGTGCGTCGGGGATTCCCATTGTTTCGCGGACCCCATCTTCTCGTTTGGGGTGGCATTCGCCTTCTCAGAAGCCCAGGCCGCAGCGGACGCCATCATCGAGGCCCGGAAGACCGGGGAGCGCACTGAGGCCATCGCCGACTACGTGCGCTTCTCCGATCGCGGCCAGACCGCAGCGTACGACCTCATCCGCTACTTCTGGCGTTTCCCCGCATTCTTCGCATTCCAGGCCCGCGGAGCGCTGCGAGACGACTACATCCAGCTGCTCGCTGGCAACTGCTTTGAAGAAGAGGAGATCGGCGCCCTCGAGGCGATGCGAAAGAGCCTGGCCGCCGTCGAGAGCACGATGGTCAGAGCCAGACGCTCTGTGCCTGTCGCAGCCAACCCATGAGCTTCCATCTCGACACCCTGACCACCATGGCCGGAGCCCACACCCGAAGCCAGGACGAGCTGGCGGCGACGTTTCGCGGAAAGCTGGCGGCTGTGCCGGACTCGAAGAAGATCTCGCAGCTGGTTGGCTTCATCTACGCGCGCTCGGGCATCAGCGCACGGCACCTCGAAGCGGATCCGGTCGAGATAGAGGCCCGTGACGATTGGTATGCGCTGGTCAACGAAGCGACCTTCAGCCTGGCTTGTCGCACCCTCGAGTCGCTGTTTTCCAGTGGGGAGGAGCCTGGCGCGCTGGACGGTCTGATCATCGTCTCGGCCAGCTACGCGGGGTTTCCCGGCCTCAGCAGGCGCCTCCAGGATCGCTACGACTTCCCCCTGGAGGCCCGCTGCTACGACCTCGCGGCGATGGGCTGCGGTGGATCGACCCAGGGGCTTGAGCTGGCCCAGACCCTGGTGACTCAAGGCACCTGTCGCCGGGTGCTGGTGCTCTGCGTCGATGTCATGGGCACCCACGGCGAAGCCCGCAAACACAGGATCGTGCCCGACGTCTCTCAGGTCGTCGCCCACTGCCTCGCCTCTGATGGTGCTGCTGCAGTCGTGGTCGCCGACAAGCCGGGACCGCGAACAGTGCTGTCGTATGAGACCGGCCGTCTGTTCACCCAGCTCTGGCCAGACAGTCTCGACCTGAACGACTTCACTGCGGACGCGGACAACCAGCCATTCATCGCAGTGGGAAAAGACATTCGCACCCGCCTGCTGGGTCAGCTCCAGGACCTGCTCTCAAGCCTCCATGGTCCCCTTGTGATGCATCCCGGCGGAACCGCGTTGATGCAGATCCTCGCCGAGCACTTCCCGACCCGAAAGGACGAGATCCACCTCGCGCTGTCCATCCTCCAGGACAACGGCAACATTGGCGCGGCCTCAGCGCTCTGGGTTCTTGAGCGGGCGCTGCAGCGCGGTCTGGATCTCAACGGCACCTGCCAGCTGTTCGCGCTTGGACCGGGCATCGTCAGCACCCTCTTCACCATGGACGGAGTGACTACCCATGTCGATCACTGAGGAGCCTTGTTCCCCATCCCCATTCGACCTGGCAGACAGGGCCATCAAAGCCCGAGTGGCCTGGGGCTCCGCCACCATCGCCAAGCGAGTCGCGACCCTCTCAGAGATTGGCCGGACGCTCGCCCGTCGCCGCCCAGAGCTTGACGCCGGGCTGGCTGTAGACGGGCTGACCGCTTTCATGGCCAGACCCTACGGCGACTGGATCGTCTCCCAGGCCGACCCGGAGCGCATGACCCGGTACGGCGCAGAGCTGGTTCGAGAAGAGGTGGGCGCTCTGGGCCCCGAATTTCTTGTGCGGCGTCCAGACGGGCTCGTCCTTCTCGTCCCTCCGGGAAGCTCGCCGACCATCAACTGCTCCTGCCTGTTCTCGATACTCTTGCCGGGCAACGCGGTGATCTTGCGGGCGCCTCGCAACGACCAGGGCATGCGCTTCATCGCCGAAGACGTCGTGGGCGGGGTCCTCGAAGCGGAGGGATTCTCACGAGATCTGGTCCAGGTCATCACCAGCGCCACGCGTCCCTTTCTCGACCACTACACCCCGCTGGATCAGGTGCGAACGGTCGTCTTCTTCGGCAATGCGCGCGTGGGTCAGGCGGTCGCCGAGCGGTGCCTGGCGGCGGGTAAGAAGGTCGTCCTTGAGCTTGAGGGCTCAGACAACCTGATCGTGTGGAAGGACGCACCCATCGATCGCGCCGTGGACAGCGCGCTGCGGGGGTTCGACTTCTCGAGCCAGCCCTGTGCGGTGCCCAAGCACCTCCTGGTGCACGGCGCTGTATACGACGAGTTTGTCCGCGCCCTCATGGCCCGTCTGCCCGAGCGGTCACGGACCATCCAGCACGACAGGGAAGCGGGTGTCCTGGCTCCGGTCGCCCGGCGCGAGGACTACTTTGCCTGCCTTGAGGAGGCACAGGAGTCAGGGGCTGTGCTCTGCGGAGGACACGCCATGGACGCCGCTGGAGTCCGCTCAGAGACCGGTCCCTACCTCGAGCCCACGCTTGCGGTGTTCGACAGCGATGTCGTCGTGTCGAAGTCACTGAAGCTGTTCACCGAAGAGATCTCCTTCCCCCTGATCCCGATTGTTCGCTTCGACGACGATCGCGCTGCCCTCGACCAGATGCTGCAGGTCGTCAGCGACAGTCCCTTTGGGCTTCGCGCTTCGGTGTGGAGCGAAGACCCCGAGGTCTTGACCCGCTGTGTGCGAGAGATTGGCGAGACGGGCCTGCTGGTGCTCAACGGCGCGCACTGCCATGTCCCGAGCTACGCGTCGCCATGGGGCGGGCCTGGGAAGAGCGGCGGGACCCATGGCGAGAGCCACCTGTTCTGGGAGAAGACCTCCCACCTCCAAGCCATCGCGCTGGGGTCCACCGACCCGGCTGTGCGCCGCGCAGTGCTCAAGGGGCTCGGTATCGCTGCGCCCGTCTCGCCTGTTTCCCTGGTGATCGACAAACACGTCGCCTGGCTGACCCTCAACAGACCCGAGCGCCACAACGCCGTGAACGGAGCCATGAAGGAAGCCTTGCTCAAGGCGGCAAGGCGGCTCCAGCGGGACATCGACAGCCTGCGTTGCGTCGTGATCCAGGGCGAGGGCCAATCCTTTTGCAGCGGGGCCGACCTCTCTGAGCTTGGCGAGATGACCCCCGATGGGGCCCGACGGTTCATGATGGATGCGACCTGGGCATTTCGAGCCATCGAGCAGCTCCCCGTACCCGTTATCGCTGCCGTGAAGGGCTACTGCCTCGGTGGTGGCCTTGAGCTGATGCTGCACTGTGACGAAGTTGTCGCTGCAGAACGCTCCAGCTTCGGTTTCCCAGAGGCAAACCTCGGCTTAATCACGACGGCTGGTGCGGTGTCCCGTTTAGTCGGCTGCCTTGGAGTGATGCGTGCGAGGGAGCTGGTGCTCACAGGGCGCAGAATCGACGCCATGGAAGCCGTCCGAATGGGGTTGGTCAACCAGGTGGTGCCGACCTCTGAGCTTGAGAGCGCTGTGCAGCAGCGGGTGGACCGCCACCTGAAGCAGCCGCGTGAGGGATTGGCCGCCCTCAAGTCGTTGATTGCGATGGGCCAACGACGAAGCTCCGAGGCCTGGATCTCCGAGGTCGAGGCCTTCGACAAGCTCCTGAGAGACCAGAAGGAGCGTGCACGATGAACGACACCGACACCGACTCCCTCCGAGATCAGGTGGCGCTTGTGACCGGAGCGTCTCGCGGGATCGGCAGGGCCATCGCCATCGAGCTGGGCCGCCTGGGTATGCGGGTGGCCATCAACTACCGCACAAACGAGCAGGCCGCAGCGACCGCTGCCGAAGAGGCGCTCGCCGCTGGCGCGAGAGAGGCCCGCATCTACGCTGCCGACGTTGGGGATGCAGACTCAGACCGCGCGATGGCTGCGGCTGTGGCAAAGGAGCTGGGGCCCATCGACGTGCTGGTGAACAACGCCGGCATCCAGCGCCCTGTGATGCTGCACAAGATGACCGACGACGACTGGCGTCAGGTCATGGCGGTGAACATCGACAGCGTCTTCTACCTGTGCCGTGCGGTGCTGCCTGGGATGCGTGACCGGGGCCGCGGCCAGATCGTGAACATCGCCAGTGCCTCATCGTTCATGGGCCAGAGAGGCGCTTCTTCCTATGTCACCTCGAAGCATGCGCTCATCGGCTTGACCCGGGCTCTGGCCCTGGAGACGGCCAGCAAGGGCATTCGAGTCAACGCCGTTGCCCCCGGGCTCACGGACACCGATCTGGTCGCGGGGCTCAAGCCCGAGCAGCTCGCGAGCTTGCTCTCGATGGTGCCCATGCGCCGCCTGGGTCGACCCGAAGAAGTCGCCGCGATGGTGCGCTTCGTCCTCACGCAGGCGACCTACAGCACCGGGAACGTGTTCCACGTTGGCGGTGGCGTCGTCATGAGCTGAAGGCCCAGTCGTCCCCCAGTGAACATCCAGCGTCCCATCGACAGAGAATTACATACGAAACTCGGCACCAGTCATGTCGCCCCCTTCTGGCGTACAGTCTGTGTGAAAGGATGCCTGCGCGAAGCGGGGGGTTTGGGGGTGAAGCCCCCGTCTCAGACAAAAGCGCACCAGTCGGGCCGGATAGTGTCCGGCCCGGTGACTGGTGCCCATTAATCCAGGTAAAAGCCTCTGGAGGCTATTACCAACAGCCAGTGACCCCTGTTGCTCCGGAGAGCAGCTCTGATGCCGGCTCGCTGCGAATCCGAGGCCGCATGCCCCGTCCCTGATAAACCACCAGCTCCGCGCAGCGAGTCCGAGGTGCGGTGGCTGGCTCTTGTTCTGCACGCTCGCAGCAAGCGTCGCCATCACGGCGTACAATGCAGGAATGCGCAGCGTCCTCATCACCCTGGCATCCCTGCCCGCGTGCCAGACATCCCTCTTAGACCGACCAGACGACGAGACCACAGCACAGCCAGACGTCTCACACGACGCAGACACCACCATCGACACCATCGGTCAAGGCGACTGTGCGGAGTCACACCCGGTGATCGCAGTCAACGAGCTGCTCAGCGCCAACCTCAATGGTCTCGTCGATGCGCATGGAGACACCTCCGACTGGATCGAGCTGATCAACCTCTCCGAAGCCCCGGTGCAGATGGAGGACTGGTCGCTCTCGGCGGGCTCCAGCGGAGGCTGGCTCCTTCCAGACCTGACCCTGAAGCCCGGCGGGATCGTGCTCGTCTATGCCTCCGGCAAGGAGAGCATCGACAGTGAGCTGCACGCGGACTTCTCCCTGTCCGCAGAGGGCGAAGCGGTGCAGCTCAGCGCACCGGATGGCTGCATCATCGAGCGGCTCGATGCGGTGCGTCTGTTTGGCGACATCTCCTATGGTCGCCCGGCAGACAGCCCGGAAGCCCTGAGCTACTTCCTCGAGCCGACACCCGGGGCCGCCAACACGACCGAGTCCCGCCCCGGCTTCGCCGCCACTCCCCTGCTCGATCCAGCACCGGGCTTCTATGTCGACGACATCGTGGTCACCGCCACCTCTGAGGTGGCTGATGCGCTGTGGGTCACCCTCGATGGCGCCGCTCCCGACGCCAGCAGCACGCTCTATGAGGGCGCCATTGCCCTGGATGCGGTGTCTCAGCCGGTGGTTGTTCGTGTGCGTGCCTCTGCCGACGGGCTGTGGCCCAGCCAGATCGCAACAGGCACCTACAGCCAGTCCCCCGCCATCCTTGAAGATGGCCTGAAGGTGGTCTCGTTGGTGGTTGATCCCTTCGACCTGTATGACGAAGAGACCGGGATCTACGCTTACGGCCTGCCGGACTACACTGCGTACTACCCCTACTTTGGTGCCAATTTCTGGGAGGACTGGGAGCGGGATCTGCACATCGAGGTCTTCGAGACTGATGGTCATCGGGTCCTCGCACAGGATGCCGGAGTCAAGATCCACGGTGGCTACACCCGGGCCTTCGACCAGAAGAACTTCCGGGTGCTCGCCCGGCCGGCCTATGGTCCAGGCGCCCTCGACTATGGCTTCTTCCCCGATGAGAGCCTGGATTCCTACAAGGTCATCGTGCTTGAGGGGGTCGGAGACTGGTGTCCGACTCACACCGAGAACGCGCTCATTGATGTGCTGTTTCGCGACGAAGACGGCGTGCGCTTTCCGACCATCGACTCTCAGGCCTGGGAGCCTGCGGCGCTCTACCTCAACGGCGAGTTCTGGGGGCTCTACGCCTTCCGCGAGAAGCTCGATGAGCACTACATCGCCGCCCACCACGGCTTCGATTCAGACAACCTCGACCGCATCGAGTGCACCGCGGACGGAACGGACGACTGGTGGCGGGTGAGCCAGGGAGACTGGGAGGAGTTCGACGCGCTGGAGGAATTCCTCAACACCCACGACCTCGCAGACCCCGACGCCTGGGCGCAATTTGAGACCATGGTCGATGTCGACAACCTCGCCACCGCCGTGCTCGCTGAGGGCTACTGGGGCAACACCGACTGGTGGAGCAACAACCTCAAGCTGTGGCGTGCGCGGGAGCCGGATGCGCAGTGGCGGTGGATGGTCTTCGACCTCGGCCACGGCTGGGGCTCGTACACCTACGACCACATCGGCACCAGCGCGGGCTTCTCCGGCCCCGGCCTGCCCATCAGCGATGCTCTGCGCAACGATGCCTTCCGCATTCTGCTCGCAAACCAGGCCAGCGACCTGCTCAACACCAGCCTCTCCGTCGACACCGCCCTGGCACGCCTCGACGAGATGCATGCCCGAATCGAGCCGCTGATCGCGGAGCAGTACGCAAAGTGGTGCGGTCAGCCGGAGAGCTACTGGCATGGACTGGTCGCATATGCCCGACAGTTCGTGCAGGAACGAACTGCGATCATGCGCGCACAGGTCGTGACCCACCTCGGGCTCTCCGGCACCACCTCGGTGACCCTGGATGCCGAGCCTTCCGGGTCCGGCTCCTTCCGGCTCACCCTCGTCGAGGTCGAGGCGCCGTTCACCGGCATCTTCTTCACCGGCATCCCCGTCACCATCACCGCACTTCCAGCAGAGGGCCAGGCGTTCGCCGGCTGGTCCGATGAGGCCCTCGGCGATGATGCCACCGCTACGATCACCCTCACAGGCTCACAGAGCATCACCGCTTACTTTGAGTCAGAATAATCGTCATGAGGAACAGCTGATGGAAGAGCTCAAGGTTCGTCGCATGGACTTCGGCTTCCCAGAGCGACTCGATCAGATCATCGTCATCGGCCGCCCGAAAGAGTCCTTTCTGTACCTTGGGGTGCTCTACGTGCCAGGTTGAAGTGAGACACTGACCCTGAAAATTTAGGGAAGATCAGCCCCGAGAAGTCCTCATGGAAGACCACTCCACTCCCGCTCCCATGTAGTGCTCCAGTCGGAATCGGACTTGGGAGATGTGCTCGTAAACTACTCGAGCCCCCGAGGACTTCATGCCCCGACGAAAGTACGCCAGTTCACCGCTGACCAGAAGGTCGCCATCCTCCGCGAGCATCTGCTGGAGAAGAAGCCGATCTCTGAGGTCTGTTCCGCTCACGAGCTGCAGCCCAGCGTCTTCTATGACTGGCAGCGCAAGTTCTTCGAGAACGGACCCGCTGCGTTCAAAGATCACAATGACCGAGAGCGCAAACGACTCCAGGCCAAAGTCGATGCCCTCCAGAAAAAACTCGATCACAAGGACAGTGTCATCGCCGCGGTCACGGAGGAATTTGTGCGCGTAAAAAAAAGAGCTTGGGGAGCTCTGAATCAGTCATGGACTCCCCACGACACACGCGACAACATCATCGACTTCGTCAACGATAGGAGTCAGCAGACAGACATCCCACAAGCTCACTTCATCCGATGGATCGGAATCCACAGAAGCCGCTTCTTTGCTTGGAAGAAGCGGTACGGCCAGGTGCAACGAGCACAACGCCAGGATTCCCCGAGACCACTGGCTACAAGATTGGGAGAAGAAGGCGATCTGCAACTTCGCCAAGGAGTATCCCCGAGAAGGATACCGGCGTCTGACCTTCATGATGCTGGATGCCGACGTGGTGGCCGTCAGCCCGTCATCGGTGTACCGGGTGCTCAAAGAGGGCGACCTGCTCAGCCGCTGGAATCGAACCCCCTCCAAGAAGGGCACTGGCTTCATCCAGCCCGAGGAACCGCATCAGCACTGGCATACGACCCGGTCTGGAGGACATCGCCTACATCAATGTTCGGGGGACGTTCTACTACCTGTGCACGGTGCTCAATGGCTGCAGCCGGTTCATCGTGCATCACGAGCTGCAAGAGTCGATGAAGGAGGCGGATGTGGAGCTCATCCTGCAGCGGACTGTGGAGAAGTTCCCCGGTGTGACCCCTCGGATCATCAGCGACAACGGCCCTCAGTTCATCGCCCGGGACTTCAAGACGTTCATCAGAGCCGTGGGCATGAGCCATGTCCGGACCTCGCCGTACTATCCACAATCCAACCCGAAAATCGGGCGCTACCACAAGACGCTGAAGTCGGAGGGAATCCGCCCTCTGACGCCGCTGAGCCTGGCCGATGCCCGAACGGTGATCGAGGACTTCGTCGTCTACTACAACGAAACCCGGCTTCACAGCGCTATCGGCTACGTCACACCCAAGCTCCGACTGGAGGGTCGGCACGAACAGGTCTTCAAGCAGCGCGATGCCAAGCTGGAGGTCGCAAGAGAGGTACGGCGAAGACGCCGCGCGCAACATCCACTGACCACACAACCAGGTCTGTCCATTTGAGCCATCGCCCAGAAGTCCGATTCACGCTGAACCACTACACTTCCAGAACACCTGTGGAGTCAGTATCTGAGTGAATAAGAGTTTCCATAGCTATACACTACACTGTTTCTTGTAGCGGTGGATAGTGGGGTGGGCCTGATAGGCGTGGGTAAGCTGAACAATAAGCGTTTTAAGGCTATGGTACGGACAGTATTAGACCGGATTGAGAAGCGCGAGCAGAGCTATATCTCGTTGAGCGGGGGGCCATTTTGCTGCCCGGAAAACCCCGCCACCACGCCTTCAGACGAAGCCAAGAGCCGAAAAACGCTGCTTGTTTTTCTTACCCACGCTAAAGTTGACAGGACGATCAATAAAGCTGATACACTCCAGGAGGATATTGCATGCGCGGCCGACCCGGGGAGTCTCATGAGCTTGAACAAAGAACAAATCGATGCGTTCAAGCGTCAATTTAAAGCGTTAAAGCCTGGTCGGAAGGGGAAGTTTATCTACTGCCCCAAGGGCCCCGAGGGAGACCCGGTGCTGCGGGTGGACCGCAAGCGAATCCCCTCCGGTGAGGTCCGGGAGCTGCGCATGACGGCAAAGGAGAAGCGGTTTGTCAAAGGAGAGGTCGAGCTCAGCAAGGACAAGAAGCAGATCACCTTCTTTGTAAAGAAAAAAAACGCGCTCCTGGAGCGGCACGTCAAGAAATTCTACGGGAAGTTCATCCCCAAGCTGAAGAGCGCTGTCTTCGTGCTCCAGGCGGCGGCCCCGCAGATCGGCGATGTCGAGGCGCCACAGGAAGAGGAGGCCGCGCCGGGGGCCTTCGACGCACTGGGCACCAAGGACATCAAGAGCGAGCTGGGCACCCTTCGCGCCGCCCTGGAGAAGGCGATCGCCGATCGGCTTGCGCTGGAGCCGAGGCTGTATACCCTCAAGAACGACGCCGCTGAGATGAAGCAGAGCCTGACCACCCGCGCCTCAAATCGAAAGGCCAAAGAGGCCGAGCGGGACGAAGTCAGTGAGCAGATCACGGCGCTGGTAGCAGAGGAGAACCGGATCCGGGAGCTGCTGCAGGAAGGCGAGGCCCAACTCACCCAGCGCATCGTCGAGGACATCGACGAGGAGACGCCGGAGGAGGTCTCCGCGGATGCGCTGGAGACCCAGCAGCTCCGGGCAGATGCCGCGGAGCGCGATGAGGTGAGCAGCCGGGCCGAGCTGGCGGAGAAGGAGCGCCGGATGCGCGAGCTGCAGGCGAAGCAGAAGTCCAAGGCCATCGAGCAGGAGCGGGCGCGGAAGGCCGGCAAGCCGGTGTCTGAAGAGACGATGCACAAGATCTCCGAGGAGGAGCGGGTGCTGCAGGCAGAGCTTGCAGTTCTGCGGGAGAGCGTCGACGAGAAGCTCCAGCAGCGCCTCATCGAGCGGGCCCGCTCGGAGTCGATGCTCGATGTGTGGTCCGACGCCCAGGCCGAGCACTGGAAGGAGATGGATCCTGCGCGCATCAGTGCGGACAACTGGGCGGCGATTCAAAGCGCCGATCACACCTTCATCGCCTCACAGGATCAGGCGGATGTCCTCCAGAAGCAGCTCACCGACGCGCTCGCCGCGCAGAAGGGGCTGGGGCCGGAGGCGGAGCAGGCGCAGCGGCACCTTGCCGCCGCAGAGGCGGACATCGCCCTGAAGAAGAAGCTCCTGGAGAAGATCAAGGAGAAGATCAACAGCGCCGGCTTGCTGACCAACACCGCCGGGCTGGAGAAGAAGCTCGAAGAGACCGCCAGGGCACTGCGCAAGCAGGAGGGCGAGCTCGGCGCGCTTCAGGACCACGCCGCGAAGCTGACGGACGACATGGAGGAGCGGCGCGAGGAGCTCGCTGAGCAGATCGAGCGGCTCGAAGATGACCTGGAGGACTGTCGCAACAACGAGCAGGGCGCGCGCGCGAACCGCGGAGAGCGGCTGCTCTCCGAGGAGGAGAAGGCGCATGTAGAGACCCTGGAGACAAAGGTCACAGACATCCAGAAGCAGGAGATCCGGCTCCGGGAGCAGCTCGAGGAAGCCACAGAGGCGGAGCGGGAAGCGCTGGCAGAGGTCGATCGAATCCAGCGCTCCCGAAAAGCATACGAGGAAGCCCACAAGAAGCTCTCGATGGCGAAGCTGAAGCGGGATCAGCTCAAGGAAGTCGCCAGCCGACACCGCGGACTGCGCCGCCAGAAGGGCAAGAAGCTCATCGACGAGGCCCGGGCCGAGCTCCCGGATGCTGATCTGGAGCTGGAGGCCGCTCAGGCGCTCTTTGCCGAGGCGGAGGCGACACTTCAGCAAGCGCAGGACAACAGTCGGGGCAGCCGGGCGCAGGACGCGGAGGAGGCCACAGACAAGCGGCTGGAGATCCAGAAGAAACTCGCCGAGAAGCAGCAGTTCCTCACCCAGGCCGAGCAGAGGCTCGCCGAAGAGGACGCGCGCGTCTCCGGTCTGATCGGAGACATCGCGCACCAGAAGAGCAAGACCTGTCTGGCAGATCTGGTCGACATGACTGCGGAGGACGACCCCGCCCGCCTGGAGGTCGAGGCCGTCAAGGTCCGCAAGGATGCCGCCAAGGCGCTCTCGATCGCCACCACAGATACGCTGATCAACCATGAGCTGTCGATCCAGACGCTCTCTGAGGAGGTCGAGGCGCTCTCTGCAGGGCTCGCCACCGAGGAGACCGATCCGACCCAGCTCAAGAACAAGCTCAACGAGCTGCGCGCGGCCCGGACCGTGCTGCTCGACCAGCGGCTGGCCGCCTCCAGTGCCGCAACCGCGCATGAAGACACCACCGCCGAGCTGGCGGCGGCCCGTCAGGTCCTCATCGACCAGGCCCAGGCCTCTGACGATGAGATCCTGAAGGAGAAGGTCAGGGAGCTCAACGGATACCGCGAGCACCTCAAGGATGCTCGGGACGTCTCCGACCGCGCCCTGGCCCGGGATGTCGACGCCCTCCACCACCTCGACAGCGCCACCGATGCGCTCACGCGGGCCCGCAGCGCCGACGATGTCGCGCACACCAGGGCGGAGCTTTCGGACTTCATCTCCGAGCAGCAGGGGCTCGTCGAGCACTTCCACAAGCTGCGGGATCCGACCGGGGATGAGGCCTCGCAGACCTTCGACCTCATGAGCGAGGCGGGCCGGAAGGCTGCGAAGAAAGCGATGGGGGATGACTTCGAGCAGATCCTCGTTCTCCAGGCTGAGCTGGAGCAGCGCGCGGTGGAGATGATCCGCCGGGGGGCCACCTTTGAGGATCTGACCGGTGCCTTTGCCCGCATCCCCAATGGCCTCCGCCCGCCCTCCTACCGCGCCGAGGTCGCTGCCTTTGCGCAGCTGGAGGACGCCTTCCAGCACCAGGACGATGAGGATGCGATCAAGGCTCAGGACGATCGCATCCTGGAGCTGGCCCGGCAGCGCATGTCCCCCGAGGAGATGCGCCAGAGCGCCGAGCCGATGCTCAAGAAGCTCGGCATTGTCTGGGATGACCTGTACAAGAACTTCAACGCCGAGTGGGAGAAGAGCGGCGTCAAGGCGACCACCGGCAAGCTGCTCAAGAGCGCGAAGTCGGATGGCGCAGACGGAGCGGCCGAGATGCTCAAGGTCATCGGTGTGCTCGGGGTCGCGGCCCATGGGCTCTCCGTCGTCAAGAAGACCGGAGAGCTGGGCACCTACCTGACGACCGACACCGACAAGATGGACCCGCTCCAGCAGAAGGAGTACGAAGACAAGCTGCTCGGCCAGCTCTCCGGGCTGTTCTCCTCCTCGGTCAAGCTCGGCCGGGACATCGGCACCCTCGCGGTCGGTCCCAACCCCGCCTCTGCAGTCCTGGGCACCCTGCACTTCAGCAAAGAGCTGGCGTTGCACATCATGGAGGTCTCCGCACGGCGGGCGAAGTCCCGCTGGGACGGGCTGCTGATGCAGGCCGCTGCTGTCGCCAGCAGCCCGCTGTCCTCGGCCTTTGAGGAGTCCCTCAATCGAGAGCAGCGCCTGCTCACCGGGCTGGGCGTTGAGATCAGCCTGGACGCCACCCGGATCGCCGCCAGCATCACCCAGGCCTTCCCGCCAGTAGCGGTCTTTGGCATCGCAGTGCAGCTCTCTGCCTGGGGGGTCTCCAAGCTCTCCCAGGAGATGTTCGCCTACAAAGACGCCAAGCTGGCCCAGAAGTCCAAGCAGCTCCTCGACGCGGCCCGCCAGGGGGACGACGCGGCAAAGACCGAGCTGTTCAAGAACCACCCCCGGTACGCCAAGGGGCTGATCGCCTACATGGCGCTCCAGGAGAAGGACTCCTTCGCCCTGACCTATGTCAGCTCCCGCGGGCTGTCGGAGAGTGACATCGAGAACCAGAGCCTCAAGATCCTCTCCAGGTACCTGCTCACCCAGGCAAAACAGACCGCCAACATGCCGGATCTCGGTCAGTTCACCGAGAAGTGGCGCTCCCGCATGAGCACTGCAAAGAGCGTGATGATCTATGCGATCCCGCTCTTCGGGCAGATCAAAGCAGGGGTGGACCTCACCAACGCCGTCCTGGCCATCAGCCCCCACCTCGATCCCGCGGAGGTCGACAAGCTGCGCGAGGCGGAGCAGGCTGCCCGGGAGGTCCTCGATGATCGCCAGGCCCTTGAGCGCCTCATCGCCAAGGTTCTCGACAAGCTGGACAAGGCGGAGACCGACGACGATCGCAATTCCGCCCAGGCCAGTCTGCTGGCGCTGCGGCGGCTGGATGAGGAGTACCAGGACCTCTTCATGGAGACGATCGATCAGGCCTCGGCCAACCTCGATCAGATCAAGGAGCTGGGCGAGCTTCTGGCGGACTATGAGGGCACACACGAGGCCAGACTCACCCGCGATAAGCGCAAGGAGTTGGTCACCGCCCGGGCGTGGCTGGGGCAGCTCCGCACGGCCGAGTCCTCCATCATCCAGCATGTCGCGCGGGCTGCGGCGTAAGGAGCACCTCTCATGAACACACAGCAGATCGCGCGCACCCGGCAGGTGCTGGGTCTTCTGGGACGGACCAGGGAGTCCGTGCCTTTCTTTTACTGCGCGGCCGGCCCCCTGGGCGTGCCGGTGCTGCTCGTCGATCCCGAAGAGCTGAACCAGCGGGCGATCGTCGAGCTGGTCCAGCAGGCCACCCGAAAGACGTTTGTCCGCGGGCGCATTGAGCGCAGCGGAGACGACGGTCTGCTGGTCTTCCGAATCCAGGGAACCGATCCCACCTCGCTGGTGGCGGACCTCAGCGGCTCCCTCAACGAGATGATCCCCGGGCTGCGGTTTGCGCGGATTGACACGCTCTAAAATCCCCGAAAAATGACGCGTGCTGGCCCGCTCTTTCGCGATAGACTCGCCCCCCGCACGCGAGCTGGTCCAGATGCACCCCAAGCACCAGCTCCTCCTCAAGAAGAACGCCCGGCGTGTCAGCGACGGCGACAAGAGCCGGCTCTCAGAGGGATTCAACCTCCACGCCGGTGTGCGTATCGGTCGACGGCAATGGAGTCGGCTGGAGAAGTTATGCCGCTATATCGCCCGTCCCCCACTTGACAAGTAGCGTTTTAGCCTACGAGAAGATGGCCAGATCATCCTGAAGCGCCCCTGGCCGAAGGCGGCCCCGTTCATGGCACCTATGCATTGCTCTTTGAGCGGGGCCGCCCTCAGGCCTGAGGTTTGAGTGCCCGCCTTGCGGTCGAGCGACTGGCAGCCATTGTTCCTGCCCCGATGAAGAATATGGTGCATACCCGGTGTGGAGCACCATGGAGTTTTTGCTTCAGCCGCCAGATGGCGACCTCTCATCGTGCCTGACGGGGTGAGGCGTCAGAAGAAGGCCCAGGAGCGCAAGCAGAGCAAGAAGCCTCCTGGATACGATGAGCGCGGGATTACCTCGTAGGACCTGCTGTACCGGGTGTTTGGCCGGGATGTGTTGCTCCACAACGGTTGACCCGTCCACCGGGTACGTGCCCGGCCTGTGGCGCTCGAATCTGGTTGGTCGCCAGGGCGGTCTGCCAGGTGACCGATCCGGTGAGTGCTCAGCGGGAGCTGATGCGAATGGGTCGGGTGGCGAACGTGATCGTGTTGCTCGGGTGGTCCGTCACACGGTCGCCATCGACCGTCCCGTGGCTCACCTGCAGACTTCTTTGCGGCTTGAATCCATCGGACTGGAATTGCTCCACAACGGTTGCTCCACAACGGGATTGCAGGGGGTCGCATCGGGCACCGAGCGGCGCTGAACCTCAGTAAGGATCGGCGATAGCTCTGTTTGCAAGTTGAGATATAGACAGTATTAGACCGGCTTGAGAAGCGCGAGCAGAGCGTAGATCTCGTAGAGCCCTTGCAGAACTGAAGTTCGTTGAGCCGGGGGACATTTTGGGCACCAGTCACCGGGCCGGACAGTATCCGGCCCGACTGGTGCGATTTTGTCTGAAACGGGGGCTTCACCCCCAAACCCCCCGCTTCGCGCAGGCATCCTTTCACACAGACTGTCCGCCAGAAGGG
>JBLHNG010000042.1:0-22071 GCA_047621685.1 Myxococcota bacterium | reverse complement strand
TGCGGTGGTCGTCGCTGAAGACCTGGGCACCCCGGGGCCGGTCGAGTCGCCACGACAGCGTGCCCCCGGATCATGGCAGCCCGGTGTGGTTTGGCATCCTGGTTCATCTCGGCGGACCGCTGCTCTCCATCCCCCTCCTCGCCGTCCTGGGCATGACCCCCGGGGTCACCGCTGCGGTGATGTTCACCCTCGGCGTGGTCACGACAGGGATCGGGCTCCTCGCTGCCCGCCTCCAGCCCGCCGCACAGCTCCCCGCCCTTCAGCGCCGTGACCTCCTCCGGCACTTCCTCTGGGACATCCTCGCCAAGGGCTTCGGAGTCGGCGGTGTGGTCCTCGTCCTCGGCTGCGGGCTCGGCATGATGGTGTCTCCCCACGAGACGCTCACCACCCATCCCGGGCACATGCTGGCCGCGCTGCTGTTCTGCGACTTCTGGTACTACAGCGTGCACCGCTGGCTGATGCACGGACGGGGCCAGGAGCGTCTCATCCGGCTCCTCCGCCGCGAGCACAATGTCCACCACAGCGTCACGGCGCTGGACTTCTTTCGCGGAAACCAGGGCAGCCTCATCGACAACGGCGTGGTCTCCTTTCCCCTGCCGCTGATCGTCATCTCGACGCTGCTGGGCATGAGCCCTGCGGCGATTGTCTGGGTGTACATGGTCCTGATGATGGTGCAGGTCACCCACCACCTGAACCACACCTTCCGCATCGGCGCCCTCCGCTACCTCATCTTCGACAGCCACGCCCACAAGATGCACCACTGCAAGAAGGGCCAGCTCGTCAACTTCGCCGCGGTGTTTGCCATCTGGGACCGGCTGCTGGGCTCGTACTACGAGGACGAGAGCCTCAACCCGACCTTCATGCACACCAACGGCATCCCCCTGCCCATCTCCGCCCAGCGGAAGCGGTAGTTTGATGGAGTCCCTGCCATCCGCCCGCCCGCTTGAGCGTCCTGCCAGTCTCCGGCTCGGCTTCATCCGCTACCTCGCGGTGCCGAGCATCCTGACGCTGACCGTGGCGACCTATGCCTTCAGCCTCCAGGCCCCAGCACTGGGCGTTGTTCCGGCGGAGCTGCTGGCGTTTGTTCTCGCCAGCGTGGTGATGTCGCTCTGCCTCGTCGGCTGCGAGCAGGTCGCACCCCTGGAGCACTTCGAGGAGAGCCGGCACCAGCGCCTCACCGACGTCATCTTCAACATCGGCACCGCCACTGCCCTGCTCGGCCTCCACCCGCTGATCACCGGCTTGCCTGCGCTGTGGGTCGGTCTGTCTGAGGCACCGCTCGTGGTGCAGTTCGTCGCCGGATGGGCGGCACATGACCTCGTCCTGTACTGGTGGCATCGGGCGCTGCACGAGCGCGGCGAGGGGCTCCTCTGGCGCATTCATGAGGTCCACCACCAGCCCTGCCGGATGAACTTCATGGCCGGTGGTCGCAGCCACATCGTCGAGATCCTGGTGACCATCGCCGCTCTGGCGCTGACGAAGGTGCTGCTGGGCATCTCAGCACCGGTGATGCTCTGGCTGCTGATGATGCCGGTGATGTCTGGTGCCATCCACCACACCAACGCCGACTTCCGCATGGGCTGGCTCAACTACCTCTTCCCCGGTCCCCAGATGCATCGGGCACACCACGATCAGGATCCGAGAGCGGCCCTGAACTACGCGACCTCGTTTCCGCTGTGGGACGTGCTCTTTGGCACCGCGGTGCCGCTTCGGGGTGGGCACGAGACTCGCTACGGGCTGGACTACACTGACGATCGGCAGACCACCTGGCGGTCTGCTCACACCATCACTCCTGGAGCAGACGCCGGAGGATGAGGGCGCGAGTGGCGTCGTCTCCGGGGTGGGCGGCGGCGATGATGAGCAGCTGTCGGGCGGCCTCGGGATCCTCGCCCTCGACGCAGTCCGCGGCCATCAGCAGCACCGACGCGGACGCCTCTTTGGGCTCCACCTCGGCAAACCAGGGCAGCGCGAGTCCGCAGATGCCCTCCTCAAAGCCGATCTCCGCGGCGATCAGGGCGACCTCGGGGCGGCGGTATTGGGTGCCGCTGCGCAGGTAGCTGTCGGCGAGTCTCAGGGCGTCCACCAGCCCACCACCGATCCTCCGGCAGGCAGAGAGGTAGGGGCAGATCAGAACGGGCAGGGGGTCACTCACGTCATCTACAGGGTGTCGCAAGGGGCCGAATCCGATCGGTTTTTCTTTGACTTCGGCGCACTCCCAGCAGAGAGAGCGCAAACAAAGGCAGCATGAATAAAGACTTTGTGCCGGAGCAGCCCATCCTTCCGCTGGCTGCCGGGGTGTCTGGAAGGGCGTCGGTGTCCTGCCCGCCAGTGTCCTGCCCGCCAGTGTCCTGCCCGCCAGTGTCCTGCCTGCCAGTGTCTGTGGTGCTGCCTTCGGGCTGTGTGAGGTGGCCGACGAACAGCTCGACGTTCTGCTCGACATCCCACCCAGCAACCAGCACGCCCTGGTCTTCATCCAGCGTCAGCCAGGGGCGCATGCCGCCGTCGGGGGGGGACATCGCGCTGAGCTGCTGGAAGCCGGTGACCTCCAGCGTCTCGGAGAGCCGGAGCAGGTAGAGGTTGCCCTCGTCGGCGCTCCACACCTCCCCGATGGTCTGGCCGATCATCAGCACGAGGTAGCCGCTTCCGTCCGCGACCAGCCCGGTTGGCCACTGCACCCGCAGGTCTGGATCTGGGATGAGCACCGTGTCGCGGGCCAGCAGTCGAAGGGCTGGATCGTAGCTGGAGACCACCAGCTCCGGCTCGGCATCCCGTCCGACCACCAGCAGACGATCGTCTTGAAGCAGCACCCCGGCCCCGGTGCATCGGGGGCTGTCGAGCAGCTCCACGGCGGTGCCGGTCTGGAGGTCTTCGCCGATCGGCAGCAGCCAGTCCCGCTCCCCGTCCGTCTCCGCAAACAGCGCCCCCTGAATCGCCGTCCCGCAGACCAGCTGCATGTCATTGCGCACCCGATCGACCCCGCCGCTTCCGAGGACGGCCGAGTCGAGGGGCTGGAAGCCTGCGCTGAACCGGTGGAGCTGATTGTCGGTGTCAGTGGAGGCGAGGTGCAGCCAGGTGCCGTCAGGGCATCGCCGGATGGCGTGATCGTTGAGGTCTCCCTGCTCGGTGAGCTGCTGCGACGCTGCGCTGAGCTGGCCGAGGGTGGGATCGAAGGGCGCGTGGTGAAGGTCGCGGTTCTTCGACCAGAACAGCCGCCACTCGCCATCGACTTCGACCGGGATGGCCCAGATTCCGGACACACCGGGATCGATCCGACGGACATCCTCAAGCACAGCAATCCCACCCGCTGCTGCAGCGGCAACCGTCAGGAGCACACAACCTCCCCAGAGACGGCGATGGCGAGCCGTCTGCCAAGAGAGTGCGGTGAGGGGGCAGAGCTGATCGCGGAAAGTGAAGAAATCCGATCGGCAGCGGGGTGAGTACGCCAGAGCCAGCGGTCAGCGCCCCACGGACACTGCGGGCTCTGTTGTCGGTGCGGTCTACGTCCTGCTGGGGGGGCCGGATCTGTTCTGACTCAGCGCGAGAGCTCTGCTGGAGCGGGGTGTGCGGCGTCTGGGATGAGGTGCTCCCGGTCGATGGCCAGCGCGCCCACCGCACCCAGCAGTGCGACGAATGCGTACCCGATGTCCAGCTCTCCCCGTCGGTAGGAGAACCGGGCAGAGCGGGGATGGGCGTGGTGGTTGTTCTGGTAGCCCTCCCCCATCGTCAGCAGGGCCACGAGGTGGTTGTTCCTCGAATTGTCGTCCGTCTCGAAGCTCCGCCGACCCATCGCATGGCCGAAGGCGTTGACCGCCCATCCCTGCACCGGGTGGCTCATCATGCCGAGCACCCAGAGCACGCCCGCGAGCGCGCTGCCGCTCAGCGATGCGAGCCCGACGCCCAGTGCCACCTGCAGGGCATACGGAAGCAGCCAGAGCCCGTTTCGGTTCAGTCGGCTCACACCGAAGTCCAGATCGCGGACGTGCTGGGTGTACTCCGGGTCTCTGCGGATCAAGCCGATGAGGGTTCGCTTGTAGGAGCGTAGTTGCCCGGTGAGCACCCCGAAGATGCCGAGGTGGACCGGACTGTGGGGATCGGAGGGGGTGTCGGAGTGCACATGGTGCATCCGGTGCATGCAGACCCATGCCTTTGGATCCAGTCCAGTGATCCAGATCCCGCCGTGCTGGATGAGGGTGCGCAGCCATGGCCTCAGAGTCACCGCACCATGCGCGAGACCGCGGTGGTAGAGGACGGTGATCGTGACCATGTTCAGCAGGTAGCCAGTGAAGAATGCTGTGAAGCAGATGAGTCCGATGAGTCCCACACACTCTCCCTGTCTGGGGCTGAGTTCGTGCCCTGGCTCACCGAACCGGGTGACCCCGTGAGTGGTTTAACCCGACGGGGAGATTGAATCGCCGCTCAACGTGCAAGGACAGCCACCCCAGCCACGATCAGCCCCACCCCGAGCCACTGCACTGGACTCAGCGGCTCGCGCAGGGCTGCCACGCCGAGAAGGGCCGCCACCAGGATGCTGCCTCCGACCACCACCGGGACTCCCCGTGCAGCCGGGACGCCGGAGGAGAACAGCCAGAACGTGAGGATCTCCGCAGCCCCGACACACAGCCCGGCGGCAGCAGCGAGCCCGAGCCCACGGGGGGTGGCCGAGGGCACCTGCCCCCGCCACAGCATCACCGCCAGGACGCCACCCCCCAGCAGCATGGCCACCAGCTGCAGCACCACCGCCCCGAGCACCTGATCGATGTGATCGGCGGAGAGCTTGAGCAGGACGTGGTAGCCGCCCATTGCGATCGCGATGAGAGCGGCGAGGGGGAGCCAGTGGGTCACCCGACGATTCTACTGCCTGGCACTTCCGGCCCTGGGAGCATCTTCGCGCTACCCGAGGTCATGCTCCGGTACATGCTGCGCCTCGCTCTCCCTCTCCTCCGTGCTCGGTTGACGCAGGGCGAGCCGGTGATCTGCCGAACGACACACCATGTGCGGCTGCCTCATCTCAGCACCGACTGGCGGATGAACCAGGCCGTCTACGCCGAGATCAGTGGGCAGGAGCGGCTCCGGTGGGTTGTGCAGAGCGGTGCATCCCGTCGCTGGCGGTCGGCGGGCATCCACCATCGGGTCGCCCGACAGACCATCACCTACCACCACGCCCTGCGACCGCTTCAGCGCTACACCGTCGACACCCGCGCAGTGGCAATGGAGGGGCCACGCCTGTGGCTGGAGCAGCACTTTCTGGTCGGAGATCGGGTCCATGCAGTCAACGCTGTGGTGCTCTCCTTCGCTGATGACGACGGCGTGCTCTCGGCGGCAGCGGCAGCAGCGGCCTGTGCCTCGGTGGTGAGCGATCCGCTGGAGGTGGTAGATTGGCAGGTGTCTGGCTCAAAAATCTGACAGTCAGCCTTCGCTCAGGCACCATCCAGCATCTGCTCTCGCGCTCCAACTTCTCTCGGGTGGACCATTCTTTTTTTAACAATCCTCGCCTGTCAGAGCGGGATTGAGGAATTCCGGGCTCAGCCGCTGGAGCGCGTCACGACCGTCATCGAGGTGGTCTGGCGAGCAGAAGAGGACGACGAGCGCGCCTGGGTGGAGTACGCCACGGCTGAGGGTGCCATCGAGGTGGCCCCCCAGACCGACGCTGACCCGGGCTACCACCGCGTCCTCGTCCTCGGCCACCCCGCATCCACCATGGTCAACCTGACCCCGGTCGTTCAGCGGGACGGAGAGCGAATCGAAGGCGACGAGGTCGCGGTGGAGACGGGCGTCCTGCCGGCGGGCTTGAGCGACTTTGAGGTCCAGGTCAGCGAGACCGGTCAGAGCGAAGAGTCGTACTGGATGGGCATGCTCTTAAAGGCGGGCGAGCTGGGCTACGATGGCGTGCCGCTGATCATCAACCGGGCGGGGCAGATCGTCTGGTATCGCCAGCTGGATGTGAATGCGTCTGCGCTTCAGCTGGAGCGTTATCTGGGCAGCAACGACATCGTGATCAACCTGCTGGTTCTGGATCTGTACGATGTCATCCCCCAGTCCATGCTCCGATTCGGCATGGACGGGGAGCTGACCAGCGAGCTCTCCACGCCGGGTTCACACCATGCGTTTGCACAGCCAGAGCCGGGCATCATTGCCTTCCTGAAGGAGCAAGAGCAGGTCTTTGAGGAGTACGATGACGTCATCATCATCGGCGACCAGATCATAGAGGTGGATGCATCAGGCGAGCTGACAGAGGTCTTCAACACCTGGGGAACGATCGACATCGACCTGGAGGCGGCTACTGTCGGGGACGACGAGATAGTGGACTGGACCCACGGAAACGGGCTGTTCTATTGGGCGGAGAACGACTCCTACCTGGTCTCCTTCCACAACCTGAGCGCTGTGCTGGAGGTCTCGCGGGCCACCGGTGAGATCCTGGCGGTCATCGGGGAGCCGGTCGCAGAGCCGAGCTTCAGCTTTACCGGCGGTCAGGAGGAGGCCTTCTACCAGCAACATCACCCCACCATCACCCCGGAGGGCACCCTCATGCTCTTCGACAACCACACGGTGGAGCAGGGGATGTCCCGAGCGGTGGAGTACGAGCTGGACTACAGCGCGCAGACGGCGACCCTGATCTGGGAGGATCCGCTGGACAATGGGTACACCGTGGGCGGCCTGGGGCAGAGCCTTCGCCTCCTCAACGGCAACACGCTGATCAACTGGGGCGTGCTGGGGGAGCTGGCCGAGGTCACTGCAGAGGGGGAGCTGGTGTGGCAGGTGAACACCCCCCTCGGCGAGACCTTCGGCGGCGGGCAGCTGATCGATGACCTCTACGAAGGGCTGCAGTGAGGCTGCGGCGGCCTATGAGCTGCTCTCTGACAGAACGGTGAAGGATGGAGGCCACCGCATTACGCCATATGGACTGCTCACCACCCGGAGAGTTCAGATGTCCCGACTCGCACTCCTGCTTGTGCTGCTCACCACCCCCCTGTCCGCGATGGCGGGCACCTGGCGGGTCGACAACGTCGATCTTCCAGAGATCCTCGGCGATACCCTCACCATCGGGTTCACAGTCTCCGCAAAGAGCGGCAGCGGCACCGTGACCTTCTCAAAGCAGTCCGCCCAGCTCGATGCCAACGGGAGCACCCCGTGGGTCTCTGGAAAGGATGGGAGCGGACTGAGCTACCGCGCCCGGATGGTCAAGGGAACCATCGAGGTCGAGGTGACCGAGCCAGACGAGAGCGCGCCGGTCACGACGGTGACCACCACCCTCAGCGATGCCCGCGGCGAGCAGCTGGTCTCCGCTGCACTGACCGAGACCGCCGAGCGTGCCCAGACGCAGGAGCGAGCGGTGCGGTGAGCGGGCTCAGTCGATAAACCAGGGGGACAGCCAGATTCGTTCCTCCCGGGTGTCGGTGATCAGGCGGATGCGGAGGTAGAAGATGTCTCCGGCCATTGCCAGGAAGGTGGTGTCGAGGCTGTCGGTGGTGGAGCCGTCGATGAGGCTGTTGTCCGGGCGAATCAGCTCGATCTGATCGAGGAGGATGCCCTCGGTGTATGGCACATTGACCCGCACCCGGACGGTGCCCGCGGTGGCGTCTGAGCCGGGCAGCAGCACGCCTCCGTCTTCTTCGATGAGGACCGCCTGGACGGGGATGATCGGCCCGGAGGAGACCAGGGTGGCACGCTCGGTGAGGGCATCAAACAGCGCCGATCGATCCGCCCCGGGGACGGTCATGACACCGGTAATCGCGCCCTGGTAGGGGTGGATCAGTGGAGGGCCGCCATCCAGATCCACCAACAGGTCGATCGGACCGCCGCCGTCGGCGAGGCTTCCCGGGCGGCTGTCGTGGCTGTCGGTTCCGCCGACAAACCCCAACCGATGGCCGAGGGTGAGCGCGCTCTGGATCGTTCCCGGCGGGAAGTGGGGGCGCTCGCGACTCTGCCCGAAGTCACAGCCCTCCGCGGTGGGGTCGTAGCACTCTGAGCAGCCATGCTCGGAGTGGATCTCGACGAGCATCTCGTAGGTTGCATCCGGGACGTTGTCGGGATGGTTCCAGTCATGCCCCTGCGGCAGCGTCAGGCCGGGATGGTGGGCAAACGACAGCGCCCGCTGCGCCCCGCACTCCTTGGCGGCCTGCTCAAACCCGCTGTACAGCTCATCGGGCGTGGCAGCGATCAGGGGGTTGAGGACGGTGTAGGCCTCGTCGACCTCGACCTTCTGCTGGAGTCCGCTGCCGCTGGTGGAAGCGAGACGCCAGGACAGACAGGCGTCGATGTCTTCGAGGATGACGGTCTTGTGGCCGTTCTTGTAGAAGCCATCCTCGTTGGTGGATGTGGTGCCGCCGCCCCGGGTCCACTCGTAGCCGAGGATCGGGATGACCGCGCTGCCCTCTGCCTCCAGGGCACGCTCGCGCTGGAGGTCCCAGATGGCGTGTCCCTCGGAGCTGGGGCCCTCTGCGTGCCAGTACACTGTCTCGGCGTGGTCGGTGATCGCGGCGAAGTCGAGGCCGACGTCGATGGCCTGCTCGAAGAAGTCCTCTGCGGGCTGCTCCCCGCGACTGGCGCAGCCAGCGTCAGGGTCCTCGCAGCCGTCGTGGGAGAGGTTGGAGTGGGCGTGCAGGTCGCCCCACATCAGCTCCCGGGACATCGACACGACGGAGTGGATGTTCTGGTCGAGCGTGAAGCCCGCCAGCAGGGGCTTGCCCTCATGCTGTGGTGTCAGCACGAGGATGAGGTTCACCCACTGCGGGGTGTCGTGATCGGCGGTGAGGGTGAGGGCGGTGGTGCTGACCGGGCCGGCGCCCTTGCTGACACAGTCGGAGATGCTGGAGCTGGCCAGGCAGGTCGGATCGAGGAAGAGCACGCTGTCGCTGCCGTCGAAGATCCCGACCCAGTGCGCCAGCGCGGAATCCCCGGGGCTGCCCGGGGTGAGCTGGACCGACTCGCCGCTCCACAGCATGTCCTCGCCCTCCCAGACCGCCCCCATCGCCACCCAGGTCGGGGTCATCCAGTCTCCGGCTTCGCTATCGGAGGTGAGCCGGTACTGATCGCCTGGAATGCTGTCCGACAGCATCCAGTGGGAGACTCCGTCGGAATCGGTGAAGTTGGGGGCCATGGCCTGAGAGTGCGTGCCCTCTCGATCCCGCTCCAGGAGCAGCGCTTCGACGTCGGTGGCGTGGAGCCAGGCCCCGGTGGTGCCCGCGAAGCCGCTGAGGGCTTGAAGTGGCATTGGGGTGTCGGTTGGGCTGCTGTCTGTGGCCGGGGTCAGCCTGCAGGCCATCATGAGGAGGGGGGTCAACATCGGGAAAGAGCCGCTTTGATGGAGGATGTAGGTGTGAGCGAGGCGCCTGCTCTGCAACGCAGCAACAATATCATGTCCTCAGAAGAAACCGCACACAACTCCTGTGCCTCAAATTTCGAAGCAGTAAGGCGGGCATGCTTGAATTGTTCAACTTGAAAGTGAATATTCAGGGCAATTGCTGGTCGGTGAGTATCTCGATAGACTGCAAGTACTACTCCTGAGGAGGCAAGATGCCGCAACTCCAGAATCTTCTTCTGGGCACCCTGTGTGTCTCGTCCGTCGCATGCATCCGAAGTCAACCTCAGAGCTGCGAAGAGCTGGTCATGGACAACAGCATCCATGTCAACGGGGTCGAGGTCACCTGGATCACTACCGAGCCCAGCACCCTGTCGGTCTCCTACACCGTCGACGGGGGAGAGGCCGTGACCCGGGTCATCTCGGACGCAGAGTCAACCGAGCACTCTGGCCGCCTCTACGGACTGCCGTCGCTGTCTGAGGTTGCCTACACCGTCACCGCCGAGAGCGGCGATAGCACCGTCACCTGCGAGGGAAGCCTCACGACGGGCAACCTCCCACCGGAGCTTCCGCAGCTCACCGTGACGGTCAACGAGTCTGGCGCGACCTCTTCAGAGCGCTACCTGGTCGGCGTGGCGATGGAGTCCGAGGACTCCTACCCCTTCATAATCGATCGGGAGGGTCAGATCGTCTGGTACTGGAGCAGCGACGAGATCGCCTCCGCGCCCCAGGTCGAGGTCGCCGCAGACGGGCGCGGTCTCCTCGTTGGCACGTTCTCGTTTGATCGCGCAATCGACACCGGGGCGATGATCCGGGTCGACCTGCTCGGAGAGGTCATCGAGTCGACTCCGCTCACCAGCGGCCACCACTTCTTCGAGCAGCTCTCCGAGGACACCGTCGCCTACCCTGCCATCGATGTGCGCGCCTGGGACAGCCCCAAGGGAAATCGGGACGTGGTCGGCGATGCAGTGGTCGAGCTGACTGTCTCCGATGACACTCAGGTCGAGGTGTTCAACACCTGGGACTGGAGAGAGCCGGAGATCCACGAGTTCTTCTGGGGCAATTTCTACCCCCAGGGAGCGGACTGGAGTCACCTCAACAGCATCCACACCGTCCCTGGCAGCACCGACCAGCTCATCATCTCGCTGCCGTTCCTCGCCACCGCTCTGGTGATCGAGCGCAGCACCGGCAGCGTGCTTCGTGAGCTGTCACCGGAGAACTACGACTTCGGCAATGCCCCGCTGGTTGAGGCCCATGATGTGCGCCTCATCGACGACGACACCCTCTCCGCCATCAGCCACTACCCCACCGTCACCCGGGTGGTGGAGTACGACATCAGCGATCCCGACCAGACGATCACCCCGATCTGGAGCTACGACTCCGACATCCGCAGCAACTTCATGGGGCAGTTCTTCCGACTCAGCAACGGCAACCGCCTGGTCAACTTCGGCAGTGCTGGGATCATTCAGGAAGTCACGGAGGATGGCGAGGTGGTCTGGGAGCTTCAGTCCTCGCTGGGATCCTGGTTTGGAAACAGCGTGCTCATTGACGATGTCTACGAAGCAGGCGGGATCTGAGCCTGAGGCTTTGATCAGAAATGCAGTACGCGGTACGGTCGGTGGATGCTGACCCTCCCAATTCTGCTCGCCGGCTGCTTCTTGAGCGCCGATACCCCCACCACAACCCCTGATCCGACGCCCACTCCTGCGCCGACGCCGGCTCCAACACCCACCCCCGCGCCCTCAGCGAGCTGGCAGGGCACGCCGATCGCGCCGGGCAGCTCGGGTGTGGTCCAGGTCCCCGTCGACGGCATCGGCACCGTGGCGGTTCGTGTGGCCAATCCCCAGACCGCTCGCTACCCAGAAGGCGCGCCGGTCGTGGTGATTGTGCCGACCTTCTTTACCCCCGAGAGTGGCTTCACCGAGTCCCCCTCTGCCGAAGAGCTGGGCATGGTCACCGTGACCCTGCTCTACCCCGGTGTCTCCGATCCGCGCACCGGCTCTCGCAGCGACGGCACCGAGGACTTCGGCGGACCCGACAGCATCCAGGCGCTCGCGGCGACCATGAAGTACGCCACCGGGCTGCTGGCCGACAGCGAGGGCGGGACCATCCAGGGACGCACCGGCGGGGTCGCGCTGGCTGACAACGTCGGAGTGTTCGCCTTCTCTCACCCCGGCATGGCGGCGGTCAACGCCTTCGCCCACCACGGCGCGGAGCTTGCCGGTGCGGTGGACTGGTACATCGGCAGCGAGAACCCGACCCTCGGCGCCCAGGCCTCCCTGGAGGTTGCCTACTGGGACAAGGACAAGCGGCCCGCGGTGAACCCGGCCTACACCGGTCACTCCGAGAGCGGCATGAGCATCGACTACAGCCAGGTCACCTGGAAGACCGACCCGGAGTACCCCGAGGGGCGCCCCTGCTTCGGTGAGCATGTGCTCTCTCGGAAGGTGCCGGAGATGTACGGCAAGCGGACCTACTCCGCAGAGCTGACCCAGGCCCTCATCGACAACAAGGCGCTGAGCACGTCGAGCTGGCCCTCGGACGTCTCGACCCCGGAGGAAGCGCGGGAGCTGTGGGCGTACCGGAACTCACTGGACAAGTACCCCATGCTCAAGGGGCAGATCGCGGACCTCAAGGTGATGCTGGTGTTCAACGCTGAGGTGCATGTCCAGCCCGCCCCGGATCTGCCGCAGGTCCACCAGGCGTGGCACGGCTTCCATGAGACCGCTGGGCTGTGGACCCGCATCAACCCCGACTCGGCCTATGTTGAGAGCCTCAGCAAGGCGCGTCCGCTGGCGACCTCCGAGCACCCGGCGAATGCCTGTCCGGGAGACTGGAGCACGATCACGGACTGGGGATACCCACCCTCGGGTCGCATGGCCCGGACCATCCACACCTACGCCGCGCTCGCAGAGATGGCGGATCGCAACCAGAAGAACGACTGGTCGGAAGACCTCACCGCGGTCCTCGTCGATGGGCCGACCCCCGGCCCCGGCGCCCCGGCTGGCAAGGCTGGCAAGGGCGGCAAGGGCGGCAAGGGCGGCAAGGGCGGCAAGGGCGGCAAGGGCGGCAAGGGCAGTCAGGGTAAGGACGGCCAGAGTGGTCAGGACGGTCAGGGCGGTCAGGGCGGCCAGGGCGGCCAGGGCGGCCAGGGCGGCCAGGGTAAGGGCGGCAAAGGCAAGAAGGGGCCGAGATGATCATCGCCCTGTTGTTGATGGGCTGTGATCGGCCCGATGTGCTCGCCGCGGAGCCCCCAGCGGCTCCAGCTCCACCCGCAGTCCAGCCCGCCGCAGTCCAGCCCGCCGCACTCCAGCCCGATGTTGCCGCTCGTGCGGACAACATCCGGATCGTCTTCGCGGGCAACTTCGACGGGACGGGGACGTGCCGCAAGAAGGCGCTGACCGGCTGCGACATCTACATGGCGGAGTACGACCTCAGTCGAGACACCGTGCGCTCGGTCAGTGCATTGGTCGGACGGAAGGATGTGGCCGAGGACTTCCCGGTGGTCGATCCGCAGGGTCGCTACGTGATCTACCAGGAGGAAGCCGAGCG
The DNA here is from genome assembly GCA_047621685.1 of Myxococcota bacterium. Taxonomy (GTDB): domain Bacteria; phylum Myxococcota_A; class UBA796; order UBA796; family UBA796; genus JAQXDW01. The sequence continues at coordinate 9,221 of JBLHNG010000042.1, read as the reverse complement.
GGGACACGTCCTGAAGTATGTGATTCCCGAGACCCTCAAGCAGGGGACCATCGCCGATCACGCCCGAGAGGTCGCGCTCAGCATGGAGGGCGACATGATCGGGTACACCCATGAGAAGAAGCGTCGAACCTTTGATGTGGTCCTGCGAACGATCCAGGTCGTCGATGGGGAGCCCCAGCTGGGACCGGTCACGAAGATGACCAGCAACGACCGCAGCACCGAGCCCTACTTCTTCCCCGGCGGCGATGAGGTGGCGTTCTACCAGAAGGGCCTGGAGGCCTTCTCCGGACAGACCCGCATCCACAACCGCACCACCGGTGAGGACACCGCCTTCAGCGATCCTGTCGGATGTGCCCATGGCACGGTCAGCCCCAGCGGCACCCGAATGCTCTGCCAGCGCAACAGCCGGATGTTCACCCGAGAGCGGGCCAGCGTCAGCGATCCCTGGGGTCCGCTGACGGAGCGGCCGTTCCCGGAGGTCTCCGATCCGGACTTCCCTGAGGGGTGTACCTCCATCACAAAGGGGCATCCCGAGTTCTGCGCCAGCGATGACCTGCTGATGGTGACCTACTCCTGCGCGAAGGGACAGACCCTCCTCAACGCACAGCTGATGCTGTTCACCTGGGAGGGAGAGGTGGCCTCGCTGCTCACCCGGCGGGTCGCGGACACCATCGGGCACACCGGTGAGGCTCGGAGCGGCGTCTGCGCGCGCATGTAGACTCTCCCGGTAGACTGAGCCTGAGGTGACTGCTGTGTTGATTCCATTGCTGCTGCTGGCCTGTTCCGACAAGGCCACCACGACTCCTGCCCCAGAGGTTGCGGAGACGCCCTCGAACCTCGCACCGACCCCTGAGGCCCTGTCCGAGGCCCTGTCCGAGGCCCTGCCAGAGACTTCGTCGGAGCGGGGCGGCAAAGGTGGCAAGGGCAAGGGTGGCAAGGGCAAGCGCGGACCGGGTGGCGAGAATGAGCGCGGCGGTGGCGGTGGTGGGTCACAGGCCTCCGTCCTCAGCCGAACCGATCAGGTCAGCAACCCAAACAGCGGCGTAAAGCTGGCGACCTACCTCGTCGCGCCGGTCGGTGATGGACCGTTCCCGACCCTCGTCATCGTCCCAGGCGGCACCAAGGAGGGCACCCGGGCGGTGAAGTCGCAGGAGTGGGGCCAGTTTGTCGAGGCGGGCTTCGCGGTGGTCACCCTCGATGTGGACGGGCGCGGTGAGAGCGAGGGAGAGGAGGACTACAACGGCACCATCCATCAGGATGCCCTCGCTGCGGTCATCGACTGGGCTGTGAGCCGCCCCGAGGTCGACGGCGATCGGCTCGGAGTGCTCAGCCTGTCCTACGGCATCACCATGGCCTCCGGTGCGCTGACCCGACACGAGACCCCGGCCCGCTTCCTCATCGACTGGGAGGGACCGGCGAATCGGAACTACACCGCCGGCTGCGATGGCCGGGAGCGCCCCCACGGCAGCGACCGATGGGGGGACTGCGACGACGAGGCGTACTGGAGCCAGCGAGAAGCCTCGACGTTCATCTCCGACCTCACCATTCCCTACCACCGGGTCCAGTTCAGCGAGGATCACGCCCAGCCCGATGCGGAGAGCAGCGTGACGATGATGACCGCTGCGCAGGCTGGCAAGGTTCCGTGGACCTGCGTAAACGATGAGCCCTCTGGAGAGGTCGTCGACGACCTCACCGACTTCGAGACCCTGCCTGATCCGCGTCAGCGCACCGACATCCTCATTCGCTACGCCAGCGCGCTCATGGAGCAGACCACCGGAAGCGCGGTCGAGCCGGGTGAGCTGCCGGAGTCCCTCAAGGGGCTCTCGGAGGGACCACCGGGCGGGGGCAAGGCAGGCAAGGGCGGCAAGGGCGGCAAGGGCGGGAAAGGCGGAAAGGGCAAGCGTCCGCAGTGACCGGCTACTCGCCCCACAGCCGCAGCATCGCCGCCACGCTCTTCCCCTGAGCAGTGGCGGAGCTGGGGCCGTACCCGCCGGCCAGCAGGTGAACCAGCGGCACCCCGGCCTCGCGGGCGGCCTCGATCACCATGAGATCCCGCGCCACCAGGCCATCCACCGACATCGCCAGTCCGGCGAGGGGATCGTCGACCAGCACGTCTGAGCCGGCCACATGCACAATCAGCGCGGGCTGTGCGGCGGCCATGAGCTCCGGAAGTGCGCCGGACAGCGCGCCGAGGAAGGTCGCATCATCTGCACCGCCTGGAAGCGGGAGGTCACGATCTCCCTTCAGCTTGGGGGAGGGGAAGATGTTGCCCTGGTGCATGGAGAAGGAGTAGACCGAGGCATCTTCAGCGAAGAAGGCGTGGTCGCCGTCTCCCTGGTGGGCGTCGGTGTCGATGATGAGGATGGGCTGGTCGAAGCCGTCTGACCGGATCTGTGCGATGGCCACCGCGACGTCGTTGTAGACGCAGAAGCCGTGCCCCATCTCCGGCCGGGCGTGGTGGAAGCCGCCGCCGAGGTTGACCGCGAAGCCGCTGATGAGCGCCGCCCGCATGGCCTCAATCGTCCCGCCGACCGCCCGTCGAAACGGTGCGAGCACCCGCTTGTCCGCCACCGCACCGCCAAACGGCACCTTCACCTCCAGCGCGGCGGAGAGCGCCTTGGAGTCCGCGAGGCTGCGCAGGTAGTCGGGGTCGTGCGCGGCAGCGAGCTGCTCGAAGGTGGCCTCTGCGGGAACCCTGAAGCCGTCTCGCGCCACCAGACCCTCGCTGCGGAGGTGGGCGGCGATGCGATCATACTTGTTGATGTCGAACGGGTGGAGCCGCTCGATGCCGAAGAAGCTGACCCGGTAGCCCGGCGAGTACACCACCACCGCGCCGCCTGCCAGCGCAGTGCCATCAGAGGGAGCGGGTGAGGGCGGGGGGCGAACGAAGCAGGCAAGCCCCAGCATCATCGCCAGCACTGCTGCCAGTGCGCCCAGCCAGAACATTCGCCGCCCCTTCTTCCGCTGTGCTTTCCACGCTTCCACTTCGCTCATTCTCTCACAGACGCCAGTCATGTCCGAACGTTCCAGGAGTCTGCGATCCAGGAGTCTGCGATCTTCTCAGCGTCACCGGCTGCGGCGTCTCAGCCCCAGCAGTCCGAGGGTGACCAGCAGCGCGCCGACCCGCCCAGTTCCGCTCACAACCGCGCAGCCGGCGGCCTTGCCCTCTCCAGCATCCTCCCCGACCGCCGCTGTTGCGCACTCCTGCTCCTCGGCAGGCCCGGTGCCTTCGTAGTCTCCGCTCTCGTGGTACGCCTGGGTCTGATCGAGCCAGTCAGCCATGCTGTCGAGGTCATCGGAGGTGAAGTCCTCCCGGGTGCCGACCGCCACCCACAGCTTGCCGGTCGTGTCCGTCGGATCCCAGGCGACGATGTAGCCCAGGCCGGCCTCGGGGAGCGTGAGGGTCTCCTCATGCAGCACCCAGGACTCGGTCTTCGAGAACGGCTCGTAGAATTCATCCGACTCAGCGACGGCGTCCGTCTCGATGAGGATGCCGCCCAGTCCGTCGGGGATCTCAAACGGCACGTCGATCTCGGGCAGCCCCGGGCCGAGGATCGCCATTGATGGACGGTGGTCTGACAGCCGATCGATGACCGGAACGCCGAGCTGGACGTAGAGCGGCAGGGCCGGGTCGAGCCACAGCTGCATCCACAGCTGCGGGGTCTCGCAGGTGACCTCGTGGTACAGCACGATGGAGACCTCTGGATCGGCGACCCAGAAGGCGCTCTCTGGCGAGCTGTGCTGCCCGGTGCTGAACGAGGGCTTGTGCGCAAAGGCAGCGGAGAGGCTCAGGAGGACAGCGGACATGGTCTGGACTCGGGATCAGAGGTGAGGCTTGCTGTCTGTTCAATTATAGGTATACAAACAATGTGCAAGCCATATACAAGAGAACACATGATTGTCCTGCTCACCCACGCTGCCGCCACCCTGTTCATGACCGGGCTCATCTGGTTTGTTCAGGTCGTGCACTACCCGCTGGCCGGCATGGTTGGAGAGGCCTCGTTTTCGGTGTACCAGGCGGCTCACATGGAGCGCACCGGGTGGGTCGTCGGGCCACCGATGCTCGCAGAGCTGGCCTGCACTGCGCTGCTGGTGTTCAGCCGACCAGCAGGGATCCCGGCGTGGAGTGTGTGGCTGGGTGCGGGTCTCCTGCTGATCATCTGGGGGGCGACCGCGCTGCTGCAGGTTCCGGCACACACCGCGCTGCTTGAGGGGGGCGGAAGTGTCGAGCGTCTCGTCGCGACCAATTGGATCCGGACGGCTGCCTGGAGCCTCCGTGCCTTCCTCGCCCTGGCAATGATCGCCTGGGCCTGGGCACCGCGGTAGTCCGAGGACATGGACACCATCACACAGGCATTCCTCGGGGCGGGCATCGGTCAGGCGGGCTTTCGCAGCCTCGGGCGTCGTGCTGTGGCGTTTGGTGCTCTGTGCGGGCTGCTGCCGGACTTCGACGTCCTCCTCGGGCTGGGCGATGACTGGCACGGACTGATCACCCACCGCGGCAGCTCCCACTCCCTTCTGGTGCTGCCGCTGGTGGCGGTGCCGGTTGGCTGGCTGGGCTGGCGACTTCTGGGGCGACGGGGGAAGCCGCAGACCTGGATCCACCTTGCCTTCTGGGGGCTCATCACCCACCCGCTCCTCGACGTCTGCACCACCTACGGTACTCAGCTCTTCGCCCCGCTCTCCCGGCAGCGCTTCTCCATCGACGCCGTCGCGATCCTCGATCCGGTGTACACCCTGCCGCTCATCGCCGCGGTCCTCTATGGCCTCCGGCGAAAGGCAGACATGGGCCGGAGCATCTCGCTGGCGCGGGCGGCGCTGGGCTGGGGGCTGGTCTACCTTGCGGCAGGCTGGCTGTGGTCGCAGCACGCCGGGGCGGTGTTCACGGAGCGGCTGGCGGGGGCTGGCTTCGTCCCGGTTCACCTGCGCACCCCGGTCGCGCCGTTCTTTCCGATGCTTCGCCACGGGGTGGCCCGGGACGCCAACGGTCGCATCGCGGTGGCCACCCTGGTTCCGTGGGCACCAGAGCGCGGCACGCTGGTGGTGCTGCCGTCTCACAGCAGCCCCCGGGTCGATGCTGTGCTCGCTGCCGACCACGGGCAGACGCTGACGTGGTTCAGCGACGATCTGCTGACCGTGGAGCGCGAAGACGACGGCGCCCTGTGGTTCTACGACCATCGCTACGGCATGTTCACCGACCCGTCGTGGACCCCTTTCCGAGCCATGCTGCCTGCTGAGGCCCCGGTCTATGCGCTCCTGCTCAAGGATCCGGGCAGCGGCGGTGTCCAGCTTGATCCGGCCGCAGAGCTGCGCGCTGGCTGGGCGCTTGTTGTCGGTCCGTAGGGCCTGATGGGGCGGAACATGTGATGCTCTGGGGGCCATGAGCCGACCCGCACTGCTCGCCCTTCGGTCTTCTCAGCCAGGGGCGCTCTCAGCCAGGGGCGCTCTCAGCCAGGGGCGCTCTCAGCCAGGGGCGCTCTCAGCCAGGGGCGCTCTCAGCCAGGGGCGCTCTCAGCCTCGTGGCTGTCGATTCCGAAGGGGCCTCCATCATTGTATGAACGGAGGTCTGCCCTCGTCCTCGCCATTCTTTTTTCGGCACCAGTCAACGAGCGGGAGAGTAGTATCCCGCCGGGCTGGTGCGCTTCTTTTCTGAGGGGAAGCCTGAGAGTGGCCCTGCCTGAGAGTGGCCTTGCCTCCTGTCACCCCCAGCCTACCACCCGCTCACCGAAGCACTCAGGACCAGACACCATCCGCCTTCGCCCAGGCCATTACCCCATGCAGCGCCACCGCAATGGCCCGCTGATCCGCCAGTCGACAAACCACCGGGTCCAGCGACATGTGGCTGTCCGTGCCGCCGTAGATGCCCAGCACACAGGCGGCCTGAACTGGAATCGCGGCGTTGCCAGCACTCAGCGGGGCGATGTGACCGGCGGAGGCTGCGCTGGCGAGGATCATCAGCACGCTGGCCTCCATGTCGCTGGCGATGGCCCCGCTGCGAGCAAGCGACTGAGTATAGGCGAGGTTGTCTGCCCCGAGTGGTCCAGCGCCGAACTCCCGGGCGTACAGGCTGGCCTTGGTGTGCCCGACCCCCACGAAGCAGTGCTCCGCCAGCGCAGCCGACCGAGCACCGTCGATCATCGCCTGCACAGCGGCGGGGTGGCTGACTGCGGGGAAGGCCGGCGGTGCGACATGGCGGGTGGTCTGCTCGTCTCGGACCGCGCCGCTGAGGATGCAGGCTGCGCCAGGGATGATGTTGCTGTCCATTGCCCCCGCCGAGCCGACCCGAACCACCCGCCGCGCACCCGCTGCGATCAGCTCGTGCATCACGATCTCTGTCGATGCGGGACCCATGCCTGAGGAGATCGAGAGGACCTCCAGGGCATGCCCACCGAGCCGGAGGATGCCCAGGTGAGCGGTGAGGCCTCGGGGATTGTCGATCACCGCGGTGACCTCAAAGTGAGTGGCAATCTGTGCCGCACGGCTGGAGCTTCCCGGAAGGAAGACCGTGCGACCCAGCCCGCCGTTTCCAGCGAGGTGGGTTTCATCGAGATGAATGTGGTGCTGAAGCAGGGGAGTCTCCTGTGGGAATCGGCTTAACCCGCGGCGGACCCGAAAAAGCGGGCACCAGTCTGAGACGGGGGTTTCACCCCCAAAACCCCCCCGCTACGCGCTGACATCCTCTCACGCAGACTGTCCGCCAGAAGGGGGCGACATGACCGGTGCCAAAAAGCGCATGAGGTTTTGCCATCGGGGCTCAGTCACCTGTCCAACCCACAGACACAGGAGAATGACCATGCTCGCCATCTTCGCCACACTCACGCTGCTCACCGGCTGCGACCAGAACTCAGACCTCACCGGTGTCTCCGAATTCGCCGATGCCTTCGACGAGTTCTCCGGAGACATCACCATCTACGCCAGCGGCGATGAGATCACGATCGAGACCGACGGTCTCCCCGATCACACGTCTCCATACTGGTCCCCAGACCACGAGCTGTACGTGGATCCGACCGTGGCCGATGAGGTAGTCCCTGGGTACATCGACGACTTCAGCGGGAGCTACACGTTGACTGTTCCGGCGTCTCCGGAGAAGGCCAGCGCGTCCTCTTCGACCTCACTGGGTCCCATCGGGATCGCAGTCAGCGGTGCGCCGATCTACAACGACGAAGAGGGCCAGAGCCAGCCCATCGACAGCGCAATCGGCGGTCTGGACTACACCGGCGCCCACACCGGTCCGCAGAGCTACCACTACCACCTCGAGACCACCGCATGGTCTCAGGATGACGAGGAGCTCATCGGCATCATCGCCGACGGATTCCTCCTCTACGGACGCAAGTGCAACTCCACCGGCGGCCACCCCGACGACCTCGACGACTCCGGCGGGCACACCGCTACGACTCAGCACTCTGAGAGTGAAATCTACCACTACCACATCGTCAACGAAGCCTACCTTGGAGAGCACTACATCCTCTTCGCCGGGGACTACCAGGGCTCGCCCAGCAGCATTCAGTAACGATGGGACTCTTCCTCTTCATCGTCGCCTGCATGGTGCCGCACGCCGGCACGCAGGTCGCTGCGGATGAGCTGGTCCTGGCCCGGGGTGAGGGGCGGTTCTATCTCGAGGATCAGCGGTTCACCGGTCAGTCCGTCTCGACGTTTCCCGACGGCGCCCTCCAGGAGCGGGTGCTGTATCGAGATGGTCGGCGGCACGGTCTCCGCGAGAAGTGGCACGAAAACGGCGTGATGGGCTCGCAGACGATGTATCGAGGCGGAAAGCGTGATGGCATCGCACGGACCTGGTGGCCCGATGGAACCCTCCGCAGCGAGTCGAGCCTGGTCGATGGTGCCGCCCACGGCGTCCAGCGTCAGTGGTATCGAACCGGCGTCCTGTTCAAGGAGCTGAACCTGGAGAGAGGGGTCCAGGAGGGCATGCAGCGTGCCTGGCGTGACAACGGTGTCCTCTACACCAACTACGAAGCAAAGAATGGCAGAACATTCGGACTCCGAAAGTCAAAGCTATGCTTTGAGCTTGAGGGCGAGGAGATTTCAAGTGCTGATTAGTATCGCGATGCTGTTGGGGACTCTGGTGGGGTGTGACTCGGATCCGGGCGCGAGCCGGGTGGAGCACCTGCCCTTCTACGAGGAGCGCACCTTCACCCCCCGCTGGCTGGAGCCCGATGCGGTCCCCGAGGACTTCCACCGGGTCTCGGCGTTCTCGCTGACCAACCAGCGCGGCGAGTCCATCACCGAGGCGGTCATGGACGATCGCATCACGGTGGTGAACTACTTCTTCGCCACCTGCAGCGGGATCTGTCCCAAGCTCTCCGCCAGCATGAAGTCGATCGACGAAGCGTTCGGCTCGGATGCCCCGCTGGTCCTGCTGTCGCACTCCGTGACCCCGACCCTCGACACCGTCGAGGTGCTGGCTGACTTTGCCGAGAAAAAGGGCGTTGATTCCGATCGCTGGCACCTCCTTACCGGCGATCGGGACCTCATCTACCACCTCGGCCGGTCCGTCTACTTCGTCGAGGAAGATCTCGGCAAGGAGAAGTCTGTCGAGGACTTCCTGCACACCGAGAGCATCGTCCTGCTCGACGAGGAACAGCGCATTCGCGGGGTCTACAACGGCCTCAATGCCACCTCGGTCAAGCAGCTGACCGTTGACATTGCGACCTTGATGGCTGCCATCCCTGGCAGCTGAGCCAAGAGGCACCAGTCGGGCCGGACCGTATCCGGCCCGACTGGTGCGCTTTTGTCTGAGACGGGGGTTTCACCCCCAAACCCCCCGCTACGCGCTGACATCCTCTCACACAGACTGTCCGCCAGAGGGGGGCGACATGACGGGTGCCAGTAAAGACCCCAACAGGAGAGAACCATGACTCGACCAATCAAGTACGCCTTGCTTCTGTGCGCCCTGAGCACAGGCTGCGGCGACAAAGACGACACAGCCAATGAGGAGTCTGATGCAGACACCGACGCAGACACCGATGCAGACACCGATGCAGACACCGATGCGTTGAGTGACGCCTTCGACGCCTTCGCTGACGACATCACGATCTACCTCGATGGTGATGAGATCACGATCGAGACCGACGGCCTCCCCGATCACACGTCTCCATACTGGTCCCCAGACCACGAGCTGTACGTGGATCCGACCGTGGCCGATGAGGTAGTCCCTGGGTACATCGACGACTTCAGCGGGAGCTACACGTTGACTGTTCCGG
>JBLHNG010000041.1:0-23032 GCA_047621685.1 Myxococcota bacterium | reverse complement strand
CCTGATGAACCCTCGCACCCCAAAGCCCCGTCGGTTTACTTACGGCGGGATCAGCTCCCTGGTGTCCTCCAACGGGAGCCAAAAGCTCCTGCTGGTCGGCGATCAGGAGCGCGCCGGCCCCCGGGCTGACGTGCGCATCACCGCTCCCGGCACCTTCCGAGAGGCGATGAGCACCCTGCTGCTGCTCATCGAGCGGGGCTACAGCTACTACCCCTCCACGCCCGAGATCGGGGCCTCCGTTGGAGAGTCCTACGACAAGTGGAAGCAGGCTGTGCCCAACCTCAGCCCGGTGGAGTCTCGGCAGGCTTTCATGAAGTTCCTCGCCGCCTCCGACCCGGATGCCTGGCAGGTCATGGACCCGGTGGTCACCCTCTCTGAGGATTCCATCACCTTCGAGGTCTTCGACCGACGGGCGCGCATCTACGGCGCGTTGACCCTCAACCGCGGCATGTTCGAGGGTGAGATCACCCCGGGCACACTGCACATTGAGGGCGGCAAGGATCTCCTGGAGGACCTCTCCCTCATCGACAGCCGCTGCAGCCTGAACCTCAAGATCGGCGCTGAGGTCTCTGAGGAACTGGACGACCGCCACCGCGGCGAGCTGGTTCGCGAGGAGTCCTTCCCGGCCTCCTGGCAGCGGCAGCTCGTTCAGATGCTCGCGGCTTCGACCCTGCCCGGTCGCAAGGTGCCGATGGCCCGGGTCGACCTGTTCAACATCCTCCGCTACCTCCGGCTGAACCGCGAAGAGAGCGGCGATCCCTCCGCGCTGCGCTTCGCCCTGGTGCCTGGGGATGCTCCGGAGGTCACCATCGAGCCCTGGGAGTGGCGCTACCCCTGCACCGGCGCACCCTATGCCGGTCAGCAGTCCGAGATCATCGGGTTGTGGGATCGTCGGGAGCCGATGGATCTCCAGCGACTTCTCCCGTTTGTTGAGAGTGCCCAGGTGCAGCTCCTCGGCGAGGCCCAGCCAACGTTCTGGACGCTCGACTGCGGCAGCTTCTCCTTCACCCTGGCCACTCCGGGCTTCCGACCCATGAACTGGTCGCGTGGCCTGATGATGGACATCCACCTCCCCCGTCACACCGACAACCCCGCCAGCTACGATGCGGTCCTCACCGCGCTAAAGGCCGCCGGAAGTGCAAGCGCCGCGGAGCTGTGTGCAGCCACCGGGCTGTCCGCCGATGAGGTGGAAGCAGGGGTCCGGCGCGGCTGTCAGAACGGCCTCGTCCTCCAGGATCCCCTCAGCCAGCGCATCTTCGCCCGCGAGCTGTTCGCTGGTGGTGTGAACGTCGAGGAGCTGAAGTTCCGAAGCGGACAGGAGGGCAAGGCGTGGCGTCTGGTCGGTGATGGGCGCGTAGACAAGCGGCTCACTCAGCGACCCACGGGCGAGATCGACTTCGTCGAGGCCCCCTCCACAGACAACCCCTCCGGGGTGTCGAGCGCGGTCACCGAGCCCAAGCACCCCTTCCAGGAGAAGGAGCCGCGGTTCACCCCCAAGCTGGAGGTCAACCGCGCGGGTGCCACTCGCAAGCCGGGCTGCACCTGCACTTACTGGAAGCGGCAGATCGCCAGCACCAAGGAGCCCTGCGCTCATCTCCAGGCCCTCTGGCTGCGACACAGCCTCGATGCCCAGGAAGAGAAGCAGCTTGAGAAGACCGACCCGAGTCGGATCACGGTACGAAACAGCACCTTCGTCAAGCGACGTAAGGACGACGAGGAGGTCCACGAGATCACCCTCATGTTCCGCCGAGTGACCGAGAGCTGGGGGACGCGGCTTCAACTCCGCGACGCCCACGGGCGCAGGCAGGTGCAGATCTTCCATTCGGTGGCCGATGCACGAGAGGCGTTCTTCGCCCGATGTGCTGAGCTGGAGCTGAAGGGCTTCCTGAACGCGAGCAGTTGAAAATGAGCAAGACCAACACCAGCCAGGATCACGCTGCGCTTGTCGAGTTCTGGCAGGAAGTCGAGCGCATGGGAGGCCCGGAGCAGTACATCCGCTCTGAGCTGAAGCGCATGGGGGTGCCCATACGCGCCCGCATCAAGATCACGCGCATCAAAGACGAGAAGAGCCTCAAGGCCTACATCGCCGCACGCAAGCGGGAGGACGACGCCCGGGCGCCGCTCCGCCGCAAGGTATGGGATGCCTACAAGGCCACCCACCTCGTGCACGTCGGCCTCGACCTCCACTGGAACGACGTCGTCGGGGTCGACTTCTTCGATCCCTACCAGCGACACCAGCGCCTGACCGACAACGCGCTGCCAGAGCTGGAGACCGTCGAGCAGCTCGTCGAGCGACTCCAGGAAGCCGTGCCGGAGATGAACATCCCCACCCTCCGGTGGCTCTGCTACCACCGCGAAGTGGCGAGGACGGTCCACTACAGGCCGTTCACCATCCCCAAGAAGTCCGGCGGCGTGCGGCACATCTGGGCGCCGATGCCCAAGATGAAGGCCACCCAGCGCTGGATCCTGAGCAACATCGCCGAGCGCCTGCCCCGGCATGGTGCAGCCCACGGCTTCACGATCGGCCGCTCCATCATCACCAACGCTCGGGCGCATGTGGACTCCCAGGTGGTGGTCGGACTCGACCTCAAGGACTTCTTCCCCACCCTGACCCTGCCCCGGGTCAAGGGGATCTTCCGGGCCGCCGGCTACCTGGAGGGCATCTCCACCTTGCTGGCCCTGCTGTGCACGGAGTCTCCCCGGATGCCCATGCGCCACCGGGACCAGACCGTCTACGTCGCCACCGGACCACGCTGCCTGCCTCAGGGCTCTCCGGCCAGCCCAGCGCTCACCAACTCCGCCTGCATGCGCCTGGATCGGCGTCTGGCCGGTCTGGCAGCAAAGTGTGGCTGGCGGTACACCCGCTACGCCGACGACATGACCTTCTCCTACCCCAACGGCGGCCAGGGTCGTCCCCGGGTCGACCGGCTGCTGGGCGTCATCAACACGATCATCGCGGAGGAGGGCTTCACTGTCCACCCCAACAAGACCGTCGTGATGGGACCAGGAACCCGCCAGGAGGTCACTGGCCTGGTGGTCAACGGCGCTGGCGAGCCCCGGGTGCCCCGGGAGTTCCGCCGGATGCTCAAGGCAGCGGTCAACAATGTCCAGCAGGGCAAGCCGTTCCATGAGGATGAGACCGTGCACACCCTCCAGGGGTACGCCTCCTTCCTCTTCTCCGCCGATCCCGAGGCCGGACGCCAGCGACTCCAGGAGGTCGCAGCGCTGACTGAGGGGCTGTCAGAGGACTGATCCAGTGGACGGAATCTGACCAGTTCTGACTATAATTTCTGGTCAGATTCCTTGCCGAGCAATCCCTGATTCGATAACTTCTTTGTGTGTTTCGCTTGAGTGAACTCAGTTCACCGGTCGGTGTCGCACCGCCCGAAGCCATTCTTTCTCATACACCACGACGAGCCGGTAAAATGCGGCGATCGATGTCGCGCTGGTCGGCCTCTAGGGCCGGTACTGCGCGAGTCATCTGTATCGATCCCGTCACGTCGTGATCATGACTCGCGCAGTACCGGCCCTAGAGGCCGACCAGCGCGACATCGATCACCACGCGGCTCATCATCCCAGGACATGTCGGAAACACACAGGCGCCGTCCCCTTCACCGGGGGCGGTGTTTTTCTTTGCCCCCCTCAAACGACCTACCAGTCGCTCTCCGGGCCGCCGTACACACCCATGTCCGCCCGAGAGCCATCCGCATCGTTGTAGGCGACATCCGGGTTGCCGGCATCCACCACCGGTGAGGCGGTGCGGATGGTGTAGTCGCCGAGGTTGGGATCGACGAACTGGGGGTCATCGGTGAGGTCGCCCTCGCCGGGATCGGGGCTGCCGTTGACCATGAAGTCGCCCTCATGGTTGGCGTAGCCGAGGTTGTACGCTGCGGTGCCGTCGGAGCACAGGCCAGTGCCTTCGTTGCCGTAGGCCACCGTGTTGTACATCGTCGAGCCAGCCCCGACCTCGATGGCGCAGCTCTCCTTGCCGTTGCCGGTGGTGTTGAGGGCTGCGACCACGTTGGTGATGGTCACGCCCTGCCCGCTGGCCATGTGGATCGCACCGGCCCCCTGGGCGGACCGGTTGGAGAAGAAGACGCTGTTGTCGAGCCGAGTCGCGGAGTTGATCGCATACAGCCCGGCAGCGCCCTGGGCGTAGTTGTCCTCCAGCACCGCGTGCACGATCCAGGGCGAGCCGCCGTCGATGTAGATGCCGCCGCCCTCATCCTCGGCGGCGGCACCGACGATGTGCAGGCCGTCGATGGTGCTGTTGGAGTCGAACAGGGCGATGCCTGCACCATTGGTGGCGTCCGCCTCGGTGATGGCGATGTCGGTCAGGGTGGGGCTGGAGGCGGTGATCAGCAGCCCGCCGCCGTATCCGCCGTTGGTGAAGGCGTCGCCCTGCCGCAGGGTGAGGCCAGAGATGGTGGTCTCTGCCCCCTGCCCGTTGCTCACCGACAGGACGGTGCTGTCGCCGTCGGCATGGATGGTGGTGGTCGACGAGCCGGCCCCGATGAGGCTGACGGAGACCCCGGTGAGGCTGAGGACCTCCTTGTATTCGCCGGCACAGATGGTGATCGAGTCTCCGTCACTGGCAGCGTCGATGGCGGACTGAACGCTGGAGAAGGAACCGCCTTCCTCACAGACATCGCAGGTGCAGTCCTCATCGCCGGTGTCTCCGGTGTCGGGATCCGGGTGGGCGGTGGTGTCGTCCTCGTTGGGATCGAGCAGCTCGACGCACTCGCCGTTGAGCAGCTGGTAGCCGTCTGAGCAGACCGGGTCCTTGCCGCAGGCGGCGAACAGCACCGCCGCCAGAGTGAGGGGGATTCTCATTGTTTTGTTCCTCGCCAGCCCTGTCGTGAGGTCGACCGAGACAGAACATACATCGGCGAGGGCCTTCTTGCCCTACGGCTCTTCGCCGAACAGCCGGGTGAAGTTCTCAGTGACCTGATCGCAGACCGACGATGCACTGCAGCCCCACAGCTCTGCCGCAAACGCCGCGGTCCCGGAGACATTGGCCGGCTCGTTCAGCTCGCCGGACACCGGGGAGAGGTAGGGGCAGTCGGTCTCCAGCAGGATGCGATCCCGGGGCAGGATCTCCAGGAGCCGGCGGAAGTTGTCGGCCCTCCGAGCATTGGCCGGGATGGAGAGGTAGTGACCAGCCTCTGCGATCCGGCGCCCGAGCTTGACCTTGCTGCTGTAGCAGTGCCAGTTGACCCGACGCGCCCCCAGCTCTGTGAGGATCTCGAAGGCCCGGCGCTCAGCCTTGCGGGTGTGGATGATGATCGGCTTGTCGGCGTCCATTGCCAGCTTCACCAGCGACCGGAATATCGCCTCCTGGCGCGCCCACAGCGCCTCAGGCACCCAGTAGTGGTCCAGGCCAATCTCTCCGACCGCGAAGCAGCCGTCGAGGTTGTCCGCCAGCCAGGCAACGGCATCCTCAGCAGGCATGGCCTCGTCGTCGGCGGGGTAGTCGACCCCCATCGCCAGCATCTCTGGCAGCACTGCGGTGACCGGGTACAGGCCAAAAGCAGGACGAACCAGCGGACTGCGCGCGGCGAGCGCGGCAACCCGCTGGTTATCGGCAGGGCCGAGGCCATTGGAGATGATGGTCGTCACTCCAGCCTCAGCCGCACGCGCCAGGATGGCGGCCTCTTGGACCGCCAACCGGGGATCGGTCAGGTGGGCATGGACATCAGAGAGTCCCACAACCGATCCGACCCCCGATCCAGCTTACTCTGAGCTCAGGTAGGGCAGCAGAGCGAGCTGACGGGCGCGCTTGATGGCCAGAGCCAGACGACGCTGGGTCTTGGCAGTGTTGCCGGAGATGCGACGGGGGATGATCTTGCCACGTTCGGTCATGAACTGACGGAGCACACGGGGCTCCTTGTAGTTCAGGGTGACGTTCGGGTCAGTATCGAGGCGGCTGGTCTTCTTACGACGGCGATAACGGGACATATTATGGGCTCCTTCTCAGAGATTTTTATTCTCGGACCCGATCAGGGTTGAGCGATGATCGGGGGTCGCTTGGCCAGTCCATGTTCGGACGACCAGCATACCTAACGCCAGTCACTCCGGTGATCAACCCACCAGCTTTCGCGCGGGAAAGTATCCCGCCCGGTTGGTGCGCTCTGGGGCTCAGTTCAGGGCGGCTACGTACACGTCAAGCTCGGCGAGCTCTTCGGTAAATGGAGCTTGAACCGGCGGAAAACGGAACCCGGTCTTGGGATCGAGATCGAAGGCCGTCACCCGAAAGCTGATCGCAAATCGCTCGCGCTTCCACTGCGCAAAGCAGACGAGCCGGACAAATTTGCGGATGTGGGCGGCAAATGCGTGGGCATCACCCCCATATCGATCCGACAGGGACGGCCAGAGCGCCCGGAACATGTCGAGGGGTTCCTGACCGAGCTGGACGAAGTGGAACATCAGCTGATCGAGCACGAAGAACGGCATCAGGTCGTCCTCGTCGGTCTGCCCATCCTCTGGTGGCCGCAGCTCAGCGGTCGCGGGGTTGGCGATGACATGGTTGAGGGACTTCACACCGTGGTACTCCGTCGCCCACCTCAGCCACAGGGTGACCAGCGACTTCGGCACATCGGAGATCGGGGAGAGGCCACCGGAGGTGTCGCCGTCCATGGTCGTGTAGCCCACCGCAGCCTCGGACTTGTTGGAGGTGGAGATGAGCAGGAATTGCCGCACGTTGGCGACCATCCAGATCAGCCCGCCACGCAGCCGGGCCTGGACGTTCTGGAGCGGGATGTCGTGGCTGGGCTCGTCCCAGGACAGCCGGGTACCGGTCATCTGCTCGAAGACGTCGAGGTGGACGTCCATGGTGGACTGGATGGCGCCGTCGAGGTGCTCTGCCCCCAGCTCTTCAGACAGGGCTGCGGCGGCGTTTCGGGTGGCGGAGCCGGAGTTGTCGGTGCCCATGTAGGCGCACACGAAGCGCTCCCGGATGTACGCCTTGAGCTCGGTCTCAGAGAGGTGGGGCTGGTCGTAGCGGAACATCCGACCAATGAGCAGGGCGCACATTGAGGAGTCCCGACCACCAGACAGCGCGAGGGCGAAGCCGGGGATGTGGCACTTCTTGACGTACTCCCGCAGACCCAGCGCCAGGGCCAGCTCCAGCTCCAGGTGCGGCAGGTCCCGGGGAGTGAACTGCTTGATGAGGCCGTCGTCGACCAGCCACTGGAGGCTCGGATCGGGGCTGATGGGCGGCTGAGTGATCCAGTAGGGACCGGGCGAGGGTGCGGGGGCGGCGGTGGTGAAGTCACCGGGGATGTGGATGGTCGGCGGGATGGCGCCGAAGTCGCCGCGCAGCTGGGCCTCGCACTGCTGACGCCAGGATCCCTCCTCCATGCGCGCCCGCTGGGAGATCTCCAGGTCGACCACCAGGTCGATCATCTCGATCTCCTCAGTAAACAGCAGCCGCCGACCTTCCTTCAGGGTGTCGCCCCCCTGGGCGATGAACAGACTGCCGTCAAACACCAGCCGGGTGGCGTCGCAGCCGAGCAGGGAGTTGTAGAGGTACACACAGTGGTCCTCACGGCTGATCTGCTCGACCATCTGCCGACGGATCCGGTGCTTGCCCAGCACGAACCAGCTCGCGGAGGGGTTGGCGAGCAGGACGGCCCCGGCGAGGGTGTAGGAGCTGCCGGGTCGGATGCCCTTCCAGCCGTCCTCGCAGATCTCGATGGCGAACTTCGACAGCCCCTTCGCCTCAAAGATGAGTCCGCCAAACGGAACCGTCGCACCGCTTAGAGTGGTGAACGACTCGACCCGGGTGTGCGGCCAGCCAGCAAACCAGCGGTTCTCGTACTGCACATCCCCGGTCGCGAGGTTCTCCTTGGGGACGATCCCGACGAGCTTTCCATCCGCGAGCACTGCGGCGGCGTTGTAGAGCACGTCGTTGAGCTGAACGGGCAGGCCGATGATGACCACCATGCCCGCAGTCTCTCCGATCAGCGACTCAAGCATCTTCCAGCTTCGACGTATGGTGCCAGACATCAACAGCCGGTCGCCGAGGCTGTAGCCGGGGATGACCATCTCCGGCAACGCCAGCAGCCTCACCCCGCGACGGCGGGCCTCAGTGATCGCAGCGGAGATCCGACGACGGTTGCCAGTCCAGTCGCCGACGGTCTGGTTGATCGAGGCAGTCGCGATGTGGGCGGTCAGGCTCATTGTGGGGCTCCCATTGTCGGAACACCCTATCCTGTGCGACCGCTCAGAGGTCTGCCGAGAACACGAGCCAGGCTGCTCCGCCATCGGAAGCACCGGCGTCGCTGTAGGGGGCGCCGATGAGGATGTCAGAGAGCCCATCGCCGTCAGCATCCCCGATCCCGGCCACCGACCAGCCGGTGCGATCCCCAGCGGGTCCAGAGAGCCCCCGGGTGACCGCCGCCAGACGCAGGGTGCCCATCCCCGGGGCGCTGATCAGCCAGGTGACACCGCCGTCATCTCCTCCGTCGCCATCGGCCCGCTGGGCACCGACGAGGATGTCGGAGAGCCCGTCGCCGTCGACATCCCCGGCCCCCTCCACCGCATACCCGGCGTAGTCTCCCTCCGCGCCGATCAGCCGGGTCGGCGTGCTGGAGAGCGAGAGGGTGCCCGACGCCGTGCTGCTGCCGGGGATCACGAACACCGCCCCGGCACTCGACCCGCCGCCGCTCTCGCCGTAGGCCCCCACTGCGATGTCCGCCAGACCGTCGCCGTCGACATCGCCCACCCCGGCCACTGCGGCTCCAGCGTAGTCCCCCTTGCTGCCGATGAAGGTGCGTCGGGCGAGGGTGGAGAGGTCTCCACCAGGGCCGCCATCCACCAGCCACGCCACCCCTGCCCCGCTGTCGTGGTTGGGTGCGCCGACGATGATCTCCGGCAGCCCGTCGCCGTCGGTGTCGCCCGCGCTGTCGGTGCTCCAGCCAGCGAGGGAGCGCTCGGTGCCGGTGAACACTTCGCTGATGTCTGGCAGGACCGCGTCCTCGCTGCCAGGCTGTGTGAGGTAGACCAGCCCGGCGTCCTGGCCACCGGTGTCGCTGTAGGGCGCGCTGATCAGCACGCGATCGTCGATCCCGGCGATCGAGACCCCGGTGTAGCTGCCTTCCTCCCCGCCAAGCAGCGCGATCCCGATCGTGTCGATCCCGGCAGAGGCAGTGATCGGCCCCATGACCAGCCACGCCATGCCCTCCCCGTCCTCGCCGCCATTGCTCGCGCCGATGAGGATGTCGTCAAAGCCATCGCTGTCGAGGTCCCCGACCCCACCGACGCTGTAGCCGGTGAAGTCCGAGCCGGACGCACCGTGGATCCGGATCGCGGAGTCAGAGAGTGCCCCGGAGGTTGCTCCGGTGATCAGGTAGGCCGCCCCGGTGTTTGTCGCGCCATCTGGACTGATCCAGCCCTGCGCACCGATGAGGATATCGGCCAGACCATCGCCGTCGACATCCCCGGCCCCACCGACCGACCAGCCCGCCAGCTCGTCCTCCTGCCCCGACCACCAGCGCGCATCCGGGAGATCGCTGACGCAGTCGACCAGCCGCCCGTCGCAGTCGGCGTCGATGTCATCGCAGGTCTCTGGTGCGCCCGGGTAGATGCCGCCGTCGGCGTCGTCGCAGTCGGTGTCATCGCGGGTGTAGCCGGACTCCGCGAAGCAGCCCTCGACGTCGAGATCCGGGTCGCCGTAAGTGTCGCCGTCGGCATCGAGGTAGAAGGTCGCCAGGGCGCCCTCGTCGGTCTCGCCGTCGCAGTCGTTGTCCGCCTCGTCGCAGCTCTCAGGCGCACCGGGGAAGGTGTCGGCGTCCGTGTCGTCGCAGTCCCACCCCTCCGGCTGAGCGATCCAGCCCGCAGGACCAGGCAGTCCCAGGCAGACCCGGAGGATGGCACTCTCGATCGGGAAGCCATCGCCGTCGCTGTCGAGGTAGTAGGTGGTCGAGACCCCCTCGTCGATCTCCCCGTCGCAGTTGTTGTCCACCCCGTCGCAGCTCTCCGTGGCGTAGGGGAAGACGGCGGAGTTGGCTGGACTGCAGTCCATGGTGTCTGGCCAGACGTCGCTGTCGGAGTCGACGATCTCCTCGCGCACCGGGTCGATCGCGCAGTCGAGGTTGAACCGCGCACACCAGTCAATCGCGCCACAGCCGGTCAGGAGGAAGATCACCCCTGTAGCGTACCGGACTACTGCGCCTGTCGCTGCCCCTCGACGAGCAGGTCGACGATGTTGTTGGGCAGCATCAGTCGTGCAGCCTTCTCACCAGCCCAGCGGGGCACCGATCCGCCGACGTCGGTGCAGGAGCGAAACCGCGCGGTGAGCCCGCCTGACCCTTCGATCAGCGCCCAGCTCCCGACGTTGATGCCGATCTCGACCGCCTCGGAGTTGTCCGCCAGAAGCGCGGCACGGGCCTCGGGCCAGGTGACGTCCGCATCGATGCGCTCCCAGGAGAACATCCACACCCCGCCCGACTCGGACTCCGTCCCCCGGAGAAACCAGTACCGATCCGAGAACGGCGCGGGGAGGTTGAGGACCTGCATGTAGTCCTGCTGACGACCCTGCCGGGAGAGCACCGTAGACGCGGCAAGATCCGCCGAGCTCCACTGCAGGTTGGACTCGATGTCGAGGATGATCGCCTTGAGCAGCTCAGGGGAGAGATCGGTGGGCGCGCTGGCTTCCAGGCAGTCCACTCCGTCCAGCTTCTTGTGGCGACCGGAGATGTCGTCAATTCCGCCACGGCTTGTGGTGCCGACGTCTTCCCAGCCCGACTCGGACCCGATCGCAGCCTGAGCCTCCGCTCCGGTCACTCCGGCCCACGACGACGAGATCACAGCCAGTCCGATCAGCATCCTGCCCTCCCTGCGCCCGCTCATAACCAGAAGCGTGTCCACGATTCCCGTGTTCGCATCTTGTTGTTTACTGTCGGTGTGAAGTCTCTGTCCGACCCACGCGCCCTCATGCTGATCCTGGTCCTGACCGTCCTGTGTGCGGTCCCGACCATCAGCCTGCCGTTCATGATGGACGACTGGTTCCACATCTCCGCGCTCGACGGCTGGCTGGGATTGGAGCGCCCTCGGATACCGGACTACTTCGATGACTGGCGGGAGCCGTGGGGTGGACCGACCTGCTTTGCGTTCTTTCCCGGCGGCGAAGACAACGCCCGCTACATCGCTGATGCGCTGGTGCCCTGGTGGACAAGCATCGACCTGCGCATCCAATTCTTCCGCCCGCTGACCAGCCTCACCCACCTCCTCGATCACCGGCTGTTCGACACCCGCCCGCTCGGCCACCACCTCCACTCAGTGCTGTGGTACGTCGGGCTGGTCGGCGCGGTGACATTGCTGTATCGGCGGATCCTGCCCGGCAGCGTCGGCGTGATGGCTGCGGTGATCTTCGCCATCGACGAGGGGCACTGGTTCCCGACGGCCTGGATCGCAAACCGAAACGCCTTGATCGCAGCACTGCCCGCGGTCCTGGGGCTGCTGGCGCACATCCGCTGGCAGTCTTCGGGTTGGCGGGCCGGGCTGCCGCTGTCGCTGCTGGGGCTCGCAGTCGGGCTGACCGGGGGAGAGGCCGCGCTGGGGGTCTTCGCGCTGCTGGCAGCCTACCAGCTGCTCGGCGCCCCCGGCCCGCTGCCTCGGCGGCTCCTCGGACTGCTCCCTGCGGTGCTGCTGGGGGTGGCGTGGGCGGGAATGTACCGGGCGCTGGGGTATGGCGCGCATGGCTCGGGGCTCTACATCGATCCGGGAGTGGATCCCGGGGCGTTTGCTGCGGTCGCACCGGTCCGGGCGCTGGTGCTGCTGGGCGGTCAGGTTCTCGGGCTGCCAGCGGACGCGTTCTTCTTTGCCCCGGCGATGAAGGTGGGGCTGGTCCTCGGTGGCGGGGTGGCGGCAGTGGTGCTGGTGGTCGCCCTGCGGTGGGCCTGGCCGAACCTGAGCGAGCCAGAGCGGGGCCACCTGCGGTGGCTGATCCCCGGCGGGCTGCTGGCGATGATCCCGGGGCTGGCGACCTTTCCAGTCAACCGCATGCTTCTGGTGCCCGGCATCGGCCTCGGGGTCGCCACCGCAGCGGTCTTCGTGGTCGCCTGGCGGAAGCGGCGCTGGGGGCTGGTCGTGCTGATCGCCCTGCCGCACCTCATCACCCCGCTGCCGATGTGGTGCGGCATGACCGCAGCGACCCACCACATCGACCGCATCATCCCCGACCTCATCGCGCGCATGGAGGTCGATCCGACCCGAGATGCCATCGCCCTGTTCACCCCGGATCCGGCCGTCGCGATCTACCTCTCTGTGATGCAAGCCCACACCGGACAGCCCATCGCCACGCGCTGGCAGCCGATGTCGATGGCCCCGTTTGACCACCGCCTCACCCGGCTCTCTGAGCGGACCTTTCGCCTGGAGGTTCTTGGTGGTGTGATGGGCGATCGGCCGTTTGAGGCTCTGTTTCGATCCTTTGAGGCGAGTCCGATGTTGGAAGGGGATCGCATTGTGAGTGGGCGGCTTGCCGTGGTGGTTGAGGAAGTCGATGCTGGGCGACCGACGACGATCCGCATTGAGCTGGAGGCGCCGATTGCTGAGTATGCGTTGGTCGTTTGGACTGATGGGACGCTCAAGGAGATCCCGCCGCCAGACATTGGACAGAGCATCACTGTGGCGCATGAGCCTGGCCCAATGGGCCTGTGAGACCGCTGGGTGCGGGCTTGTGGAAAGCACTCGGCACCCGTTGAGGTACAAGGACGGTCCTTTGGGCTGGCGGGGAGTGGCCGCTGGGCGGGGATTCACCGCGGGTGTCCGGCTGGGGGTCGCAGGGGAGCGGGGACTGGAGTGAGTCGACGTAAGGCGGCGAAACGCAAGGAGTGCAGCCCCCTCGAACGAGCACCATGAGCAGCCCGAAGCCGCTCAGAGCGGGTAGGGCGAAGTGGCCAGAAAAAGAATGGCGCCGACGATGGCGTGCCTCAACCATCCGGTGAGAGAGCACCCTCCACATCCCATCGCCCCGACGCTGAGAAGCCCAAAGGGCGAGCAGAACAGGGCAGGCTGACTTCCCCCTGGCTTACGAGGTGGGCGGACCTCAACTGGAGGCGCTGCCACTGCCGTCTCCGGCTCACTCCAACGATGCGCGGATCGTGGGTTTTGATGTTGCCTGCCCTGTTCTGCTTGCCTCTGGCTGCGCAGCGACGGGGCGATGGGGTGACGGCGGGTGCTCGTCTCAGGGACTAGCTGAGGGCACTCATCGTTAGCAGCGGCGCTTTTTCTGGCCACTACGCCCCAACGCCGGCCTTCGGCCTGCTCATGGGACTGCGTTCAAGGGGGCTGCACTTCCTGCGTTCCCCGCTTTACAGCGGGTCTCTCCAGTCGCCGCTACCCTGTGACCCCCAGCATGACACCCGCGGCGAATCCCCGCCCAGCGGCCACCGCCCGCAGTCTCAACGGGCCGTGTCCTGTGCGTCAGCGGGTGCCCCAGAGCGCCTAGCGCCGCTTCTTGCGCTTCTTGCGCTGGACCTTCGTGCGGCTATTCGCCGGGTTGCGGAAGCCGGGGCGGATGACGGCATCCGTGGGACGGGAGAGGGGGTTGTCAGGAGAGCGGTTGGTGGCCCCACCCTTTTCCTCTGCGACCTCCTCGGAGGCCTCCCCTGCGGTCTCGTCTACGGTCTCGTCAGTGTTCTGATCAGTTTCTTCGGACATCTTCTTCTCGTCAGCTGAGATTATCGAACCGTAGTATCCCCGACTACAGGTTCAGGGCCAGCCTGAGGGCAGCGAGGAACTCCGTCTCGGAGTCGGCGACCTCGCCATCGGCCTCGACCATTTCGGTCGCCAGACGCAGGGCGGTCTCCCGCTGCTCGGTCTCTGGGAGGTCGTCAGCGAGGGTGTCCAGCCAGAACTTGAAGCCGTAGTCGAGGAAGCCCTGGAGGCTGGCCTGCATGAGATCGCCGATCTCCTTGCGGGGAATCTCTCGCAGCTCCAGCCGCGAGCGGGCGAAGTTGATGAGGGCGACCATCTCCTCATCGGCGAGCTGACCGTCGGCGGCCGCAGCGGCGAGCAGGACGTCGAGGTAGGTCTCCTCGGGAGCTGCGGGGACCCGGACGTCCATGAGTGCGGGGGGGATGCCAGCCTCCAGCACCGCCCAGGCGCTTCGATTCTCCAGCCCCAGGGCCTCACCGGCGGCGAGCAGCTCGTCGGTCTTCTCCTCGCCCTCCTCCTCAACCAGCGCGATGATCACCATCAGCTGGAACGCAACCTGGGACGAGACGGACCCGCTCAGGGCTGTGAGACGCCCGGTCGGGGAGTCCGCGGCAATGCGCACGATGGCGGCCTGGACCTCCGCGTCGAGATCAGCGGGGCGCTGGTCGGTGAAAGCAGAGTGGTCACGGACGATGGTGTTCATGACATCGGAGCGATCAGGCGTCATTCCGCCGCCGATGTGGGCACCGATGACCATCGCCTCGATGAGCGCCGTTGCGTTCGGGATCAATTCAGACATGCGACCTCTCCGTTGCAGCCGAGACTTACGGTGCCGGTCAGACATGATTTCATCCTCGATGAATTTTCTACGCAATACCTTCGGTTGAGTATTCTGGAGGGGCTCTGGAGATGCCATGCGACTGATGTTCCCCCTGCTCCTGCTGGCCTGTGCTGACAAAGCCGAGCCCGACCCCACCGACACCACCCCTCAAGACACCGGTCCTCAAGACACCGGGGAGCCGGCCGTGGTCGACTTCTGCGCCGACGAAGGTCTGACCGTGCGCGAATTCGATGCCTCGGGCAGTGCGGGGGATTTCGACACGGTGGTCCCCGACTTCACCTGGACCGTGGCGGACAGCGACGGGGTCGAGTCGAGCTGGACCTTCTCCGAGCAGTGGTCTGGATGCGAAAGCTACATGATCATCAACTACTACGGCGCCTCAAACTACCCCGTCGAGCTGGACAATGATCGCGAGATCACCGACTGGCTGGAGACTTCGCCGCGCAACGTTCACTACTTCTTCTTCTCCTACGACCAGGAGCCAGAGGGCGTGCTCGCCGACCTCACTGAGCAGATGAACGGCGCGCTCGACGACCTCGACGAAGACCTCGCGGCGCACTGGCGGGACCGCATCCACTACGTCGTCGACTCGCCCTGGGAGGCGGACTGGGTGGGGGCGCTCAACAGCCAGTACTACATCAGCGACAAGTACGTTCAGTGGGCGCTGTCCATCGACCGGCTCGGGGTTGCCCGGGAGACCGGCTACTTCTGCGACCCCTCCGACGGCTGGGCCACCTGTCCGCCGGAGTTCCTCATCTATGAGCCGCAGTACTACAACTTCGAGTCCGACCGCGAAGAAGCAATGGCCGCAGAGACCGACGTCACCATCATCGATGTCTGGACCGCAGAGCCCGCCAGCGACTCCGGCTGGGCCGGGGTGAAGATCTACGCCGACATTGAGCTGCCAGATGCCTCCACCATGGCGACGTTTGACTCCATGGACTTCGACCTGACCCTGAAGTGCGCCGGCTACCCCTCCGGGACCGAGTGCCCGGCGTGGGACTACCTCGTCTACGCCTACCTCTGCGACGAAGACGACCCAAACACCAAGGAAGACGAGTCCACCTCCTGCCCCGTCGAGATCGGCCGCTGGATCACCACCTACTGGCGCCCCGGCCGCTGGGTGCATGACGTCAGCCCGTTCCTCGCCCTGCTCGGCGACGGCGGCACCCGGCGCCTCGCCTTCTACACCACCCAGTACTACGACGTCAGCCTCGACATCCGGCTGTCTGACCAGGGCAAGGGCTACCGACCCGTCGCTTTGGAGCCGATCTTTGACGGCGGCTCGTTCAACAGCAACTACAACTGGGGGGTCAACCACGCGATCAGCGAGTCGGAGTGGACGGTGTGGAGCCATCCCACCGATGAGGTCACCCACACCATCGCCACCATCAACGATGGCTGGCTGACCGCAGAGGAGGGGGGCGACTGGAGCCGCTTTGACTGGACCCTCTCCGACGACGGCGCCTGGTACTGCCACACCGCTGAGGGACTGGCCTCTGAGGCTGAGGCTGCGGCGGTGGAGTTCGCCTGCACCGAGGACGACCCCAAGACCAAGAAGGACGACGAGTCCGGCTGCATCGGCGCGGACCCGACGGACCTGGAGGCTGGCTGCAGCGAGGGCGCCTGGACCGCGCTGATCGGCGATGCCTCCGGGGGCACCCTGTGGGGGGAGTGGCAGGAGGTCTGGCACGAGGACAAGCTGCCGATCACCTTCACCCCGCCAGAGGGCACCACCCAGGTCGGCCTGATGGCGGTCATCTCCGGCCACGGCTTCGGCGACACCACCGCCAACTGCGCGGAGTTCTGCGACCACCAGCACCAGTTCACCCTCAACGATGCCGCCAGCCACACCAAGGCTCACCCTGAGGCTGGAAGCGCGATGGGCTGCGCAGAGCAGGTCGTCGACGGCACGGTGCCCAACCAGTCTGGAACCTGGGTCTATGGCCGCGGCGGCTGGTGTCCGGGGCTGGAGGTCGTGCCGTGGGTGGTCGACATCACCGACGATGTCTCAGTCGGTGAGGAGAACACCGTCAGCTACTTCGGGCTGATGGACGGCGAGGTCTGGCAGCCCGACAGCACCGGGGCGAACGTCCGGATGCAGAGCTACCTCGTCTACTACGAGTGAGGTTTTTGAGCGGAGACGCTGGCGGCGCGCTGCTGGCGGTCAAAATCTCCCCGGCACCATCGGGCGTGGTCTGGTACTGATCGGCCCATGAGCCCCCAAGACCTTCCGCCGTGGCCCGATGGCTTGACCGACCTGCCCACCTGGCTGGCGATCCCGCTGTCTGAGTACCTCACTGAGCCCAACCCCCGGGTGCGGCTGCACTGGATGCTGGACACCGTGGAGGTCGCGATCCGATGGGCGGTCGCGGTCGCCCTGGCGGACGTGCGTCTGGCCCATGACGGCGGACTGCCGAAGATGCTCCAGCGATCCATCCAGGAGCACATCGAGCGCCCCACCGTCGGGCGCTGGGTGGGCATGCTGCGGTCGCTGTCGAAGGCCGCACCGGGTGGGGCGCTGTCCCCGGCAGTCTTCACCCTGCACGACGACCACATCGCCCCGCTGTTCTCCTCCGAGGGCTCCGAGATCGACTCGATGCTGGTCCTGCGCAACCGGGTCGCTCACGGCGGCGGAATCTCATCGCGCAAGTCCGCCGAGCTGGTCACCGCCCACGACGCCCGGTTCCTCGACCTGATGCGGGCCATCGGCGGCTGCACCGACGGGCTGATGGTCCATGGCCACCACGAGGAAGAGGGGGTCGTTCAGCTCCACGGGCTCTCCCCGGTGCTGGTCACCGCCGGGGTTCCAGAACCACTCGCGACGACGGCGGATGTCGAGAACCCCTCCCCCCCAGAGGGCGCGTGGCTGACCAACGGAGACCAGCTCCTCTCCCTCTCCCCGCTCATCGCCTACGGCCCGGTCCGCATCCTCGGCAAAGACGGCCAGTTCATCACCCGCTCCGAGGGCGCGGTCCCGCAGATCTACGCCCGCTCTGGTCCGCAGAGCCTCTCCTACACCCCGCTGGGTCGCGACGAGGCCCACTCCGAGCGCGGCGAGATCGAGGACTTCCGCACCCTGTTCGGTCTCAACGAGGCCCGCGCGCCCCGAGCCGGCAGCCACCGGGCGTTCTCCGCCACTGACTTCCTCAAGGAGGCCAGCCGGGAGGCCGAGGGGCTCATCGGGCGGCAGGCAGAGGTCAAGGAGATCAAGACCTGGCTCAAGAAGACCCCGACCCGCGAGACCGGCACCGCCCGGATCGCCTGGCTGTGTGCCGGACCGGGCATCGGCAAGTCGATGGTGATGTCCCGCATCGCCCGGGATCTCAGCAACTCCAGCCACCACGGTCTGTACTACCACCACTTCCAGACCGGCGACGTGCGCAACAACCGCCGCATGTTCCTCCAGCTCCTCCAGGAAGCCCTGTGGACCTGGGCGCCCCTCAAGGAGCGCACCGCGCCGCCGGTCATGGGCGACGTCGACGTGCTGCTCGAAGACATCAAGGAGCGCCTCGCGGTGCTGGCGGACCTCCAGCCGAAGAACCCCCGCGCCCCGGCGGCATCCTTCCGAGTGATGCTCGACGGCCTCGACGCCATCGTCCCCCAGGATCCCGACTTCCCCGGACTCCTCCGCCAGCTCGCGGTGCCCGGGACCTTGTTCCTGCTCTCTGGCCGTCCCGACCACAACCTCGCCACCATCTTCTCTGGCGACGACGTCGCGGTGCTGTTTGGACCCGCCGGGCTGCCGCCGATGTCGACGGACAACATCCGCGCTCTGCTGCTCGATGGCCTCGGCAACGCCCGCTACGCCCTGCTCAAGCGAGACGAGGACGGCGACGAGGACGACGACTCGGTGAACAACGCATTCGTCGACCGGGTCGTGACGAGTGCTGGGGGGCTTCCGCTGTATGTCGAGCTGCTGCTCGAAGACCTCCGCAGCGGCTTCCTGACTGTCGACGACGAGGACAAGCTGCCCGACGGGCTGAACACCTACTACGAGGACCTCATCGGTCGGATGGGCATCTCCGATGTCCAGATCAACCTCATCCTGCTGATCTGCATGCTGGGCCGGGCCGAAGAACCCCTCGACCTCCTCGCCATCCGCTACCTGCTCTCCACCGCCGCAGACATCAACGAGGACGACCTCACCCCCGAGGAGCTGGACCACGTCACCTCGGTGCTTCGCGCGGGCCGGACCCTGCTGCGAGAGACCTCCGCACCATCGGGAGAGCTGGCGTATTCCCTGTACCATCGCGGCTTTCGGGAGTACATCAACGGCACCCCCGCGCTCAAGCGCACCCGCCGACGGGCTGAGGGACTGCTGTACCAGATGGCCGCCCGCTGGCACGAGCTTCCCGAGGGCAACCTCCAGAACCACATGTTCCGCTGGGGCACCGAGTATGCGCTGTTGTGGGGCAAGCGGCGGGGTCAGGCGGCGGTTCGCAGCCGGCTCACCGACTTCTCGTACCTCATGGCCCGCACCGAGGCGCTGCCGGCGTTTGAGAACCTCGACCTCGCCCGGGAGTACGGCGACGCCCTCACTGCGCTGGGCGGTCCAGAAGACGACACCGAGTTCGCCGCCTGGAGCACCTTCTTCCAGACCCGCGACCACCTCCTGCGCCGGGGCAACGACGGCTGGCCGGCCCACCGGATCCTGCTGCAGACCGCCACCGAGTACGCCGACTCCTCCCCGGTCACCCAGGCCGCCGAGGGGTGGCTGGCAGCGTCGAGCGATCGCTGGCTGTGGCTGCGCAGTCAGCGCCGCCCGGTCCATGTCGCGCTCAGCGCCTGCACCTCGATCATGGAGGGGCACAAGCGCAAGATCGATGCCGCTGAGCTGCGGGGATCCGACACCCTGCTGACCTGGTCGATGGACAACACCCTCCGCTACTGGAACCTCAAAGAGGGCACCTGCATCACGGCAATGGAGGGGCACGCCAAGCGCATCAAGGGCGCCCTCATCCTCGACGAAGAGCGCGCGATCTCCTGGGCCGACGACGCCACGATCCGTCGGTGGTCGCTGACCGACGGCACCGAGCAGCTCCAGCTCGCCGGGCACACCAAGCAGATCGAAGCCGGCGTGCGGCTGCCCAATGGCGAGCTGCTGACCGCCTCTCGGGACAAGACCATCAAGCGCTGGAACGTAGAGACCGGCGAGTGCCTGGGCACCTACAAGGGCCACAAGCGCTACCCCAAGGGTGTCGGCTTCCTGCCCGACGGTCGGCTCCTGACCCGCGATCGCACCGTTCGCATCTGGGATCCAGACAAGGACAAGCCGGTGCACATCCTCGCCGGCCACAAGTCCGACGTCCTCGGCACCACCAACCTCGATGATGGCCGGCTGCTGAGCTGGAGCAAGGACGGCACACTGCGCCTGTGGGACACCACCTCCGGCGACAACACCGCGACCATGACCCACGACGCCGACGTGCTCGGCTGCCTCGTGCTGTCCGGCGACCGGCTGCTGAGCTGGAGCAAGGACGGCACCCTGCGGCTGTGGAGCCTCGAAGACGGGCGGGCGCTGGGCGAGCTGACCGGTCACGACGGAGCGGTCCTCGGGGCGATCCTGCTGTCTGGGGACCGGGCGCTGTCCTGGAGCGCAGACCGCGAGCTTCGCAGCTGGGACCTCACCGCTGCCGCACCCCTCGCCCGGTTCGTCGGCCACTCCGGCTCGATCAAGATGGTGATCGACCTCGGGGATGGGCGCCTGCTCTCCGGCGACAGCCGCGGCCCGCTCGAGATCTGGGACGCCGACACCGGCGCACACCTCGCACAGCTCAATGGCCACTCCACCACCGTCGAGGGTGCTGCGGTCCTGCCCGATGGTCAGGCGCTGACCTGGGCCTCCGACCGCACCGTTCGCATCTGGGACACCGACCCGGCCCTGCTGGCCCGCATCGCCGAGATCGATGCCGCCAACACCAACACCGACGACCACACCAGCTACGTCGGCGGCACCCGCCTCCTCAGCGATGGCCGGGCGATCTCCTGGGCCAAGGACAAGACCCTCCGGCTGTGGGGCGGCGAGTCCGTCGCCGTGTTCACCGGTCACACCGAGGGCGTCGAGGGTGCCCGTGAGCTGTCTGGCGGCCGGCTGCTGAGCTGGGCGGCGGACCACACCTTCCGGGTCTGGGACCTCGCCACCCAGGCCTGCCTCGCCACCCTCAGCGGTCACACCAAGAACATCCAGGGCACCCGGCTGATGGACGGCGACCGCATGCTGAGCTGGTCCTCAGACTTCACGCTGCGGATCTGGGATCTCACCGCTGGCACCGAGGTCGCAGTGCTGGAGGGGCACACCAGGCTGGTCAAGGGCGCGATGGTGTTCTCCGATGGCCGCATCCTGTCCTGGGCCTCAGACGCCACCCTCCGGCTCTGGTCTGCAGGCGGTGCGCCGCTGGTCACCTTCACCGGCCACACCGACAAGAAGATCATCGAGGGCGCCGCCCGGCTGTCTGGTGAGCGCATCCTGTCCTGGGCATCGGACGCCACCCTCCGGCTCTGGGGAGAGGACGGCAGCGAGGTCGCGGTGCTCGAAGGACACGAGGCGAAGAAGTCGGTCAAGGGCGCTGCGGTGCTCTCCGATGGCCGCATCCTGTCCTGGTCCAACGACAAGACCCTGCGCCTGTGGTCTGGAGATGGTGCCGAGATCACCGCGCTGGTCGGCCACACCGACGAGGTGTTCTTTGCCGCAGAGCTTCCGGGGGGCGGGATCATCTCGCACAGCAAGGACAAGTCGTTCCGGCTCTGGACCGCCGAGGGCGCTCCTGACGGGGTCATCGCTGAGGATGTGGCGGCGCTGGAGTGGACGCCACAGTGGATGGCCTGGAAGGCTGCCCGACGGGCCGCGTGGTCCTGCGGGGTCGCAGTCATCGACGAGACGCTGGGCGGGGCGCGCATGCTGATCAACGACGAAGACGGCCCAGCGGTCGTCCAGTGGCACGGGCCGCGCGGTCGCTGGTTCGTCGACTCCATCGACGAGGGCGCCGAGATCATCGCCCGCGACACCCTCTCCCTGTACTTCCTGCACCTCTACGACGGTTCCGAGCGCATCGACCTCGCCCGTGCTCAGGAGATCATCACCTGAGATGCCCCGACGCCACCGCACCAACCCGGGGGACTGGGGCTCGCTGATCCGGCGCCTGGACGAGCTCGTCCGGGCCGGCAGCGGGGCGGATCCGTTCGACGAGATCCACCGCCTCATCACCGCTCGAATCCTCGACGAGCAGCGCCACGGCGGCGCCCGGCTCTCCGGGTCGACCCTCGACGCCCTGCTCGCTGAGGCCGACGCGGTGTGGCCGGGACTCTCGGTCGGGCCAAGCCAGCTCCCCGCCGGAGTTCGTGCTGCTGCTGCGGAGCTGCTGGCTGGCTTCACGCTGCTGGCGAGCGGCCTGGAGGCGGTCGACAGCCTGTTCGAGGGCCTCAGCAGCCGGACCTCCCGGGGCGAGCGCGGCCAGTTCTTCACCCCCCGCCACGTCGTGCAAGCCGCCATCCGCATCGCACAGCCCCGCCCCGGTCAGCGGGTGCTCGACCCGGCCTGTGGTTCCGGTGCGTTCCTGCTCGCCGCCCGTCGGCAGTGCCCCGACGCCGAGATCCGGGGCCAGGACTTCGACCCCCGGGCGGTCCGGGTCGCCCGCACCCTCGTCGCGGCCAGCGGGGGCGATCCAGCCTGGATCACCCGGGGCGACTCCCTGCGCAGTCCACCGGAGTCCGCCGACCTCATCCTCACCAACCCCCCGTTCGCTGGTGAGATCCAGGATGCTGATCTTCTGGCCGACTTCGAGGTCGCCGGGCTGTTCCGACGGGTGGAGCGGGACGTGCTGTTCGTCGAGCAGTGCGTGCGGCTGCTGAAGCCCGGGGGGCGACTGGTCGCGGTGCTGCCTCACAACAAGGTCGGCGCCCTTGCCTTCGCCCCGCTGCGACGGTGGCTGATGCAGCGGGTGAAGCTGGTCGGGGTGGTCGGCCTGCCCCGGGAGACCTTCCTGCCCCACACCAGCCAGAAGACCGCGATCCTCGTCGGGGTCAAGCGACCCGCTCCGGTGACGGTCATTCCCGCCGAGCCGATCCGGATGGTGGTCTGTGAGTCGGTCGGAAAGGACAGCCGGGGGGCTCCGGTGTTTGCGGAGGGAGCGGATCGGCAGGGACCAGCGTGGAGCGCACTGGCCCATGACCTCGACGAAGTGGTCGCCGCGATGGACGGGGTGTGGGCGTGAAGGTCGCGACCATCCTCACTACCGCGCTGGCCGAGGGGCTCATCCTGTCGCCGGAGCGCTATGATCCCCGCCGAGAGGCCCACGCTGACGGGGTGCCGCTGAGCGAGGTCGCCGCGCTGTCGTCTGTGAGCTTGCGCCCGTCGGCCGTTGTTGGGCCGTGGCGCGTCCTCGACACCAGCCACGCCGAGGCTGGCATCATTCGCTGTGACCGGAGGGCGGTCACCACGATCGGCAGCACCAAGCGCATCCTGACCCCCGGCGCGGTCATTGTCTCTCGGCTGCGGCCTTACCTGCGGCAAGTCGGGTTGGTGGATGCTGG
>JBLHNG010000040.1:0-23123 GCA_047621685.1 Myxococcota bacterium | reverse complement strand
GGAGGAGGAGAAAGACGATGAGGGCGACAAGCAGGCGACCAAGGAGAAGGTCACCCAGCCCGATGTGGTCCTCGACGAGCTGATCATCATCGACAGCACTGCGACGCAGGGCGGCGGAGTCTACGCCAGCGGGTGCGTAGACCTGGAGATCGACGACTCCCTCATCGAGGGCAACAGCGCCGAGCAGGGCGGCGGGATCTACATCGGTGTGGCGGACGAGTCCGAGGTCAGCTTCCTCCTCGACGACTCGACGGTCACCGGCAACACGGCGACTCAGGGCGGCGGGCTGTGGGCCGGGGCATCCTGGGGCAGCGTCTACGACTCGATCATCTCCGACAACACTGCCGAGGAGACCGGCGGCGGCGTGCAGCTGTCAGGCACCCTCTACGTCTACACCTCCTACGAGGGCTACACCGCCATCACCGGCAACACCGCCGATCAGGGCGGCGGGGTCTACTTCGACACCGACAGCTGGCTGTACTCCACCAACACCGACTGGGGCGGCGCGGAGGACAAGAAGACCGGCGAGACCGCTGCGGACAACACCCCCGACGACGTCGATGGCCCCGACCTCACCGACGCCCCCTACAGCTTCGGGGTCGACGAGGACTTCGACTGCACGGACAAGGAAGGCTGCGTGGTCGATGAGGACAAGAAGAAGAAGAAGAAGGAAGAGGCCCGATAGGTCGCGGCAACAAAACAAGACCGGTTCTTTGGTCGATGCTGGTGTATTCTCAGGTCACCCCCTCAGACGCCAGGCCTGCCCATGCGACGCGGATTTACCCTGCTGGAGCTGTGCTTTGTGGTGATGATCCTCGGCATCCTCACCGCGATCACCGTGCCTGCCTATGACGTGATCCTGCGCAGGAGCCACCAGGCGGAGGCCCGGTCGATGCTCTCGGCCATCGCCCACGCTCAGCTTCAGCACCATCGCGACACCGGCGACTACCTCGCCTGCCCGGCATCTGGCGATGTCCCGGTCCCGACGGCCCGGTTCCCGGAGGCGAGCTGCTGGAAGACCCTGGGGATCCAGGTCGGCGGTGCGGTTCGCTACCGCTACGGGGTCGAGGTGATCGACGGGGGTTTTGCAGTGACTGCGGAGGGCGATCTGGACCGTGACGGGCACACCTCCCGCCTCACGCTGAGCGGAGACACCCTCCAGATCGACATCGTGGACGGTCTGGAGTGATGACCGCCGAGGAACAGGAGGCCCTGCTGCTGCGTCAGGTGGTGGCCCTTCGTCGCAGCGGGCTGTCTCAGGCGCAGGCCCTGGGGCACGCCGCAGACGGCCTCACCAACGGGCCGCTCGCGATCCGCATCGCTGCTGCCCGTCGCGCCCTGACGTCGGGGAGCCCGAGCACCGACCTGCTCTCCGCCGAGGCGGACATCGACGCCCTCGACTGCGCCGCCCGCGCCCTCGACGCCCGGCTGTCGGCGGACTCCGCGCTGGCGATGACCCGGCTGTACCTCACCATCGCGCTGGCCGGTCCGCTGGTGCTGGGCACCCTGCTGTCCTGGGCCGGACCGGACCTGCTGCACCTCTTCGAGAGCAGAGCCGACACGCCTGCCACCTGGGTCGTGCTGGGTGGGCTTCGGGGAGCCCTCTCCATCCTCGGGATCCCCGCGGCGATCGGAGCCGCCGCACTCGTCCACCGCGGCAGCCGCCGGATCGCCCCCGGCATGGGGCTCCTCCAGGCCGCCGCCGGGCTCCTCCAGGCCGCCGCCGACGGTGCAGATCCCCTCCCGCTGCTGACCCGCTCCACCGACCGGGCCTACTTCCTCGTCCGCCAGCCCCGGGTCGGCGCCCCCCGTGCCGCGGCGGAGCTGGCCGATGAGCTGACCCGAGAGGGCGCGCAGGCCGTGACCCTCTTCCGACACCTCGCGCCGCTGGCTGCAGCCGTGCTGGCGGTGGCCCTGCTCGGGCCCCTCCTCGCGATGTTCACCCTCCCCCTCCTCTCCATGGCGTCGATGTGAACCACCAGCGCATGACCACCCTCCTGGTCGGACACGCCCTGGCCGATGGCACCCCGCTCGGGCCGACTCTTCGCGAGCTCGGCGCGTCGGAGGCTGCCCGGGAGGCCGAGGCGGGGCAGCTCGACGGCAGCCTCCGTCGACTCGGCTTCTCCGAGGAGCTGCAGGTGATGGCGCGGCTGTGGCCCGCTGCCCTCCAGCCTGCCCGGGTCCGACTCTCCGCCCTGCCCACTGCGCTCATCTTCCAGCTCCCCATGGCGCAGACCCTCGGCTACCTCGCCCTCATCGGCCTCCTCCAGGGCTTCTCGCTGCTGTTGCTGTTTGAGAAGATCCTCCCACAGCTTCAGGAGCTGGGTGTGGAGAACGGTGCAGAGCTTCGGGCGCTGACGATGGCGCCGGCCGGGCTGCTGCTGTTGGCGGCAGGGATCTCGGCGGGACTGCTCCTCTCGGCGCGGCATCGAGCGGGCTGGCGGGGGCACTATGATCGCGCTCGGCAGGCCGCGCTGGCTGCGGGCATGGCGGAGGCTGGAGCCCCCCTGGCGGTCCGACAGACCCTCGACGAGACCCTCACCGCTCTGGACTCGGCAGGCGCGAACGTCCCGGAGCTGGATCAGGTCACCACGCAGTCCCTCGCCCTCGCCGAGCAGGCCCACCGCCGCGAGGTCGCCGTGGTCCGGCTGGTCGGGATCGGCGGGCTGATGCTCATCGGCTTGGCGGTCCTGAGCAGCATCTACCGCACCCTCTCAGCCATCTCGGTGCCGCTTTGAGCCTCGATGCGCTCCAGGGAGCGCTGGTCCGAATGAACCGCAGCGGCCTCGGCGGGCTGGCGGCTCCCGATGCGGCTGCGCTGGTGTCCGCGCTGGCCTCGGGTGGCGAGCTGTCCGACGCCGCCCGTCGGGTCGGGCTGGACGCGCGGCTGCCCCGGGTGGTGCTGCTTGCGGGAGTGAGCGATGCCCCCGCCGCGCTGGCCGGGCAGCTGATGATCGCCTCGACCCTGGCGGGAAATGCCCGGCGGCTGCGCTCAGCGGGAATCTACCCCCTCATCCTCGCCGGGTCGGTGGTGGTGGCCGGGGCGGTGATCCACAGCGTGATGGCCCCCGCGCTGGCGGCGCAGTCGATGCCGACCGGTGGGGTGGAGTCGCTGGGGATCGCGGTGGGGCTGAGCGCCGCAGTGCTGGTCCTGCTGTCGGTCGCTGTGCTGGGCCGACTCCGGCTGCCCCTGCTGTCTGGCGGCTGGCCAGCGATCCACCGGGCGGCGTTCTTCGACAGCCTCGACCAACTCGCACAGGCCGGGGCGTCCCTTCCCGCAGCGCTGCGGGCCTCAGCGGTGTGGTGCCTGCCCGGTCAGGCCCGAGCCGCCGAGACCCTCGCCCGCGCCCTGGAGGCCGGTGAGACCGCCGACGCCTCGCCGCTGCTGCACCCGATGGAGGCCAGCCTGCTTGTCGGAGCGGCGCGCTCAGGCACCGTTCCCCAGGCCGCCGCCGCGCTGGCGGCTCAGGAGCGGGTCCGCCAGCAGCGAACCCTGCCCGGCGCGATCCTGCGCATCCACACCCTCGCCCTCCTGATCGCCAGCACAGGCGTCCTTGCGGTCGGGGTGGCGTTCTTCACCCTGTACGGACGCCTCATTGCCGGGTGAGCGCAAGAGCCGGGAGGGACTGCAGCTGCCGGGTCGGTGGCTGCGGGCGGAGTTCATCCCGTTCGACGAGATGATCGGCCTGGAGGCCGGCGGGGTGCGGCTGTCCTCTGGAACGCTCCGCCGCCTGCCCGCCCCCCTCCGCCCCTTCCTCGACATCGCGCTGAGCCCACCGGCCTCCACCGGCAACCTCAGCGCCGACGCCGAGTCCTGGCGGGCCTACACCGAGGGGCCATGGTCGCCGCGTCGGGCCGGGGAGACGCTGCTGACCCTGGCGAGCGAGTCCGGGGCCTCGGATGTCCACATCGAGGCCGACGGAGGGCAGCACCGGGTCCGGCTCCGGCTGTGCGGCGACCTGCGCGACCTCATCGTGCTCCCCGCCGAAACCGGCCGCCGCCTGATCGCCGCCCTCAAGCACCTCTCCGGCTGCCTGCCGTACCGATCGGACGTGGTGCAGGAGGGGCGCATCCCCCGAGCCGGGGTCGCTGCGGATGTCCGAACCTCGTTCCTGCCCACCGCGCTGGGAGAGCGGGTCGCGCTGCGGCTGTTCGGTCGGCTGTATGCCCTCGAAGAGCTGGGCCTGTCCGACGACCTCGCCGTGCGCATGGCCGCGCTGCTCAGGCACAGCAGCGGACTGATCATCATCGCCGGCCCCTCCGGCGGCGGCAAGACCACCACCGTCTACGCCGCCCTGTCGCACCTCACCACCCACCGCAGCGGCGCCCACCTCAGCATCGAGGATCCCGTCGAGCAGCGGCTGAGGCTGGCCGGGATCCCAGTCGATCAGGTCGAGCTGTGCCCGGCCCGGGGGCTGACCGCAGAGGCCGCCCTGGTCGGCGCACTGCGACAGGACGTCGACGTGGTGGCGCTGGGCGAGGTCCGCACCGCTGCGGAAGCCGCCCTGGCCCTGGAGGCCGCCCACACCGGCCGGCTGGTGATCATCGGCCTGCACGCCGGCTCCACCGCCGAGGCCAGCCAGCGCATGCGCGACCTCGGCGCCGACCCGGCGGTGCTCTCGCAGACCCTCCGCGGGGTGCTCCACCAGCACCTCGCTGCCGCCCCCTGCCCCGACGGTGACGCCCCGGACTGCCCCCGCTGCGGTGGCTCCGGTCAGATCCGCACCCCCATCGCGACCCTCTGGACCCGGGAGGACCCATGATCCCACCCCGACGCCGACACGGCGTGACCCTCATCGAGCTGATGATCACCGTGGCGATGCTCGGCCTCCTGGTCGGCGCCTTCGGCAGCGCCACCCGACGCATCCAGCTCATCGGCCTCGTCGAGCTTCAGCAGGAGCAGGCCCGGCTGGTGCTGGACTACCACGCCCAGCGCCTCCTCGACGGTGCCGCCCAACAGCCCACCGTCAGCGAGCGGCTCACCGCCGGGCTGCCCGAGGCCACCGTCGAGCGCCTCCCCGGCGACGGCGTGGAGACCCTGGTGGTGACCTGGCGCGACGCCGTGGGCCGCCAGTCCACCCGCTCCCTGACGGTGTTCTCGCCATGACGCACCGACGCCGAAGCGGCTTCACCCTCACCGAGCTGGCGATCTGCCTGAGCCTGCTCGCCATCCTCGTCCCGATGGTCTACGCCTACGGGCTCGGCGTCGAGGATCGCATCCTCCTGGGCGCCTGGCACCTCCAGACCGCCGACGCCACGCGCACCATCGCCGACAGCATCCAGCTCGACGACCGCGCCGGGGCGATCTCCGCCGACGCCCCTCGGTTCGCTCAGGGCGACTGCACGATCGACTACGCCGTGGCCGACCGCGCCCTGTCCCGGACTGACTCCTGCGGCTCCACCCAGGTCCTCGCCCGGGATGTCGTCGCCTTGAGCCGCCAGCCCGGGGGCATCTCGGTGGTGTTCTCC
Organism: Myxococcota bacterium; assembly: GCA_047621685.1. GTDB lineage: Bacteria > Myxococcota_A > UBA796 > UBA796 > UBA796 > JAQXDW01. Next base: position 17,654 of record JBLHNG010000040.1, on the reverse strand, counting down.
CGCGGACTCCGGGCCGACCGGTCTGAGCAGACCACCATCTTCATCGCAGCGGGATCACCATGAGACGCGGACATGTCCTGGCCCTGATGCTGGTGTTCATCGCGGCGATCTCCGCCTCGATCGCGACGTTCACCAGTCGAGTCACTCTCGACCTCGCCGCCCGACGGGCCGACGACACCCGGGTGCAGGCCCTCTGGCTGGCCCGAAGCGCACTGGAGACCGGCCAGACCGGGCGTCAGACCGTGCCCACCGGGCTCGGCGAGGCGACGGTGCTTGTCCGGGGCGACGTCGCGACGGTGACCCTGCTCGACGCGACCGCCACCGTCACCGCCGCCCCCTGGACGGAGCGGTTCACTCCAGCCGCAGAGTGAGCAGCGTGTCGGTCCGCCGGTCCGGTCACGACAAGAGCTTCTCGCTGACTGGACGCCGGATCGGCTCGGCGACCGGGCTTGGAGCCACCCGCAGGGCTGCGATGAGCTGTCGGACGGCATCGAGCTGATCGGACAGAGCGGCCACGGTGTCAGTGGCATCGGGCTTCCGCTCGGGACGGACCTGCCCGGGAGGGTGAAACGGCGGGCCGGTCATCTCGACCCGGAGCATGCCACCAGACAGGGTAGAGCCGGGCCAGGCATGCAGGTTCGCCAGCAGGACCTCGTGCAGCCCGCTGAGGTGGCGTCGGGCAGCCTCGGGGTCATCGGCAGTGACCAGCAGCAGCTCCCCGAGCATCGGATCCCCCATCGACACCCCGGGCAGATCCCCCTCCCGACGCGCACGAACCGAGAGGTCCAGGGGCAGGTCGTCGAGGGGAGCGGTGATGAGGATGCGTGCGGGAGCCTGGGCGAAGTCCACTTCGATGGTCAGGTCCGGCGCCTTCACGGTGAGCCGCCGCTCAGTGCCGGAGGTGGTCATGCCCTGCGCGTGGGCCAGCTCGCTGATCGCCTGGATGTGCGCCGTCGGCTTTCCAGCACCCTTCATCCAGACCCGGGTGAGGCCCCGCAGCAACAGCAGCAGCAGCCCGTTGCCGCACAGGACCAGGAGCACGGCGGCGGCCATCATCACAGTGAGCGGCCCGCTGACGAACGGATCTCCGCTCACCAGCAGCGGCCCCATTCCCAGCAGCCCCCCGACGGCCAGCATCGCGACCATCACCCACCCCGGCCACTGAACCGACCGGTGCAGCGGCGTTCCCGGGCGGGTCATCCCGAGCAGGAACCGCCACAGCGCCACCGGCAGCAGTCCCATCACCATCACCACCGACAGCATCATCAGCCATGCCACATCCGTGGCGACCGCACCCACGATCACCACCATCGCCATGGGCAGCAGCGCCCGGGCCCACCACCGCGCTGTCCACCACCGCCCCCAGCGCGAGCCGGTGATCCGGTAGATCATCCACATCATCCAGATCTGAAAGAAGAAGCCACCGACACAGGACGACACCAGCATCACGGCCACCGTCGCCGGAAACGACAGCCCCCCGAAGTGGACGAGCATGCGGGTAAGGTCGCCGTCGGGCTCAGCGCGCTCAGGAGTCATGGTGTGGATTGAAGCACAGGTCGGCTGTGGTCAGGCATGGACGGGCTGGGTGAAGTGCGGCGGGTTCGACAAGTGGCCGGAGTGCCCGCCTCAGCAGGATATCCTCCAGCGATGCTACTCTTCCTGTTCGCCTGCAATGGATCGCCCGATGACACCGGACCGATCGATGATGACGCCCTCAGCGACTGCCTCTCGGTGTGGTCCGACCAGCTCACCGAGCCCGACATCGACGGCCCGGACACCCAGATCCACGGCACCTCGGCCTTCGACGGTGGCGGGGTCTGGGTCGCCTGGAGTCGCCCCAATGATGCGAGCACCTTCGACATCTGGCTGACCCGGGTGGGCTGCGACGGGACCACCGACATCGCCCCCATTGCGGTGACCGACAGCGCGGACAACGAGCTGGATCCATCCATCATCGTCTCCGGGGATCGGCTGCTGGTCGCGTGGTCCACCTCCACCAGCGGCGGTCTCGGCATCCGACACCGGCTCTACGACCTCACCGGTATTCCCCTCACTCCGACCACTGACCTCGCAGCCTCCCGAGACGGGGTGGCCGTCACCGGCAACGCCTCCTCCCCCCGGCTCGCCGCCCTGTCCGACGGCTTCCTGCTCGCTGGCTTCTGGGGACACGACGACGCCCCGGCGTTCCAGGCGTTCTCTGTGGAGCTGGACCTCGACGGGGCCATCCGGGGTGAGGCCACCGACGGGGAACTCGACGCCGACAACGGGCAGACTGCGGTGGATGTCGCAGTGAGCGGCGGCGGCGATGTGGTGCTGGCCTGGCAGGAGGACTCCACCACCTCCACCGCTCCCATCGCCTATCAGGCCGACGCCGGAGAGTCCGCCACCCTCCTCGGCAGTCCCGGTGCCCGCCCAGCGGTCGCGATCGCCACGTCCGGCACCTGGAGCGCCTGGGACACCGACGACGGCACCGTCTGGATCCGTCCGCCGTCTGGCGCGGACTTCGCTCTCGACCTCGACGGCTTCTCCCACAGCGCCCGGCTCGCCCCCCGAAGCGACGGAGTGGTCGCGCTGACGATGACGGTCGACGACGGCCTCTACAACGCCCTGAGCCTCTCCAGCATCACCGCGGACGGCACCGTGAGCACCATCGCGCTCGACACCCTCGCTGCCCCGGCGGTCTATGGGGTGGACGTGACGATGGTCGGGGCGGACCATGCTGTCGTGGTGTGGCAGGAGGGGGACAGCCCGGCCTTTCGCCTGCGCGCCCAGTGGGTAACGCTGCCGTGATGCTCGATCTCACTCCCGACCAGATCCGCCACTTCCGCGCCGTGTGAAGCGGCCTCGTTGCTGGTATCTCAGACGCCCCCACCGCCGCCCGACGGCTCCTCGGCGCCACCGTCACCCACGCCCGGCGGTGGATGGCGATGCTGGAGGGTGAGTGCATCCCGGTGCGCTGTGGAGAGCGGGTGCTGACTGCGACGGCTGCCGACGAGTCTGCGCTGCGTGCGCCGATTGGTGACTGGCCGGTGCGGGTGCTGCCGAAGTTCGACACCCAGCGGATGGCCCACGCCGACAAGTTCTGGACGGTGCCTGAGGCGGCAGCTGGCCGAAGGTGGCGAGTTGATCTGCGGGGAGACGGGCGGAGTTCAACGGTTCGACGGAGCCGGTCGGGTGGCTGCCTAGCGGTGGACTGACCGTTGAGTGACGGCAGTAGCCGGCCTTTAGGCGGGGTAAACTGCCGATTCGGGACCCGGCGCGGGGACGGGGTGAGTCCGACGAAGCCGGTCAGGTGGCTGCCTTCTCTTTCACTGACCATAAAGTTCGACAAGTGCCGGTCGTAGACGGGCTGATTGTCGATTCGTGGAGAGGCACGGGGACGGGGTGAGGCATCCGAAGCCGGTCAGGTGGCTGCCTTCCCCCTAATTTTGTTGATTGTATTGTTTTGGATCGCCTGCTCTGGAGTCTCAGTTCGCCCGGGCGCGCGCAAGGGGACACCGGAGTGGGCCGTGCTGCAGGGGCCGCACGCCAGATTCTCTGGCGGCCCCGGAGGCAGCAAGCGACCCGAGGCTGGGGACGGAGGCAGTCGCACAAGAGTGGACGCCGACAGGGAGTGAAGCGCGGACCGCGGAGGGGACCCGTGGCGATCAGCGCCCAAGGACGGAGACGGGGTTGGAATCACCGCCACACTTCAAGGATTCGCCCATCTCTGCTTTTGATAGTGCCGACCTGTCCTGCTCGCCCTTCGGTCTTCTCAGCCAGGGGCGCTCTCAGCCTCGTGGCTTTCGATTCCGAAGGGTCCTCCCTCACCCATGGCCCGAGGTCCGCCATCCTCCGCGCCATTCTTTTTCTGGCCACTCCGCCCCAACGCTGGCCTGTCGGCCCGCTAATGGCACTTCGCTCAAGGGGGCTGCATTCCTTACGTTCGCCTTCGGTTCTCTCCAGTCACCGCCCCCTGTACTACCCGCCCAGCGGCCCCAGCCTGACACCCGCTTACGAATCCCCGCCCTGCGGCCACCCACCGCAGGCTCAAAGGAGCTTCCTGTGCCTCAATGAGGCCCACAAGAGCCCCACCCCGTAGAGACTCAACGTTTTGCCTTCTTGCGTTTCTTCTTCTCTTGCTTCTTCTTGGCCTTCGCCTGCTCAATCACCACCACCTCGTCGAGGTGATCGGTCTTCTTCCGGTCGATGAACTCTGTATAGGTTCCATGGAAGTCATCGAGTCCGTTCCGAGACAGCTCCAGCACCCGGGTCGCGATCTGCTCGACAAACCAGCGATTGTGCGAAACAAACACCACCGTGCCCTCATACCGCTTCAGGTCGCGGGCGAGGGACTCGATGCCCTCGATGTCGAGGTGGTTGGTCGGCTCATCGAGGACAAGGACGGTCGTCTGTTGGATCCCGAGTCGGCAGAACAGCAGCCGGGCGATCTCGCCACCGGAGAGGTTGCTCACTTTCTTCTCGGTGTCCTCTCGCTCAAACAGCACCTCAGCGAGCTTGCCGTAGACGAACCCAATGGTGGCATCGGGCTTTGAGTCCCAGAGGTAGCTCATCACGTTCTGATCGGGGTCGGGGAAGCAGTCCCCGTGATCCTGAGGGAAGTACCCTGGATCCGCCTCGTAGCCCCAGGTGAACTCCCCGACGTCAGCAGCCACCTTGTCCATGATGATCTTCAGCAGGGTGGACTTGCCGATCCCGTTCTCGCCAATGATCGCGATCCGGTCGCCGCGCTCGACGTTGAACGTGACCTCTTCGAGCACCGAATTCTCCTCATACGCCTTCCACAGCCCCTTGACCTTGAGCACCTCCCGGCCGCTGGGGCGTCGGGGGGCGAGCTTGAAGGTGGGGTGGCGGCGGGAGCTGACCGGCAGCTCGACGATGGTCATCTTCTCCACCCGCTTCGCCCGGCTGTTGGCCTGACGCGCCTTGCTGGCCTTGGCCTTGAACCGGGCGATGAACGCCTTGTGCTCCGCGATCTCCTTCTCGCGCCGGCTGATCTCGGCCTCCATGCGGGAGCGGGTCTCGGTCTTGAGCTTGACGAACGCCTCGTAGTTGCCGGTGTACTGGGTGACCTGGGCGTAGTCGACATCGAGGATGTGGGTGGAGATCCGGTCGAGGAACCGGTGGTCGTGGCTGATGACCACCGCACAGCCCCGGAAGCTGCCGAGGAAGTCTTCGAGCCACTGGATCGAGAGGATGTCGAGGTGGTTGGTGGGCTCGTCGAGCATCAGCAGGTCGGGCTCGGAGGCCAGGGTCTGGCCCAGCAGCACCCGCAGCTTGAAGCCACCGGAGAGCACGCTGAGCGGCTCGTCGTGCTGGGCAGTGGCGATGCCGAGCCCTTCGAGGATCTCCCCGGCGCGGGCATGCAGGCTGTAGCCATCAAACCGCAGCACGATGTCTTCGAGCTGGCTGTAGCGGGCATCGTCGAACTCATCGGCAGCGAGGATGACCTCCTTCTCCGCCATCGCCGCCCACAGCTCGGTGTTGCCCATCATCACCACTTCGCGGATCGAGGTGTCCTCATAGGCGAAGTGGTCCTGGCCGAGGACCCCGATGCGCGCCCGCTTCTGCACGATGACGGTGCCCTCGCTGGGGCCTTCCTCGCCGGTGAGCATGCGCAGCAGGGTGGACTTGCCCGACCCGTTGGCCCCGACGATGCCGTAGCGCTTGCCGGCGTCGAGCTGGAGGGAAGTGTCGGCGAAGAGAACCTGGGTGCCGAAGATCTTGGAGAGGTTGGTCGCTGTGAGCATCGCGGCGGTGTAACTGGTTTGGTCCGCCAGTCAGTCCTCAGAAACCTCAGCAGGCGTCATTCCGCGCATGTCCGCCAGCTCCGCAATCATCAGCTGGCGCACCTCAGCGATCTTCTCGGGGAGGGTGCCGCCAGACATATCCACCGGATCCAGCACCCGAATCCGCACCGGCAGCCCCCATGGGGTGCGCATCATGAGGCCGTGCTTGGGCAGGGCCTTGATCGAGCCGTCGATGATGATCGGCACGATCGGAATGTCCAGCTCCCGGGCGAGGCTGAAGGCGCCGTGCTTAAACTGCCGGATGCGCCCATCCTTGGAGCGGGAGCCCTCGGGAAACATCATCACCGAGGAGCCTTTTTGCAGCTGATCCCGACAGCGGTCGAGCATCACCGCGATGCTACCCGGATCACCACGTTTCAGCGCGATGTAATGGTTCAACCGCATGTTCCAGCCGATAAATGGGACCTTGAAGACGATGGACTTTGAGACCCACTTGTAGTGCTTGAACAGTCCAAAAAGGATCAGGATATCGCCCCAGGACTGGTGGTTGGCCACCAGCATTGAGGCCCTTTCCGCTGGGATCTTCTCGCGACCCGACCACGTTGCGTTCCACAGTGGGAGCGCCCCGACGTAGTGGTAGCCCCACATGCAGGTGTAGTAGTGCAGCGCCCGACGCTGGGGGTCAAACGGGATCGTAAAGGCTGCTACAACCAGCGATCCCATCCACCAAACTGCATTACTGACCGCAAAGTACGACCAGAACATGAGGGTGGTGAACCAGGTACGAATGATTGACCACATCGGTGTGACAGGCTCCCTGAGGTCTGTGTCTATAACCCTCTTATGATGACCCGGTGACCATCCCCCTCAGCCAGTGGATCCCGCTGATCCTCCTCGCCGTCGTTCTGAGGCTCCTCCCGGATCGGGCTGGAGCCGAGCGGCCACCGGATCGCTGGGATCTGGCGATGATGATCGGCTGTGGGGCGGGGCTGAGTCTGCTGTGCGACGGCTGGCTGGCGGCGTTTCACCTGCTGGATGGCGCGCTGATCGGATCGGACTTCCCGGAGTACTGCCGATCGATTGACAGCCTGCGACCTGGCGGTGATCCGAGCCAGTTCAGCAAACAGCGCTCCCAGCTGGCGGCGCTGCCCTCGGTGCTGCTGAGCGAGCCGGGCATCGTGGAGGGCATGGCGCGGGCGGCCCGGTGGAGCATGGCGGGCATCGGGGCGGCGATCTACCTGTGGGGACGGGCGCTGCACAGCCGGCTGGCGGGGACGACGGGGGTGCTCCTGGCGGCGGCCTGCTCGCCGCTGGTGCTGCTGGTGCGCACGGTGTCGTTCTACCCGGAGATCACCGCGATCTTCACCCTCGCCGGTGCCTTGTGTGCGGTGGCGGTGCGCTGGCGGCGTCCGGTGGATCTGCTGCTGTGCGGGATCGGGGTCGGGCTGTGCTTCCTCATCGACCTGCGTGGGCTGGTGTGGGGGCTCGCCGCGCTGGGACCAGCCCTCGTGGTCGCTGTGCTCGCCCCCCTCCGGCGCTGGCCGCTGCGGCTGGTGGCGCTGCTGCTGCCGGTGTGGCTGGCGTGGCTCGGCGGCCAGCACGCCTACCTGCACGGCGCCAACCCCCTCGAAGGTCAGGTCGACCTCATCCAGCGCATCCACGACCAGGGCGGCGTGCCGGAATTCAACCGCGCCAGCCTCCCGGCCAGCGAGTACGTCTGGGGCCGCACCCCCGCCACGGACATCCCCACCACCCTCCACTGGCTGGCGCTCCAGTCCAGCCTGATCCCAGACTGGATGGCGGAAGATTCCCGCTCACAGCACGAGGTCTACCGCAGCATCACCCCGATGGTCGCCCCGATGGCGTTCGCCCTGATGCTCGCCCTTGTCGCCCTGAGACGACGCCCGCTGCTGGCCGCCACGATGCTCGGCCTGCTCGTCCCCCACGTCTCCTCCATCACCAGCGCGATCAGCCTCGGGCAGCTCTACCCTCGCTACATCGGCTCGGTCGCCCCGGCGGGGGTGGTGATCGCCGGGGTGGCGCTGGCCGGAGCTGCCGGTCGGGGGCGGATCAGACTGGTCGTGGGAAGCATCGGGCTGCTGGTGCTCGTCCTCGGCGGTGTGGACAGCGCGCTGTCTCCGGTCGCGGACTGGCGAGAGGTCTCTGGCGGACAGCCCCGACAGCTCGATCCGTTTGTCGCCCTCGATGCACAGGGTCAGATCGTGTTCTCGTACCCCGAGAGATGCCACGCTCAGTGACAGTCCGGCCAGGACGTTCCGGCAAGACCTTCAACTTTCCTGGCCTGCTTTGGGGCTCTTTTCCGTGAGAGCAGGTGACCCCGGAGAGTTTGATGTCCTGGAGCCCCTCCCACGATGCCCTCTACCTGCACCTTGCCATTGCCTGCATTGACGGAAGCATCAACACCGACGAGCGATGCGCCATTGCTGATGTCCTGCCTGTCCTTTGCACCGATCGCGCCCAGCAGGCTGCCATGCTCAACACGGTCACCGACCGGCTGGTGGGTGCTGGAGATGCCCTGGTGGTGCTCTACCAGTCCTGCTGCATGCGGCTGTCCAAGCACCGCACCAAGCCCCAGCGCCTGGACCTGCTCGCGTCCCTGCATCAGGTGGCGGTGGCGGATGAGCGGAGGCTGAACCCTGCGGAGGTCGTGCTGCTGCGCATGGCGATCGTGCTGCTGGACCTCACCGGTCAGGTCAGCGTCAACCCGAGCGGTCGCCTCGTCCGGCGGTTCACTCCCCGACAAGCCACCGCTTGACCGCACTGATCATCCGCACCCAGAGTCCGGGCTGCTCCAGCTCGACGAGTGCAGACGTCTCCCGCTGCAGCCACGCCTCATAGATGTCCACCTCCGGCTCCAGCGGAAGCTCCGGGACGATGTAGAGCACCCGGCGGGGCTCCACCAGGGTATGCGCGCTGTCATACAGAGGCCGCCCCTCGATGATGGTCTCGGCTTCCTCGTAGTCTTCGCCGTCCGGCAGCGTGGCGTGGTGGAGCTGGATGAAGCGGAGCGCTTCGGGTGTGAGCTGTCGAGCCATGTTGATTCCCCCTGGTGTCTCTGTGTGAGACACCTGATTGGAAGAAATGCGCAACCGTCATGCGACTCATGGGCAGACGGCTGTCGGATCAGGCATGGGTCATGAGAAGCACTTTAGACCGTTTTGGACATTTTTAGTCCGAAAATAATCACCCCTCGGACAGTACCCCTATCCTCAAATGGAGCCGGTCATGTCCCCGAGATTCTACGCAACCAGCCTCAACCTCCACCTCCCCAGCCGCATCGGCAGCGCCCTCCTGTTGGTGTCGATGCTGCTGTACGTCGTCGCGATGCTCGTCCCGATGCTCGCCGGTGCTGAGGGCCTCGACGCCCACCACTGGCCGGACACCCTCGCTGGCATGCTCGTGCTGAGCGTCTGCGGCGTGCCAGCGGTTCAGTACACACTGCGGGGCGAGATCGGCCGACTGGTATAAAATTGGATGGATGACTGATGCACTCTCCACCCTCATCAACCGCTTCGATCCCACCCTCCCCCTGAGCCGGGCCTCGACACCGCCGTCGGGCTGGTACACCGACCCGGCGATCCATGCCCTGGAGCGCGCAGCGGTCTTCCACAAAGCCTGGCATCCCGTCGCCCACATCGCACAGCTCCCCCCGCCCGGCGGGTTCCTCGGCGGCTGCCGGATGGACATGCCCTGGCTCATCGTCCGAGACACCGACGGAGCCCTGCGCGCCTTCCACAACACCTGCCGACACAAGGGCGCAGTGCTCGTGGAGGGTGCCGGGGTCGCGGAGTCGCTGGTCTGCCCGTTCCACGCCTGGGAGTATCGGCTGGACGGTCGGCTCAAGAAGGCGCCTCAGCTCGGTGCAATCGCTGACTTTGATCGCGCGCAGATGTCCCTGCCGTCGATGGGGCTGGCACAGTGGGGTCCGCTGGTGCTCGTGCACGCCGACCCCGACGCAGCGCCCCCCGATGCGCTGTTCCCCGAGCTGAGCGCTGCGCTGTCGAGCGGGGGCTGGTCGGACCTCATCCACTTCGGGCAGGGACGCTACCAGCTGGACTGCAACTGGAAGGTCTTCATCGACAATTACCTTGATGGCGGCTACCACATCGACCACATGCACCCCTCCCTCTCTGAGCAACTCGACATGAGCAGCTACCGGACGGAGGTGTTCGCTGAGAGCAGCATCCAGCGCTCCGCTCCCTCTACCGGCAGCGATCAGGTCGACTTCTCGGTCGCCGCGCGGATGGGGGGCGGGCCGGTCTATGGCTGGCTCCACCCCCACTTCGCCATCAACCGCTACGGACCGGGCATGGACACCAACCTCGTGATCCCCCTCGGGGTGGATCGCTGTGAGGTGGTGTTCGACTTCTACTTCTTCCCCGACACCGATCCCGGCCTCGTCGCCGCCAGCATGGCGCAGAGCGATGTCACCCAGCAAGAGGACATCACCATCTGTGCGTCGGTCCAGAAGGGTCTCCAGTCGCCATCATACGACCGGGGACGATATGCGCCACGCTGGGAGGCTGGCGCGCTTCACTTCCACCGCCTCCTCCATTCCGCCTACACTGCGGCGCTCAATAAGGGACATGGTTCCTGCTGAATTAACGAGCACAGGCGAGGTGGTTCCCGGACACGTATTCTACAACATAGTTTCGGTATCCCCCCAATTTCGACGAGGTACCCTCATGGTCCCCCTCCTCCTCACGGGCTGTCGCCTGTTCTCCGCAGACAACCCGCTCGCCTACCCCGAGGCCAGCCTGTCGACGGAGTGGAACCTCGATGCCGCGCTGGGTGAGGTGGTGGTCGGCGAGGGCATCACCGAGACCGTCACCCTCACCAACATCGGCGACATCGACCTCGGGGTGGCCCAGATCACCCTGGAGCAGGGCACAAACTTCGCCCTGACCTACGACCTCGACGCGGCGTTCTGCACCCTGGGCGGGACGGGAGCCTCGGAAGTGGAGGGCGGGCTCCTGCTTCACGGCGGCTGCGCGCTGCCCATCGAGGTCACCTTCCAGCCCACCGACTCCGGTGAGGTCTTCGACGTGATCGCGGTGTCGACCTTCACCGAGGATGTCAGCTACCCGACCTGGTTCGCGGACTTCCGGGACCCGACCGAGCGCCTCATGGTCTCCGGCACCGGCCTCTCCGGTGCGCTCGTCATCGAGCCGCTGAGCGTGGACTTCGGACAGGTTGCCCCCGGTGAGACTGTCAGCGCGATCATCTCGCTGGACAACACCGGCGACGGTCCAGCCTCAGTGATCTCCCCGAAGCTGTCCTGTGCTGAAGAGTTTTCCCTCGACACCAGCCTGATGTCGGAGGCCCTGGAGTCCGGCGAGTCCACGCTGCTTGAGGTGACCTTCTCCCCAGACAACGACGGCGGCAGCCAGTGTCTGGTGCTCCTCTCGACCCCACAGGGTGGTGACCGGCAGGTCTTCCTCCAGGGCAACCGCTCCAGCGGGGTCAACGCACCGCCCTCCCTCACCCTCGTCAGCCCCGACATCGGGTACATCCACGACGGTATCGGCGATCTGGAGGTCCAGCTCAGCATGTCCGACCCCGACCAGTCCGCGGACACCCTGTACTGCACCATCAAGAGCGCGTGGCAGACCGGCACCCGGATCGCCGACTGCACCCCGCCCGATGCGACCGGCAACATCACCGTCTCCATCCCCACCGACGATCTCAGCGAGGGCGTGGACACCCTGGAGATCCGGGTCGTTGATGACTCCGATGCCATCGCCATCGTCACCACGACCATCTCCTGGCAGGGAAGCCCGGACGGCGACGACGACGGAGACCTCTTCGGTGAGCCCGACGACTGCGACGACAGCAACCCCGACACCTACCCTGAGGCCGCCGAGCAGTGGGACGGGCTGGACAACAACTGCGACGGCACCATCGACGAGGGCACCGAGGGGGTCGACGACGACGGCGACTCGGTGACCGAGGCGGAGGGGGACTGCGACGACAGCGACGCGACGGTCTACCCGGGCGCCCCTGAAGAGGCCGATCAGCAGGACAACGACTGCGACGGCGAGGTCGACGAGGGCACCCACGCGGTCGACGACGACGGCGACGGCTTCTCGCCAGACCTCGGCGACTGCGACGACGGAAACGCCGAGGTCTTCCCAGGCGCAGAGGAGCTGTGCGACGGGTTCGACAACGACTGCGACTACCAGGTCGACTTCGCCGACGATGAGGGCTGCACCTCGACCGACGCGCCCCCCGAGATCGTCGGCTGCCTCCACGAGGATGCCGTCACCTCCGTCGGCGAGCGGGTGGTCCTCTACCTCGCGGTGGTCGACGAGGATGCCTCACCGCAGATCCTCTGGGAGGTCGAGGCTGGCACCCTGACCAACCCCAGCGGCAGCACCACCGCCTGGATCGCCCCGGAGTCCATCGCGGGCGAGTCCGAAGCCTTCACCATCTATGGCGAAGCCACCGACAGCCTCAAGCAGTCCTCCTGGTGCTTCCAGGAGATCACCGTGCTGGCCAGTCCACTGGAGGAGAGCACGGTGGAGCTGGAGATCGGCCGGGCGAATGGCTGCGGCGGTGAGGGTGCGGCGGCGCTGCTCATGCTGCCCCTGCTCGGACTGCAGCGCCGCTATCGGGCGTAGAGACGGTCGAGGCTGCGGTTGTCGGTGGGGCCGGGTCAGTCCCGCCTCAGGTTCAGATCGAACTCATAGGTGAAGCTCACTCCGCTCAAGTTGCCTGATCCGGTCGCGAAGCCGGTCAGGCCAGACTCAGTGATCGTTCCAGTCCACTTGTCCGTGACGACCCCGCCGACGTCAAAGGTTCCGATGATCTGGTCCGTGCCGTCGATGTTGCCGTCGATTTCGACTGTCAGGTCGCCCAGCATCACCGTCGTGCAGCCCCCGGCACCGCTAAACATCGGGGTGTCGGTCATGTCTATCAGGGCGTTGATGGTGCCAAAGCAGATGTCAGTACCGAAGCTTCCGGCGTCGACCGATGCCGCCAGGGTGCCGATCCAGTCCCCACTCCAGCAGCCATCCGCCGGGTTGGCCGCAGCCACCTCGTCGTTGCAGTCGGTGTTGTCTGTGACGGCTCCGCTGGCGGCATCGCAGCGGCTGGTCGGGAGGTCGGGATCGCCGTAGCCGTCGCCGTCGCCATCAATGTAGAAGGTCTGCCATGAGTCGGGGTCGACGCTGTCATCCGCATCGTCGGCGTCTCCGTCGCAGTCCTCGTCCACATCGTCGGCGTCACAGACCTCGGCAGCGTCCGGGCTGATGTCCGCCCGACTGTCGTCGCAGTCACTGTCGACCCCCGACCAGCCCTCGCCGACACAGCCTGCTGCGGCATCTCCAGCTCCGAAGCCGTCACCATCGGCATCGGCAAAGATGCTCACCCCATCGGCGAGACTGTCGTCATCGGCATCCACCATGCCGTCGCATTCGTTGTCCACCCCATCACAGATCTCGACGGCATTGGGGGAAATGGCTGCGTTCTGGTCGTCGCAGTCATCGACCTCCGTGAAGCCGTCTCCGTCCGCATCGATCTCGGCGGGCTCCGAGTCGGTCGCTCCCGCGGTGTCATCGACGTCTTTGTCACCGCAGCCGATCAGCAGGACCAGCGTAAGGATTCGCATCTCTAACTCTCCTCCAGACTCAGCAGGATAGCACCGGACTTCACGACTCGATCCGTGTGATCCGTTTGACGGGCTGTGCGAATACTCACTGCACAGGGGCAAAAACATGGCCAGGCAAGAGACCGCTCGCGAGAAGCAAGAGCGCTGGGACCGTTACCGACGGGACGGATATGAGTCGGTCTGGATCGTGGTCGGCATGGTGACCGGCACGCTCATGGGGTTGGCGATTGCGCTGAGCTGAGGCCCTTCAGCTCCCGGTGCCGCAGCGCGATCATCAGCGCTCCCTCCAGGAGGGCATCGGGGAGGCCGAGGTGCATGGTCAGCGGACCGCTATGGCCGATCTCCCGGGCGGCGTGGGCGAGGGTGGTCTTGATGTTCAGCAGCTTGCCCGCAGCGACTTCCTTGGCCATCTTGCCGCGGCGTCCACCGAGCAGCCTCGCGGCGTCCTTCATCAGGCACGGACCCCACGGAAACGGCTCCTCCTCATCGGGGTCGCCCCACTCCTGGGCCGCCGACAGCGCCCGGCGCAATGCGGAGCGGTCAAAGCTGCTGTTGTAGGCGATCAGCGGCGAACCTCGGGCGACCCCGAAGTGCCACTCGGCGAAGTCGATGACCGTCTTGCCCTCGGAGGGAACCCCGGGCTGCCACAGCCAGGTCGGATCGATGGCGTTGTGCAGGCGGACCCGACGGGGGATGCCCTCGGGGCGGCAGAGCTGCTGGTAGATGAGCGGTGGATCCGCCTTGTTCCCTCCAGAGAGCCCCTCATCGGTGAGGTAGCCCCGGGCAATGTGCCCGCGCCGATCGTAGACCACCGCGGCGATCTCAATGAGGTGGTGTCGGCTCCCACGACCGGGACACCAGGTCTCGACATCGGTCACCACCCGGGCAGTGTCGAACAGCATTGGCGAGGAAGCAGACAGAGGACTTCTGGACAGCATGCGTCCGGTTGAGCCGGAGATGAGGAGACCTCAGTATGATCCGTTGCTATGGACGTGTCAAGTCTGGTCGATGGCGCCGAGTGGTTCTCAGATCCCGTCGAGAATCGCCTGACACTCCACCTGCTCATCCTCTGGGAACTGGGGACACGCCAGCTCCAGCAGCTCCCGCGCCAGGACCGCATCTCCAGCCCGCGCAACAAGGAGCCCATGCTGGAGCAGGAGAACCGGCATGACCGACACACCGAGCTGCTCCCGGCGGGCCTCAGCGGTCACAAGATCCCCGGCCTTCACCGCACAGTGGTAGCTCAGGTTGGCAACATCACTGTCAGCGCTGCCCAGCCGGAGGGCCTGATCAGCATGCTGGAGGCACCCAACGGCATCGCCCTTCTCCAGCCGCCGGGTCGCCACCGCGAACTGATCGGCAGGGTTCTCGGAGCGACCGAGGAAGGCCCACATCTCATCGGTCACCATCTCGCGGTCGGCGGCGATGATCTCCGACAGCGCGCTGAAGAGATCGCGCTGGTTGGGCCAGCGGGCGGCGGCGTCCTGCCAGACGAGGGCGGCCTTGGTGGCCTGCCCGCTTCGGGCGAGCAGGAAGATCTCGGTGCGGTGGAGGTCGTATTCTTGTCCGAGGCGCTGCCGGGCGTCGTGCACAGCCGCCAGGGCCTCGTCGGGTCGCCCGAGTCCAGCCAGGGAGCGGGCCTTCATCCGGGCGGCGGACTGAAGCTGGAGGGTGTAGAACTCCGCGCGCTCCGGGTCGGACCGGATCAGCCGCTCGCCGCCGGTCAAGGCATCCTCCAGATCCACCAGCGCCTCATCGAAACGGTCGAGGTTGTAGAAGCAGGTCGCCCGGACGATGCGAACCGACAGCTCCAGCGGCGGGAGGAGCGCATCGATCAGGACCAGCGCGCCCTCCCAGTCCTCGTCCTCCATCGCCTGGTTCACCGCCTGGAGCGCGGTGGTGTCCGAAGACATCTCCCCATGGACGGCCCCAGACATGTGGGCCTCCGCGGCGGCCACCAGCGCGGGCTGTCCGTCGTCCTGGCACCGGGCCAGCGCCACCCGTCCCGCGTCAAGCTGCCCCCGGTCCAGCAATGAGAGGCTGCGCAGGCAGGCGACGTCAGCGGGGTCGTGGTGGACACCGTGGCGCTCCAGCAGGTCATCCACCCCCGGCCAGTCCCCCTCGATCCGCAGCAGGGTGTTGGCGAGGACGAGGGCGTCGAGGTTGGCCGGGTCGAAGTACAGGGACTGGCGGGCGAGCAGCCGGGCGGAGGCGGACTCCTCCTGCGCCATGGCGAGCCAGGCCGACAGCATCAGCACGCCGACCGTCTCGGGGAACCGGGCCATCGAAGGCGTGATCACTGCCTGAGCCTCGTCGATGCGGCCGAGGTCCAGCAGGAGGGTCCCGAGTGCTTCGGCGACCGCCCCACAGCCCGGCTGCGCCTCCTCAGAGGCCCGGAGCAGCGACTCTGCGCGCACCACATCGCCCTGCTCTCCCGCCCGCAGCCCCCGGCGAAGCGAACGGCGGGCCGACCAGGACGTCGGCTCCCAGCAGTGCGGCTCTGCCGCTTCCACGATCCCGGTTCCCAACAGCCAGAGTGCGAGCATCATCCCCGGCCCCTAACCTCACAGCCCCTGAACGGACCGGGACAGGGCGCGAAGTCGGCTGCTCATCCGAATCGCGATGGTGTGCAGCATCATCGCCGCCGCCGGGTTGCCACCGCGGAGCTGCCGCTCGAACGCCGCCCGGGGCAGCCGCGCGAGCACGGTGGTCTCGCTGGCGAGGGCGCTGGCGGTTCGTGGGACGTTCTCCAGCAGCGCGATCTCCCCGAAGCCATCGCCAGCACCGAGGTGGACGAGCAGCAGCCGCTCGCCAGAGGGGGTGTCGCCGAGCAGGTCGATGCCGCCTTCGACGATGATATACCAGGCTTCTCCCCGGCTTCCCTCCTCGAACAGCTCCTCCCCTCGCGAGATGTAGACCACCTCAAAGCGATTGGCGACCGCAGAGAGACTGAGGATGTCGACGTCCCGAAAGTAGTCGGTCGTCGAGAGGAAGCGAGTGAGCCGGGCGGGAGTAAGAGGCACCGAGGCACTCTACCCTATGAAGCGGTATGCTGGCTTGGATGCCCCAGGACTTCCTCGCCGACCTGGCTGCCCGGTATGGACTCTCCGCGGATGACCGTGAGCGCCTCTCCGCGCTGATCCCGGCTCCGCCCATGCCTTCACCGGGGCAGACTCAGTTCTTCACCCCCGCCGGGGTGCTGGAGAACGACGCGCCCCTACTGCAAAGGCCCACGATCAACGACCCCAGCGGACGCTATCAGGCGATGGCGGTCCTGGGACGGGGCGGCATGGGCGAGGTGCATCGGGTGTGGGATCGGGTGCTGGACCGGTCGGTGGCGATGAAGGTCATCCTGCCGATGCGCAGCGGACGCAGCGCCGCCATCGCCCGGTTCGAGCAGGAGGCCCGGCTGGCCGCTCAGCTTCAGCACCCCGGAATCGTGGCGATCTACGACCTCGGCCGGCTGTCCGATGGACGCCTCTACATCACCATGGAGGAGGTCCGCGGAGAGCCGCTGGCCCGGGTGCTCCAGCAGCGACGCTCCCCCCAGCACCGCATCCGACTGCTCGCCGGGGCCGCAGAGACGGTCGCATACGCCCACAGCCATGGGGTCCTGCACCGGGATCTCAAGCCCAGCAACATCATGGTGGTCGGCTTCGATGACATCAAGATCGTCGACTGGGGCATCG
This sequence comes from Myxococcota bacterium, assembly GCA_047621685.1. GTDB lineage: Bacteria > Myxococcota_A > UBA796 > UBA796 > UBA796 > JAQXDW01. The sequence continues at coordinate 585 of JBLHNG010000040.1, read as the reverse complement.
CTGGACGGCTGCCCGGACACCGCCGAACCGCGCCCCCGAATGCCCGACGCCCGAGTGTCTGGGACTCCTCACTGAGTGCCCATCCGGGAACCCCCGCGTATATGGCTCCCGAGCTTCTCTCTGACGGCACACCGAGCGAGGCCGCGGACGTCTATGCCCTCGGCGTGATCCTCTACCGCAGCCTCTCCGATCAGCTCCCGTTCCCCGCCGCCGGCTTCTCTGCGCACCTGGAGCGGGTCCGGGCAGGTGACACCGACCCGCCATCGCTGCCCCAGACCGTGCCGGCTCCCCTCGCCGCCCTCTGCCGCAACGCGCTGAGCCCTCGCCCGGTACTCCGCCCCACTGCCGCACAGCTGGCGGCGGCGCTGAAGGCGTATCTCAACGGTGAGATCCAGCGAGAGGCCGCGCTGGCGCTGGTGGCGGAAGCAGGGGAGATCCGGGAGGAGCTGGAAGACCTCCAGCTGTGTGCCGACGACCTGGAGTCTGAGGGCAGCGCCGAGCTGAAGGACATCCCCCGGTGGCAAGACGCCGCCGTCAAGCAGTCCGGCTGGCGCAGCCTCGATCAGGCAAGGTCGACCCGGGAGG
>JBLHNG010000039.1:0-23273 GCA_047621685.1 Myxococcota bacterium | reverse complement strand
CCGTCCCCGTGCCTCTCCACGAATCAGCAATCAGCCCGTCTGCGACCGGCACTTGCTGAACTCACTGGCGGGTCCGTGGGGCAGCCACCTGACCGGCTTCGTAGGACTCACCCCGTCCCCGCGTCTCTCCCCAAATCGGCAGTTTACCCCGCCTAAAGGCCGGCTACTGCCGTGACTCAACGGTCAGTGAAGGAAAAGGCAGCCACCTGACCGGCTTCGTAGGACTCACCCCGTCCCCGTCCCTCACCCCGCTGGGCAGCTCGCCCGTCTCCGACCGGCTCCGGCTGCCTCCGCCCGCCTGAAGGCCGGCACCTGCCGAACTCAGTGGCGGATCAGTGAAGTCCCCCCGGTCTCCCTCGGGCGACTTTCCGACATCGGATGAAATCGGCATCGGCTCTGCATGGCGTCATCAAGACTGCCATCAGCACCGCGATCCGTCGGCAGCGTGCGGAGTAGGGCCGCACCGAACCCTATACTCCCGACATGTCCTCTCCAATCAAAGCTGACGAGACCGTCCACCTTTTCCCGACCATCGCGCACCGAAGCGTCCGGGGCTGGCAGGCGCGGATCCACGCCTGGGTCCATGAGGATGGCGTACTGAGCGGGGCGATGCTCTCCTCGCTGCGTCGGACCATTGGGCTGGCCGGTGTTCGAGGCGACCGGGAGATCTTCCGCCGTCGCGGTGCCCACTTCCTGGTGGACAACGAGCGCGACAAAGCGCTGGAGGTCACCATCAACGGGGAGACCTTCGTCCTGCCCTCCACCGGCGCCAACGGACACACCGCCCTCACCGTGACCCTGCCACCAGAGACCCCCGCCGGACACCACACGATGCAGGTGAACACCGAGGATGGACGAACGTTCTCCGGAGCGCTTCACCTCGTGCCTCCCGAGGGGATCTCGGTCATCTCCGACATCGACGACACCATCAAGATCACCGATGTTCACTCCCGCCGGGAGATGCTCGCCAACACCTTCTTCCGCCCGTTTGCCCCAGCACCCGGCATGGCTGCGGTCTACCAGCGTCTGGCTGCCGAGGGCGCGCGCTTCCACTATGTCTCCTCCAGCCCCTGGCAGCTCTACCCCGAGCTGTACCCCTGGCTATCGGAGGCTGGATACCCGGCTGGGAGCATGCACCTCAAGCTGTTTAGAGCCAAGGATCGCTCCCTGCTGAACCTGCTCAAGCCAGGCACCGAGACCAAACCCCTCCAGATCGCACCGCTCTTGCAGGCGCTTCCCCAGCGGCAGTTCATCCTCATCGGGGATTCGGGGGAGCAGGATCCGGAGGTCTATGGAGCGCTGGCGCGGAGACACGATCAGATCGCATGCATCTACATCCGAAATGTCTCCGGAGAATCGAGGGAAGACCCGCGCATTCAGTCCGCCTTTGCCGAGCTTCATCCAGAGCGATGGGCGCTGTTCACCGACCCGGAGCAGATCGGGACGCTCAAGATGGATCCATGCTCACGGCCCTGACCCAGGGTGCCCTACTCCACATACCCAAGCGCCCGCAGCGCAGCCTCAGTCGAGGCATCGACCTCCGCGTTCACCCCGTACTGCGACAGGTCCCCGACCTCCGCCTGGACCTGCTCCCGAATCACCTGCGCGGCAGTCGGCTGCTTGTCGATGATGTTCTCCAGCTCCCGGGGGTCCGCCGAGATGTCGAACAGCAGCTCCTCGTCAGAGTCCGGGGTCCAGATGTACTTGATCGTTCCCCCGCCGTCCTGATTGCGCGCCCGATACCCGAACTGGGTGCCCTCGGCGAGAGAAGCGGTCTTGCGACCGATCAGCAGGCTGTTGTAGCCGCGCTGGTGGGGCAGCTCAGCGAACTTGATCAGCTCCCCGGACTCGGTGTTCTTCAGCGAGTCGAGGCGCAGCTGCTTGAGCACGGTGGCGGTGATGTCCATCAGACGGACCTGATCATCCACCACCCGCTTCATCTCCGAGAACCGCACCGGCACGATGAGCAGCGGCACCTGGATCGCCTCGTCGTAGATGCCGTGGTGGTTCATCTCGATGCCGTGCTCTCCCAGCATCTCGCCGTGGTCGGCGGTGACGATGAGCAGCAGCGGACGCTCCGACGGCATCGCGCGCACCGACGCGATCAGCTCGCCGAGCATCTGGTCGGTGTAGGCAACCTCCTCGGCGTACAGGCGGCGGAGCTTGCTCCGGACCTCGTCGGTGTAGGTGAAGCTCGCTTCGTTGGAGAGGATGTCGCGGTGGTCGATGCTGGGGTTGTCGGGGGTGCCGTTGTCCTCGAAGCCGGGGAGTCCGTGGGGCTCGTAGGGGGAGTGGGGCTCGAACAGGTGGACCCAGGCCAGCGCAGGCCGGTCGTCGTTGAGGGTCATCCAGTCCACCGCGCGGCCAATGGTGACCGGGGCGGTGCGCTCCAGGAGGAACGGGAAGTCGGTCGGGTCCGCGATGCGCATCAGGACCTTGGTGCCGATGCTCGCGACCCGGATCTCAGTGAACCCGCGGACCCAGGGGAAGAAGTCGTCGTCGAAGACCTGGAAGCCCTGGTCGATGCCGGTGCGGGAGTCCACCGCGAAGCTGGAGACGAACGCCCCGGTCGCGTAGCCCTCCTCAGAGAGGACCTCGGCGAGGGTGGTGTGGCCGCTGGAGAGGGTGTGGCCGTTGGAGAGCACCTTGCTGCGGACCGGGTGGAGTCCAGTGAACATCGCGGAGTGCGCGGGGAGGGTCTCGGGCATCGGGGTGATGGCGTTGGTGTAGAGGATGCCCTCTGCCGCCAGACCGTCGAACACCGGGGTCTGCACTGGCACGCCCGCGCCGAATGGATCGGCCTCATACGCCGAGAGGTGGTCCCGGCGGAGGGTGTCGATGGTGACGATGAGGACGTCTGGGTCCGTCGCGATGGCGGAGACAGTGCTGAGGTTGCGCTGGGAGAGCCAGATGCCGCTGGTGACACTCAGCAGCAGCGCGCCCACCGCGGAGTAGAACCACCAGCCGAGCTTCGAGGAGCCCTCGACGTACTCGCGCTTGAGCCAGAACAGGGCGTTGAACCAGATGACCCCGGCGATGCCGAACGGAGTCATGGCGAAGGCCACTGAGGCGGGCTGTCGGCCCTGCTCGTAGAGGTCAAGCGCGACCGGCAGCAGGAACCACACCCCCATCAGCCATGCAGTGACCGCCATGGACATCGCGTGGCGGCGGTAGGGCAGCCAGCGGCCGGTGAGCAGCTGGATGACGGTCCCGGCAACGAGGCCCAGCCCGAACGCCAGCGCCCCGTTGAGGACCACGCTGGAGAGTGCGAGGGCGAGGCCCTGGGTGAAGGTCATGGAGAGCTTGAGGGTCGCGGAGAGCTTGATCGCCTCAAACCCGCCGGCCATCAGGCCCAGACCAGTGGCCAGAAGCGGCGCCCGCTTGATGGGGGCGATCTCAGCGAGGTCTACTTTGTCAGCCATTCATTCACTCGATGTAGCCCAGAGATTCGAGCATGTTCAGGGTCTCCTGGTTCATCTCCGGGCTGGCGGCCGGTCCGCCATCTTGCAGCGCGGAGTGGAGCGACCCGGACATGCCATCCAGGCACGGACCACCAAGCGCGGTGGTCTCGTCGGGGTCAGACAGGATGTTGTAGCACTCGGTTCCGCCCTGTCCCTTCTCGATGAGCTTGTGGCCCCGGGCACGCAGCGAATTGTCGACCGGTGGGTTCTCCATGAACCGCCCGCCGATGGTCGTGGAGATGACGGCTTCCTCGTCGCAGTCCCCGCCAGACAGCTCCCCGCCGCGGTCCACCCCGAAGCGCTCGATTCCGTCGGAGATGCCGAGCAGACCAAGCACAGTGGGGGTGACGTCGAGCGAGCTGACCTGACAGCCGACCCGGTGGCCGGCCTTGTTGCCGGGTGCGGCGACGATGAGCGGGACCTTGAGGGAGGCATCGTAGAGGAAGTCGCCGTGGTCGAACAGGTAGTCGTGCTCGGTGAGGCTCTCGCCGTGATCGGCGGTGAGCACGATCATGGTGTTGTCGGTCAGGTTGTGCTCATCGAGGGTGTCGAGGAGCTGGCCGATGAGGGCGTCGGCGTAGCGGATCTCCGCCTGGTAGGCCTCGGTCAGCCACTCCGTGCTGGTGATCGCCCGATGCGGCGGCGGCCAGTACTGCGGCAGGGTCAGCGCCTCGCCGTCGGTGGGCGGGTTGAAGTCGTGGCCCGGGGCCTCATAGGGGGCGTGGGGGTCGAACAGGTGGACCCAGAGGAAGAACGACTCGTCGTGGTGGGCCCCGACCCAGGACTGTGCCCGGGACACCGCGCTGTCTCCCCGCCGCTCCCGCAGTGTGTGGGCGGGCAGGACGATCTGATCGATGAGCTTCATGATTGAGAGGCGGTGCAGTCCGCGCAGGCTGCCGAAGTCATCGTCGTAGACGTCGAAGCCCTGGGTCCAGCCGTACTTGCCGTGCAGCGGGAAGCCAGAGACGAAGCCGGCGGTGGTGTAGCCCTCGTCCTGGAGCACCCGGGACAGCAGCGCAGGGCGGTCGCCCATGGCGGTGCCGTTGGAGACGATGCCGGAGACGTAGGGCGGGATGCCGGTGAGGATGGCGAGGTGGCTGGGCTCGGTGAGCGGGGCGGTGGAGATCGCCTGCTCGAAGACCACTCCAGCGGACGCGATGCGGTCGAGGGCCGGGGTGGGGTTGTCAGAGCCGTAGGGGGAGAGCTGGTCGGGGCGGGTGGTGTCCATGGTGATGACCACCACGTTGGGGCGATCCTGGGCGGCACCGGATGGGGGCACCGCGCGGACTCCGGCGACTGCGATGCTGAGCAGGCTGATGGCGGCGCTGCCGATGAGGATCGGTCGGGCCCGGGCCTTGAGGAAGCTGTCGCAGAGCAGGCCGATGATCAGGCTGCCGACGGAGATGGCCAGCAGCCCACCCCAGACCTTCGGGTCGTAGAGGAACTCGTTGAGGAACAGCTCAAAGCGGTAGTACAGGGCGGCATGGACCACGATGGCCGCGCTGAGGAGCCAGCCACGGGACCGCCAGCCGATCACCCAGGCCACTGTCGCGGCGATGAGCAGGTAGACCACTCCGAGCCCGATGCTGACGGCGCTCCAGGTGAGGACCTCGCCGGTGGACATGCCCAGGCGCGGCTCAGCGCGGATTGCGACCTCGGCGGCTCCGGTTCCGACCCCGAGGGCGATGGCCAGGGTGAGGAGGTCTCGAAGTGGTGGACGGTTCACTGGCGGAGGCTCCTCGTGGTGTGGCTTCGCTTAACCGTCGGGTCGCTGAGCCGGTTTGCAGATGCTGTGCAAACCGGCGCCGCCGGGTGGCTGGCATCTGCGAGTGCTCGGCGCTCTGTGTGGTGCAGGACGGTCCTGTCAGGCTGCGGTGAGTCGTGAGTGATTGGTGTCATGCTGGGGGCCGTTAGAACGGGTAGTCCAGGGGGAGCGGCCGCAAGGCGGGCACTCCCGGAGAGAGCCGACGTAAGGAGGCCGCTGGAGCGGGCACTCACGGAGGGAGTGCAGCCCCCCTTGAGCGGAGCGCCATGAGCCGGCCGGAGCGAAGCGACGGGCTGCGGTGGGGCGGAGTGGCCAGGGAAAGCATGGCGCCGACGCTGAACACCCTCAACTCTCCGGTGAGAGAGCACCCTTCGGAGTCGAGCGCCTTGACGCTGCGCAGCCGAAGGCGCCGCAGTGCGGGGTAGGCAACATCAATGACTGCGATTCGAGATCCGTCGGAGTGAGGGGGTTCCCTCCACCGTCGCCTCCTCCATACTCCAGCGATGCGAGAATCGTGGGTTTTGATGTTGCCTGACCTGTACTGCTTGCCTCTGGCTTCGCAGCGTCGGGGCGATGGGATGACGGCGGGTGCTCTCTCACCGGAGAGTTGAGGGCACTCAACGTCGGCGCCATGCTTTTCCTGGCCACTCCGCACCACCGCAGCCCATCGCTTCGCTCCGGCCCGCTTGTGGCGCTGCGTTCGAGGGGGCTGCACTCACTACCGTTCGCCGCTCCCCTGTGACCCCCACCCAGACACCAAGACCTCACCACCCACCGCAGTCTCACCGGACCGTCCTGCACCTCAACGAGTCACCCAGGGTCACCACCTCGGTGCCTTCCCAGTGATCCGCGCCAGACAGATCTGCGCCGCCTCACGGACCTCCGCATCCGGATCCTCCAGCAGCACCGTCACCACCGGCTGAATCCCCGCCCCCGACACCCGCCCCAGCGAATCCAGCGCCTCCCGCCGAACCCCGGCATCAGCATGCCTCAGCAGCGGAGTCATCGTCGAGGTCGTCACCCAGCGCACCAGCCGGCTAATCCGACACCCCTGAGCCAGCACCACCGGATCCAAGCTCGCCATCATCCCCGCAAGTCGGTGCTGACCAGTCTCGTCGAGGCGATGCCGATCAAAGCCAACCATCGCCGCCTCAATCTCCCCAGCATCCATCTTCGCCCAGGGCCCCTCAGGATCCTGAACCGGTAAGATCGGACGCGGCCCGCCAGTGCGCTTCACCGCAAACCGCTCCCACGGCGGGGCCTGGGGGGCAGCAGCGACCGGTGCTGGAATCACCACCGGGGTGGCGATGACTCGCGACTCCGTCATCGGTGCTTGAAACGGGGAGATTCCAGTGATCGGTGCACTCCACACCCCGCACCGGCAGCGCAGATCGCCCTCGACGGCGATGATGTCCACCGGCGGGAGGGCAGTGGTGAAAGTCAGCGTCTGCGTTCCCGGTCCAACCGGTCCGCCATCCAGGGTCAGCTCTGCCAACATGTGGCCCTGCCTCCCCTGGAGTCGGAGGGTGAGCCGGCTCTCGGTGTAGTGCGCCGCGCTGGAATTGCAGACCGCGAGCACGATCCGCACGCTGCGCTCTCGCCCCTTGACCAGACCAAGAAGGACGCTCGCATCGGTGATGGAGAGGGTGCTCATCTAAGCCTCCAGGACGCGGGCAGCGAAGGCGGCGGTGGCCTGCTGGATGGCCTGACAGCCGATGTCGATGCGCTTCACCGCGAGCCGCCCCAGCGGAAGCTCGCCCTCCACACTGACCACCCGGACGCTGCCGACCGGCAGGCCGAGCGCTTCACCGCAGACCGCACCGAGCAGCGCCCCGTCCGGTCCGCGAAGGGTGACCTGGACCCGCACCGCGTCCAGCACGCGCCTCCCCGGGTTGCCGATCTCGATCCGCCCTTTGATTCGGTGAATGGGCTGTCGACCGTCGACCTGGACCATGCTGCGACCGACCACAGAGGACTCTCCCCCAGACATCCAGTCTCCATCGGGGATGAACTCGAAGAGCTGGAGTGCAGCGGTCACCGGGGCGACGGCTTCCACGACCGGCACCCGGACCCCCATCGTGGTCATCGTCTCGCGAGCCACCACAGCGAGCTTCTCCCGGATGGCCTCATCGACCGCCTCGGAGCGGGTGACGTGCTCTGGACGCCACTCCGATGCGGCTCCAGCGAGTCGGCAGAACATCCCCCGCCAGGCACACAGCCCGGCAGTCTCCAGCTCGGCCTCAATGGCACCTTCGTCGTCAGTGATGTGCCACAGCCACATCGCCCGGGTCCCGCACAGTCGCATCGCCAGCACCACCAGCTTCGCCAGCTCCGGCCAGCTCGTGGCGTCAGACTCGACCCGGAAGACACCCGGGGCCTCGACCACCGACACCGCCGGCTCAAAGCCCTCGGTCTGCCGAGCGACCAGTCCCACCAGGGCTGCCTGAAGCCCCGGGGCGATCTCACCATCGTCGGGCCAGCCCTCAATCACACACCGCATCATTCCTCCAACCCCCAGCGTCGAATGATCCAAGGGGCAAACAGCAGGGGGTACAGCGACAGCATGCCCCAGGAGAACATCCCGAGATGCATGGTCACAGCGATCCCGAGGTGCATCGTCGCCCCAAGCACTGCCCAGCGGGGGGCATGGCGGGTCAGGATGAGGAAGCCGGTGCACTCCAGGGCAATGGTGCCCACCGACAAGGCGTAGCTGACCCCGTGCCAGCCCGCGAAGGTCATCGGATCGAGCTTTCCAGCAAGCGGATCGGTGAGGATTCGGTAGATGGGGTTGGGCGTGTTGGGGTTGAGCCAGCCGGGATCCGAGCCGATCTTGTGGAAGCCCGCGCCGAGGTACATCAGCACCAGGATGTACCGGATGAGAGCAGACGACCACGCCGGGATCCGGATCGCTGCGGGGATGCCCCGGAGGTGCTGCCACAGCGACAGCCGACGGTGCGCGCCGGAGAAGAGGAGGACGAGCAGCACCGTGCGCAGCAGCCGATCAATGGCCCGATCGCCGGGGGGGTAGAGGTGTCCGAGCTGCGCATAGGCGAGCAGGCCGATCAGGATCGCTGGCCGCGTCGCGATCCCCAGCGAGGCCAGCGACATCGAGATCACACAGACCAGCCACGTCAGCGGACCACCCCACAGCGGCGAGAGGTCATCAACAAAGGCGTTCTCACCCGAGAACCGGCTCAGCCCACCGGCATCCGCAGTGCGCCAGTAGGCGGTCACCATCCCCAGCCGGGCCGCCTGGAGCAGATCAAAGACGATCGCCAGTGGGACCAGGACTCGAACCAGCGCCAGGGGCAGCGGATCGATCTCTCGGCTTGTGCAGTCCAGCCACCAGCGCCACAGCCTCACAGCCGCTCCGGGGTCCAGTGGGGCGGGAGCATCTCAAAGGCATGGGCAACGCGGGCGTCACTCCCCGGAAACTTCGCGACGGTAAACCGCACCTCGACCCGAGACAGGTCAGAGTGATCCGCCGCGGCTCGATCCGAGATGAGCCACATCAGCGCGTCGCGGTTTTCAGCGTCGGGCTTGCGGGAGACGGTGTCGACCATCGGCCGGAGGCGCCGGTTTCGAAACATCGGCTCACGCCAGTCGTGCTCGCTGTCCTCGGTTCGGTAGACCAGCTCTTCGTCGAGCAGTATCTCCATCCGCCGGACCCGCTCCGGACCGCTTCCATACAAACCCCAGCTCTGCTCAATGCGCAGCGGATGCTCAAGCGGGGTGAAGAGTCGAAGCAATGGACGGCGGACCGCGCCAAAGACACTCAGCCCGCTCAGCACCACCTCCGGCACGCCGTCCTCAAGCGCTGCCTCGCGGTCCTTCTGGGAGATGCGGTCCAGCCCGAGGCTGTCGATGCCCGGTGTCGCCAGCACGAGCAGGACGAAGGTGGCGACAGCGAGCAGAACGGCACGGAGCCGGTTCACCCCTTGTTCCGAGCCTCAAACGCCGCGAGCTGCTCAGGAGTTGCAGGCTTCTGATGGAGCCCCTTCCACTCTGAGTACGGCATGCCATAGACCAGCTCGCGGGCCTCTTCGTAGCTTAGCTCGTGGCCGCGCTCCTCTGCGGCGGCGCGATACCACTTCGAGAGGCAGTTCCGACAGAAGTCCGCCAGGATCATCAGATCGATGTTCTGAACCTCCGTGTGCTCCTGAAGGTGACCGACAAGACGACGGAATGCTGCCGCCTCCAGCTCAATGCGGGTCTGATCATCCATGGAAACCTCCGAGTTGGGTGTATCCGATGCGATGGCCTTGAGCGCCTCCCCGCTCCGAGCTGGCCTGAAGCCACCCCGCTCAAAGTCATCGGTCCAACGGTGCAACCAATCCATGCAAGGGCTGTGGCCGCCCAGGGACTGCTACATAGGGGGGGAGACGCAGCGATGGCGACAGACGACACCCCGAACCTCGGCGGTCAGGTCCTGATCAAGCTCGGTGAGACTGCAACCGTCTCCTGTGAGCAGGCTGGCCGAACCTGTGCGGTCAGATGATGAGCCGGTAGAGTCGGGTGGCGCCCTTGAGCCCCTTCAGCTCGCGCTCCATCGCCTCGACCGTGCGCCCGGATGCTGCCAGAAGCTCAGGGATCCGGGGGTCGTCCTGTACCGACTGCGTCCAGACGATCTGCCCCCCTTCCGCAGCGCTCTCCGCCCGGGCGGCAAGGTTGACGCTGCCGCCGAAGTAGTCGAGCCCGCTGGCATCACTGTGGACGGCGAGCGCGGAGCCAACGTGGATGCCGATCTTGAGACGGGGTGGCACGATGAGCCCGAGTCCGCCCGCCCAGGGGGTGAGCGCCTCCTGCATCTGGAGGGCGCATCGCATCGCGTCGGTGGTGTCGTGGAAGGAGGCCATGACCGCGTCGCCGATGGTCTTGACCACCACGCCACCGCACTCGGCGACGGCAGCCTTGAGGATGACGAAGTGATCGCGGACGACCGCAAACGCGCGAGCATCTCCCAGCTCCTCATACATCGCCGTGGAGCCGCTGAGGTCCGTAAACAGCAGGACCACCGACCGCACCGAGATCCGAAGATCAGGCGCGAGGACCTGGTGGCTCATGCGGTCCCGGAAGCCAGGGTGGGAGGTCAGGTAGGAAGCCGGGATGCGGTCGTCGGTCTTCGTGCCGATGAGGTACACCCTCCGCCGACTGTCGGAGTCGTTGTGCAGGTGGAGCTGGACCGGTCCCGGCGCGATCACGCGCGTCCCTTTGGGGTCGGACTGACGCCAGTCCACAGCGTCTGCGCCGCTGTGCTCGCTCTCCAGCATGAGATCCGGCTTCTCCCCACCGCTGCCCAGCCGCCACCGCCCAGCCGGCAGGTCGATGGTCTGCTGCAGCTGCTGGTCAGGGGCGAGGGTGAACACCCCGAACAGATCCGGTGAGGCGGCGGGGTAGAGGGTGCAGAACTGCTCCTCGATCCGCGGGACGAGGCCGGGATGGGGAGAGAACAACACCTCAACGTTGGCGCCGAGATCGGTCTCAAAGCCAATGCGACAGGCAGGACAGTCGGCGTGATCGGCCAGATCAGAGAGCGACTCGGAGACGGCGACCTGCCCGAGACAGCGGGTGCAGCGCACGCTCCAGTACAGCTCCAGCGCCCCGGCCTCGACCCCATGCAGCATCGCGTCGAGCACCTCAGCGCGCGGTCTCCCCCACTGATCGGCCAGGGCGAAGCCCCGGAGACGCTGAAGCTCGGTGGGGCTCGCGGTCAGGAGGTGCTCCCGGAAGCTCGCCACGATCCCTGGCTCGGTTCGCGTCTCCCATCGATCCAGAGCGACCCGGGCGGCGTCAGGGAGGGTGCGAACCGGGGTCTGCCCCTCACCGAGGGCATCGAGAAGACGCTGCCACTTCCGCTGGATCGCGCTGACCTGGAACATCGAGATGATGCTCTTGAGCGCAGCGGGCACGGTGACCTGGAGGGTGATCTCTGGCTCGACGAGATCGCCAGTGGTGTGGAGCCGAGCGTGGTAGTCAGTCCGACGGAGCAGCGGGCTGTGCACGTCGCGGACCTGGCGGAAATACTGTCCGGCGGCCCAGGAAGTCCACACCTCCTCAAACGGAAGCTTCATCCCCATGGGTCCGGCGATGTTTCCGACGATGGCGGGCAGTCCGTCCTTCTGAAGCGAGACCGACTGCTCCAGAACGCTGGCGCCGCCGCTGACACGGTTCATCCAGTCGGTGTCCCCGAGCATGCGCCAGGCCCGACTCCGCGGGATCGCGGGTCCGCGGGCCGTAACGACGATGGTCCCGCCATCGGCCGAGGTGTCAGGGGGTGGGGCCTGGTTGATCAGGACTTCGCTCATGCAGGCAGTGTACGCCCAGGAGCACCCGTCGGATCACAGCGGGAGCGATCGGTGCTGGAAGGTCCGCGCACCACTGCTGTACTCCCCAACTCCCTGGCCCGATCCGCGCAGCAGCCACCGGGTGGTCATCAGGCCATCCACACCGACCGGTCCCCGGGCGTGGATGCGTCCGGTGCTGATGCCGACCTCGGCCCCGAGCCCGTAGCGATATCCATCGGCGAAGCGGGTAGAGGCGTTGTGGAAGACGCTCGCGGAGTCGACCACAGCGAGGAAGCGCTCCGCGGCGCGTGCATCGTCGGTGATGATCGCCTCGGTGTGCCCGGAGCCGTAGCGGTGGATGTGCGCAACCGCGGCATCCAGGCTGTCCACGACGGCGACCGACAGCACCCGGTCGCCGTACTCGGTTCGCCAGTCCGCGTCTGTGGCTGGCACGCAGTCACCGATGACCGCAGCGGCCCGAGCGTCTGCCCTCAGGCTCACCCCGGCAGCCCGGAGCGCATCACCAACGGCGGGGAGGCTCGGGAGGAAGTCGCGGTGGACGAGCAGGGTCTCGGTGGCGTTGCATGCAGCGGGGTAGTCGCACTTGCCATCCACGCTCAGGGCGGCGGCCATGGCTGGATCCGCGGCGGCATCGAGGTAGGTGTGGCAGACCCCCTCAGCATGGCCGAGCACCGGGATCCGGGTGGAGGCCTGGATGTGGCGGACCAGGCTGTTGGAGCCCCGGGGGATCACCAGATCGATGAGGTGGTCCAGCGACAGCAGCGCAGCCACTCCGGCACGATCCGCGACCCCGACCGCCGCCGCAGCAGGCAGTCCGGCCCCGCTGAGGGCCTCCTGGAGCAGACCGACCAGGGCGGCGTTGCTGTGTGCTGCCTCCCGTCCGCCCTTGAGCAGCACCGCGTTGCCCGACCGCATCGCCAGGGAGCCGATCTGGATGACCGCGTCTGGGCGGCTCTCGAAGATGATCAGCAGCACCCCGATCGGGGCCTTCACCTGGGTCAGCGTCAGCCCGTCGTCGAGCAGAGTCCGCCGCAGCGGATCTCCGATCGGATCGTCTCCATTGGCCAGGGCAAGCACCCCATCCCGGAGCGTGGCGAGCTTGTCGGGGGTGAGCTTGAGGCGGGCCAGGAGCGGGGCTGCGAGGTCCTCATCCACAGCAGCAGCAAGATCGGCGGCATTGGCAGCGAGGATGTCGGCCTGACGCGCGTCGAGCAGACCGGCGAGGCGCTTGAGGGCGTCAGAGCGGGTGGCTGCGGGGGCAGCGGCGAGCTGGCGTTGTGCGGTTCGGGCAGCGGCGGCGGTGTCTTCCATGGTCTCCTCCAGGCGCTCGGACTAACCCTGGAGGACCATGTGATCCCGGTGAACCAGGGCATTGTGGTTTCGCACCCCCTCCGGCGGCTTCCCCGCACACCACAGGCGGGCGGTGTCCGCATCACAGCCGACCGCGCCCCGGCCAACCTCCACACCATCCGGCCCGACCAGCACGACCACATCCCCAGCAGCGAAGACCCCTTCGACCCCGACCACACCCGCAGCGAGCAGGCTGGCCCCGCGCTGGTTGAGCGCGAGCACTGCGCCAGCATCGAGCAGCAGCCGACCCCGTGGCGCCGCAGCAAACGCGATCCAGCGGCGACGCGCACCGAGCGCTTCCTCGGCGGGAAGCCAGCTGCCGACCTCCTCTCCGGCGAGCACAGCGGCCAGGGCACCGATCCGCCGTCCGCTGGCGATGACTGCATGGCAGCCGCTCCGGGCGGCGATCTGAGCGGCCTCCAGCTTGCTCGCCATGCCACCCCGGCTGGCCGCCGTCAGCGGACCACCGGCCTCGATGGTGTCTTCGGGGCGCACGGTGTGCAGCAGCGGGGCGGAGGGATCGATTCGCGGATCCCGGGCGTAGATGCCCTCCACATCCGTCAGCAGGACCAGCAGGTCGGCCCCAAGCTCCGCGGCGACCAGGGCGGAGAGCTTGTCGTTGTCGCCAAACACCGGGCGGCTCTCGCCCTCGATGAACGCCAGCTCTTCGGTGGAGACAGCGTCGTTCTCGTTGATCACCGGCACTACACCCCGGCGCAGCAGGGTCAGCAGGGTGGCCCGGAGGTTGAGGCAGCGCAGCCGATCGTCGAAGTCTCCTTGAGTCAGCAGGACCTGACCGCAGGGCACCGAGAGCTGGTCGAAGCCCTCCTGGTACAGCCGCATCAGCCGGCTCTGGCCCACCGCTGCGCACGCCTGCCGCTCGGACAGCTCGGTCGGGGTCTGGTCAAACCCCAGGGCATCCCGCCCCAGCCCCACCGCCCCGGAGGTGACGATGAGGACCTCCCGACCCCCACGCCGCCAGCTCGCGGCGACCTCAATCACTGAGAACAGCCGGGAGAGCGCCAGACTGCCGTCGTCGTGGGTCAGCACCCGGGTGCCCAGCTTGATGATCAGCCGCTCCGCCTTCTCGATCGCCGCTCGCATCTCCCCTCCTCTTGAGAGGGGCCTCTTACAGCCGCGTGCCGAGAAGATCCACCAGGGTGTCTGCTGCGATCGAGGGACGGAGTGTGGTGACCAGCAGCGGCGGTGCTGCCAGAGTGTGCGCGGCCAGCAGCTCGACGAGCCCCCCCCCGGCCAGGGCCTCGGCGATCACGACCCGGGGCAGCCAGGCGATGCCGAGCCCGGCGAGCGCGGCGGTCGTGAGGGTGGTGGCATCCGAGGACGCCAGCGGACCGCTCACCGGCACGATCGACCCATCTCCAAGCGCCCAGGTGCCCTCCGTGCGCTCACCAGCCATCAGGCAGGCGTGGTCTTGGAGCGCATCGGGCGCAGCGGGCGCCAGACAGCGGGCGAGGTAGGCGGGGCTTGCGCAGAGCACGCGCTCGGTGCCAGGCAGGCGGCGGGCGGTGTGGGCGTCGTCGGGCACCTGCTCGGAGATGACCAGGTCCGCCACCGGATCGCTCGACAGCGCGAGCTGAACCTCGGGCCAGGCGGTGAGGAAGTCACAGAGGATGGGGCTCAGCCAGGGAGACAGCAGCGGAGGCGCAGACAGGGAGAGCGGACCGCGCGGGGTCGGCCTGGCAGCCAGAGAAGCCTCAGCCTCGGCGATGTCGGCGACGATGCGCACACAGCGGGTGTAGAACCGGACCCCGGCCTCGGTGGTGGAGAGACTGCGGGTTGTGCGGTGCAGCAGGCGGACCCCCAGGCGATCCTCCAGCCGGGCGATGTTCCGACTGATGGAGGACTTGGGCATCGACAGCGCATGTGCCGCAGCGGTGAAGCTTCCTTCCTCCACCACCTTCACAAACACCGCCAGCTCGTCTGCTCCGCTCATCCGTCTACCACCAGTGGGTCTCGTCGAGGCACGGGTTGCCCTTGATGGCGTCCTGCCAGGGCCGAACCGGCAGGTACTTCCAGGCGCCGTCGGAGAACATCACCACGATGTTACCGCCCTCCGTCATGCGCTCTGCGATCCGCAGCGCGACATGAAGCGCCGCCCCAGAGGACACCCCGGCGAAGATGCCCTCAGTGCGCACCACCTGCCGGGCCATCGACAGGGCGGTCGCGCTGCCGACCAGGAACCGCCCGCTGAGCTGCGACAGGTCCAGCAGCGGCGGATGGTAGCCCTCGTCGATGCTGCGCAGGCCCTGGAGCTGCTCGCCGAGCCGGGGCTCCACCCCGATCAGCTTGAGGTGGGGATCCCGCTGACGGAGCCGCCGGCCGACCCCCATCAGGGTGCCGCCGGTGCCGATCCCGGCCACCACCACGTCGACCCGGGGAAGCTGGTGGATGATCTCCTCTCCGGTGGTCTTTGCGTGGGTCTCGACGTTGACGGGGTTGTCGAACTGGCCGACCACATGCCAGCCATTCTCAGCGGCCAGCTTGTGGGTCAGCTCGATGGCGCCGAGCATCCCGGCCCGGGGCTCGCACCAGATGATGTCCACCCCCAGCAGGGTCAGCGCATCCTCGATGATCGGGACCACCCCACGGGGAACGACCACCTTGAGGTCGTAGTCCTTCTGCCGTGCGATCATCGCCAGGGCAATGGCGGTGTTGCCGGTGGAGGCTTCCACCAGGGTGTCGCCGGGCTTCAGGCCGCGCCGGACCTCCAGGTCCGCGATCAGGGCCGCAGCGAGCCGGTCCTTGATGCTGCCCGAGGGGTTGTGTCCCTCCAACTTGGCGTACACCCTCACCCCATTGGGCGCCCCCATTCGGGTCAGCTCGACCAGCGGGGTGTTGCCGATGGTGTCGAGCAGGCTGCTCACTGACCGAGTCGCTTCTGGGAGAGCTTGACGTAGTCGGCCTTCTTGGAGCGGGCCTTGTCGAGGCAGGTCTGCCAGGCCACCCGAGCACCTGCATCATCCCCGACCGCCGCCCGGGCCTCACCGAGGTGGAACCAGGTGTCTGGCGGGGTGCGCTTGCCTGCCAGTGAGTCGTTCAGCGCCGTGACCGCACCATCGTAGTCCCCACCAGCCGCCAGGATCAGCGCAAGATCCCGCCACAGGCTGCCGGCATCCGACAGCAGCGGACGCATGGTCGCAGCGATGGTCTGGAGGATGACCTCCCCCTCCCCGCGCTTCACCGCCGCCCAGTCGATCGTGCGAGAAGCGGCGTTCTCTTCGAGCAGCAGCTTGAGTCGGTCCGTCCCGGCCATGTACCAGGTCCGCCTCTCGCGCTGGAACGCCGGACCGGCAGTGGGCTCGCCGACCTTGCGAATGTACATCCGCCGGATCGGATCATCGCGGAAGCCCTGCGCCCAGTCCCAGACGCCGTCTGGTCCCAGGATCGCGGCACCGGTGGCATTGATGATCGAGAAGCTCTTGCCCTGCGGGCTCTCCGGGTTGACCTCACCCGCATCGCGGCCGTCGGAGTACCACACGCCGAGGAGCGGGGTGGTGAGCCCGTCGAAGGTCTCCAGCGCCGTGGCCACAGCCTCTCCCTGAGTGCCGGGGAGGTCGAGGGCGCGCAGGGCGGGGATGGCGGAGGTGTAGTTGACCGCTGCACACACCTGGGCGATCGCAGCGAGGGCATCGGGCTTCAGCCGCTCGCTCAGCAGTGCCACCACCCGCGCCTCGACGAGATCATCCCCTGCGACCGCCGCAGAGGAGACATAGCGCAGCAGCCCGACCGCTCCGCCGAGTCGGACGTCTCCGCGGGGATCCCGAAGCCCTGCGGCGATGCGGGTGAGCAGCTCGGGCAGACCGAGGCAGGCGAGGATCGGGAACAGCCCAGAGTTGACCGCCGGATCGAAGCCGCGAAACAGACCCACCAGCCCCCGTCGGTCGTCGAGGGAGAGGATGTCGCTGGCGGGCGGGAGCCGGCATCGGGAGAGGATGTCGCTGGCCGCCGCCGCGCACCCCAGCCGGACCGCCGGGGACCGATCGGCATGGGCCGACTTGACCAGCAGCGCGAGGTGCTCGGTCGTGCCGAACTTCGAGAAGTCCCGCGCCGCCGCGGATCGCA
Source organism: Myxococcota bacterium (assembly GCA_047621685.1). Lineage (GTDB taxonomy): Bacteria > Myxococcota_A > UBA796 > UBA796 > UBA796 > JAQXDW01. The sequence goes on along the minus strand of JBLHNG010000039.1, from coordinate 6,309 downwards.
CATGGATGCTCTTGTCAGAGAGCGCGGCGACCGGATCGTTGGTCTCGGGCTTTGGGGCTTTGCTTTTCTTGGCCACGTCTACTCCTTCTCAAAAGTTCAGAGACCAGCTTACTTCAGGCTCAGATCAACCACTGCCAGTCCCTGCTGACGAAGAGAAACCAGCAGCTCGTCTTTGCCATCCCCGTCGAGGTCCGCCACTGCCAGCCGGGCGCGCTGGGAGAGCTTCCAGGTGAAGCCCGGCGCGCCGGCAGCATTCAGTCCGATGATCATGCCGTCTTCTCGGACAACCACCGTCCGCAGCGCACCGTCTGGACCGAACCGACCACAGACAAGGTCATCGGCGATCTCGGTCGCCATGCCCCCGCTGGCGTCGATGCGAGTGGCCTCTACAGCCTCTCCACGCGCTTGCGGAGCACCATCGGTGGGAATGAAGTACCGCTGCATGCCGTCAATGGCCCACACCCCATCAGCACTGCTGGCAAGATCGAGGAACGCGCCGTCGTGTCTTGCCATGAGGTTGCCCTTGCCATCCAGCACCAGCAGCCCGTCCAGGGTCGCGACATACAGGTGATCCCCCGCGCTCGCCAGATCAACAATCGGGGTGGGAGTGGTGACCATCCAGCGGGAGAAGCCGGTCTCGTCCCAGGCCCTCAGGACCAGCTTGCCGGGGTTGGCGGCCACCGGACCATCCAGCCACGCCACCCGACGCTCGGCATCCCGTGCGCTGCCATCGACGGTGGCTTCCGCAGAGGTTGGAAGGCCCTCAAATATCATCGGGGATGCGCCCTCGACCCCCAGCACGCTCCGGCTCCCAGACGCCCAGATGCCACGGGCACCGGAGCTTGGCAGGAAGTGGCGAAGTGTGCTTGGCTCCTCGCCCCAGGCAGCCCCCAGCGCGGTCTTGCCGCCGCCGGCATCCTCCAGGGCGGACTGAATCTGCGCGTCGAGGCGCTCGATGGCCTCCGCAGAGTAGCCCTTCGCCGCATAGTGCAGGGCGCCGTCGCGGTTGAGCACCCGCACTGCAGGGATCGGCCCGACTCCGAAGTCTGCGCCGAGGTCCGGGCGGTGGGTGACCGGAAAGGTGACCCCCATCGACGCGATCATCTCCGGAACCTTGGCAGCCTTCGACGCATCATCGAGGCTCACCGCCAGGAACTGCACGCCCTCGTTCTGCCGGGTCGCCCAGAGGGTCTCCAGCTCCGGAAGCTCCTTGCGGCATGGACCGCACCAGGTCGCCCAGAAGGTGATGAGCACCACCTGCCCGCGCTGCGCCTCCAGCGACCAGGGCTCGCCGGTGAGCAGCTCGGCCTCGAAGCCGGGAACGGGAGGAAGTGCCGCGCTCCAGATGTCGCCTTCTGGCAGCGGGGCCATGGAGAGCAGGGCGAGCTGGGCGCGGATGTTGTTGGTCCGCCCAAGCGCGCGAGCGACCTCCGCGGCACGGCCCCGATCTCCGGCCTTCACGCTGGCGTCGATGAGCATCCGGCGTCCCTTCCCGCCCCCGCCGAGGTCACCGTCTACGCCGTCTGGCCCACGGTAGTCCGGGGTTCGCAGAGACTCCGCGCGCTCCAGGTGTTTCGCCGCACGTGCCGGCTCATCGAGAGACAGCAAGGTCTCACCAAGCGCCCGGTAGAGCTGCCAGTCGTCAATGTCGAGCTTCTCCAGACGGTCCACCGCCAGTGCGGCGACCTCTGGCCGCTCCCGGGCGGCGATGCGCAGGCTCCCGGCGAGGATCTGCCCGGCGGACTCCCCGACAAAGTCCGCTGCAATGATCGCTTCCAGGGCCGCCTCGACTTCTGGAACCTCCTTGCGACGAAGCGCGCCCTGCACTTCGCGAATCTCTGGGGCGCGGCTCACCGTCGGGGGCTTCCGGGCTCGCTGTGGGGTCGGCGCATCGATGAGCGGCCTGCGCTCAATGGAGGTTGCTCGGGAGGCCACCCCGAGGGGACCGGCAACCGTCACCGCGACGCTTGTCCCCGGCGGGCCCATGATGCGATCCCGGGCATCTCCACCGCTGAGCCCAGCCAGTGACTCCCCCTCGACTGCGGTGATCAGATCCCCAGAGACCAGCCCTGCGGCCTCAGCCCCCATGCCCGGCGCAACTCCGATCACCAGCAGGCCCTCCGGCTGGGCGCTGAACTGGATGCCGATCTTCCCCGAGCCCACCGGCTGTGTCACCACCGGACCGTCAGCAGGCTGGGCCGTCGGCTCGAGTGGGGGCACCGTCTTTGGCACACAGGACAGCAGCAGCGCGCAAATGAGGGGGTGAATGGTCAAGCCCATGTGCGGGTTACCCGGTGTCACAGGGTGAAGTCAGGAACTGAAAAATCAGGGGTAGTGATGTTCTGGTCTATCGCGGCGCTGATGGGGTGTGCTGGAAACATCCACGAGCTGTATGAGCAGGAAAAGAACGCGGTTCTCAAGCCAGCACCGCTCCCCCGCACCGACAGCTGGGAGGGTGACATCCACATCCGGATCAGCCCTGAGGCCCTCTCGGAGGTCTCCCAGGCGGCGCTGGATGCTGGACTGCTGTCCTGGAAGAAGAAGCTGTCGCTGGACACCCCCATCGGCACGATCGCTTCCGTCCGTCCCCGGGCGCATGTCACCCGGCTCAAGGTCACCACCGGGGGGAGCTGCCCGGACTGCCTCTCGCTGTCGGGGGCGCTTGAGGGAGAGGCGAGCTGGCGGGCTGGTCCGCTGTCTGGCAGCGTGCCGTTCACCGCGAAGATCGGCGGCGATCTCGTTGTCTCTATCGAGCGCGATGGCACGGACTGGGCGGTGATGGGGACGCTCGCCGAGCTGTCCCGCCTCAAGGTCAGCGCCGCTCAGGTCGGCACCGTGGACGTCAGCCGCCAGCTCAGCCAGTGGGGAAAGGCCGCCGTCGAGGCCGCTCCAGCGTTCCGGATCAGCACCCTTGGTGGAGACGTCCTCCCCCTGCGTGCCCTGCGCCTCACGGTCGATTCCGCCGGCCTGGGGCTTGAAGCCCTCGCCGATGTCAACGGCGGCACCAGCATCCCCACCTCTAACGAAGCCCTGGAGAGCGACTGGCAGCTGCGGACCTCCACTGAGACCGCCCTGGCCATCATGCGTCGTGCGGCGTTTGAGGCCGGCACGCTGAGCCACGACGTCGCCATCGATCCCCGCGCCCTGACCGCCGCCGCCAGCCTGTTCACCCTCGACCTGCGCATCTGGCGGCTGTCGGGGCCGGGCTGGTGGCGGGACTACACCGTCGATGGGCGCATGCGGGTGAGAGGGCGGAAGATCGAGCTGGAGGGAGAGCGAGCGGTCGAGGGCGACAAGAGCCGCGGTGCAGGAATCGCAGACCCGCTCGCTTTGCTGGCAGAGGGGCGAATCCTTGAGGCCGTCGTGGACAGCCTCAAGCAGGTCGTGCCCGGCAGCCGCTCCGCTGCGGTGGGCGACCACAAGCTCAAGGCAGTCACCCGAGAGATCAAGGGCATCGACGGCGAGTTGGTGCTGACCGGGGTGATGAAGCTGGAGGAGTGATCCTCCCGGGGTCGGTTCCAACAGGCTAAACCGGGTCTACCCCGGGGCGGATCCTGGGGAACAATCGAGGAATCGACCATGAAAGGTTTGCGAATCCGACAGGTGCTTCATGAAGTCGCCGTCGGAGAGACGATCGAGGTGTCGGGCTGGGTCCGGACACGTCGTGACAGCAAGGCAGGGCTCTCGTTCATCGCGCTCAACGATGGCTCCTGCTTCAATAACCTCCAGGTCATCGCCAAGAATACCCTCGAAAACTACGACACCGAGATCAAGAAGACGGTGCGTAACGGTGCGAGCATCACCGTGCGTGGTGAGCTGGTTGAGAGCCCGGCGAAGGGCCAGCGGGTCGAGCTGGTCGCCTCCAGCATCACCCTCCTGGGCGAGTCGATGGACGGCTACCCGATGCAGGCCAAGCGCATCAACCTGGACACCCTGCGCACCCTCGCCCACCTCCGCCCTCGGACAAACACCTTCGGCGCGGTCACCCGGGTCCGTCACCACATGGCGATGGCGGTGCACGACTTCTTCCGTGGAAACGACTTCTTCTACATCCAGACCCCGATCATCACCGCCTCAGACGCCGAGGGTGCTGGCGAGATGTTCCAGGTGACCACCCTGGATGTCGGAGATGCCCCGAAGACGGACGCCGGAGCGGTCGATTGGAACAAGGACTTCTTCGGACGTCAGGCGTTCCTGACGGTCTCTGGTCAGCTCCAGGCTGAGATCTACGCCTGCTCAATGGGCCGGGTCTACACGTTCGGGCCCACCTTCCGCGCTGAGAACTCCCAGACCGCTCGGCATGCTTCTGAGTTCTGGATGATCGAGCCGGAGTGTGCGTTCTTGGAGCTGGAGGGCAACGCGGATCTCGCCGAGGCATTCATCAAGCACTGTGTGACCCACGCGCTGACCGAGTGCGAGGAGGACCTGGCGTTCTTTGACAAGCGGATCGAGAAAGGGCTCATCGATGCCCTGACCGCCATCAAGGACACGCCGTTCACCCGGATCACCTACACCGACGCCATCGGGGTGCTGAACAAGTCCGGCCAGAGCTTCAAGTACCCGACCACCTGGGGCAAGATGCTCCAGACCGAGCACGAGAAGTATCTGACGGATGAGGTCTTCAAGGGGCCGGTGATCGTCACGGACTATCCCGCCGAGAAGGCGTTCTATATGAAGCTCAACGATGACGAGAAGACGGTGCGCGCGATGGACGTGCTGGTGCCTCGGATTGGTGAGATCATCGGTGGCTCTGAGCGTGAGGCTCGGCTGGATGTTCTGCTCGCGCGGATTGAGCACCATGGGCTGAACCCGGCAGACTACTGGTGGTACGCTGACCTTCGCCGGTTCGGCACGGTCCCGCACTCCGGGTTTGGGCTTGGGTTTGAGCGGCTGCTGATGATGGTCACTGGGATGAAGAACATTCGCGATGTGATCCCGCTGCCGCGGACGCCTCGGAATGCGGACTTCTGAGCGGACGTGCGGTGAGCTGACTTCCTGAGACCACCCGGCGCTCGGCGGCCTGCAGGACGGGTCGCTGAGTGGGCCGACGTGCGATCCTCTGCGGGTGTCCGGCTGCGGCCACCGTCCGCAAGCTCAACGGACCGTCCTGTACCTCTACGGGCGTCGCCGACGACGCCTCAGCGCGCCAACACCAACCAGCGGCACCAGAAACAACGCCGCAGATCCGCTGCCTTCATCCTGGCAGCAGCCCCCACCAACCGTCTCCTCGACCACCTCGCGATCGTCCGCCAGCTCCTTGTAGCCCTCCTGAATCGCCCAGCCCGGGTTGCCCGTCCCCGACCACTCATACGCCCCAACCTCCGGCGCATCCCCATCCCGCGCGAGCCCATTAAAATCCACCTCAGGGACATACGTCTCACCAGCCGGATTCGCAGTGCCAATCAACAGAGAATCAGAAGAGGCGGGGTAGAAGTCCCAGCTCTCCACATCCACGAAGTCAGCAAAACCAGCACCAGGCTCAAAGGCATCAGGGAACTCATCAAGCCCCTCGACCAACCCACACGCCAGGTTCCCGGTGATGACGTTGTCGCTGGCAGGACTCGCGGTGTCGATGACCGGCATCTCATAGGCCAGCCCGTACCCGGTGGGGTTGCAGATGGCGTTGTTGGCCATCACCATCCCGAGCTGCTCGTACCAGTCCTCGACATCCACAGCCCAGCCCGTCGTCTGAGCAACCGTGTTGAAGCTGAGGATGATGTCGGAGTGGGTGCCCCGCTCGGCATCCCGGCTGTAGATGCCGGTGCCGTCGATGTTGAACAGGATGTTGTTACGAATCCGGGCCGCGCCCTGAACATACAGCCCGATGCCCGACAGCCCCCAGACCGCGTTGCCCTCAAACACGTTGCGGTCGCCGTACTCCGTTGACCCCATATATACGCCGTAACCGGCAGATCCATAGATTACGTTGTCGGACAGGTTGATGCCCTGAGAGCCATGCGCGAGGTAGACCGACCAGGAGTCCTCGCCGCCGATGCTGTGGATCCAGTTGTTGGCAAACCGGCTGCTTGAGGTCCAGCAGGAGGCGTCGTAACAGCCGACGTAGATCCCATATCCATCGAGGGTGGAGTGGAAGTGGCTGTCCTCCACCGTGATGTCGGCGTTGGTCCCTGACAGGTACAGGGAGGTGTCGCCGGTCTGCATGACGGTCACCCCGGAGAGGGTGACGTGGCTGGAGTTGGTGATCTGGATGCCGCGGTGGTTCTGGCTGTCGTCAGTCCAGTCTGAGCTTCCCCGAAACGTGATGCCCTCCACCACAACCCAGGTGGATTCCTCGATCTGGAGGATGTC
>JBLHNG010000038.1:0-23458 GCA_047621685.1 Myxococcota bacterium | reverse complement strand
ACGATGAGGCGAACGCGCGGAGCTGAGCGGGACGAAAGACGCAAGGGATCCGAGCCTCCGGGGGGGATGACTCACCATCACATCACCCTGGGCTCTTCGACAGGGGGCCAGGGCGACCACGTACGGATTGGAGGGGTCGCACCTGGCATCGAGTGACGCTGAACCTCAGTCAGAGTCAGCGATAGCTCTGTTTTCAGGCTGGTATGAGGACAGTATTAGACCGGCTTGAAAAGCGCGAGCAGAGCCCTTGCAGAGCGGGGAGCCATTTTGCTACCCGACAACCCCCACCAGTACGGCTTCGGACGGGGCGCACTGGCCAGAAACACTGCTTATTCTGCCTACCCACTTCCATCCCTCCGCTCCCACCACTGAGTACAGAAAGCTAACTTAACAGGCTGATTATCAGGCACAATCAGTTGGCAGTTCCTGGAACTCTATGACAGAGAAGTTCACTTCCTGTTGCAGTTTTGTGGCGCGATCATCCGAGATATCTCGTGGATAGAGCCGAGGAACCCACCATGCCCAGCGCCACAGGATCAGGCTGATGTGCAGCTCAGTGAACATGTGCGCACTACACATCGAAGACGGGGAGCATTGCGGCGTGGATGTCGTGTCGATGCCGCAATGTGTCAGGGATGGCCTGATATACTCAGCGACCCACAGGAGTCTCCGTGCCTCACATCCTCCAAGCCAGTGTCGGCGGTCTGCACGCGGTCCGTCCAAGCCCTGAAGCAACCCTGCCGACAGCCGATCGCAGCAAGGTCCAGGCGCTGGCCCTGATTGACCTGGGCGTGGTCGATCCGGCGCTTGCCGGGCGAAAGGTGCCGTTCATCAGCTACTTCATCAACGAGTCACTGACCTTCACACAGGCCGCTGACGGCACCTGGAGCCAGGACACCGAGCATGGAGACGCGCTCGAGTGGGCCGAGCCCTTTGAGGGCGGTGTGGAGCAGTTCGCGAACATCGCGCCGGTGGCCGAGGCGGCGCTGGTCGAGGTGGAGCGTGTAGACGAAAGGGCGGCGGGCATCTGGTTTCAGATCGGTGGAGAGCCGCGCTGGGTTCAATCCGACGAAAACCCTGGACCCGACTATATCTTCGTCGGCCAGATGGAGTGCTGGTACGCCAATGGGACCATCTACGGCTTCTACCATGCAGAGAAACAGGCGATGCACTTCGAGTGCCAGTTCAGCTGAGCCGAGGCTCGCTCACCGCGCTGGCAGACACGTCCAGCCTGAATCACTGCGCTCAAAGCACCCGGCGGTCCCTACGAGGTTCCCCTCGCTCAGCGTAAAGACACACGTCGGTGGTTCCTGAAGCACAGTGCCCTCACGCACAAGCACGACAACCCGGCACGGGATGCTCTGGCGAAGCTCGACGAGCAGGGCATCGGGGGCTTCGTCTTCCACCGGCTCCTCTAGCGCCTCCAGCCCCTCGATCACCGCAGCGGGCTCCCCAAGTCCTGAGAGCGCTTGCACGGCCTGGACGATCTGGCGGGTCATCGGTCGATCGGCCTCCAGCCAGACCATGCCGGTGCGTCCGTGCTCAGACAGCTCCTTGCGAGAAGAGGCACTCGGAATCAGCAGAACCGGGCCATCTGAGAGCTGCTGCACGGCCAGGCTCGCTGCAACCTCAGTCAGAGTCAGCGATAGCTCTGTTTTCAGGCTGGTATGAGGACAGTATTAGACCGGCTTGAGAAGCGCGAGCAGAGCGTAGAGCTCGTAGAGGCCTTGCAGAACTGGAGCTCGTTGAGCCGGGGGCCATTTTCCTACCCGGAAAACCCCGCCACCACGCCTTCGGACGAGGCCAAGAGCCGAAAAACGCTGCTTGTTTTTCTTACCCACGAAGAAGCTGGGGATGTATGTCATCGCGACGAACGAGCTGGACACAGAGAAGCAGCCATCGTCGGAGCTGGTCGCGCTGTACCGAAGCCAGGGCGGCGCGGTGGAGCGGGGCTTTCGATTCCTCAAAGACCCCCTGTTCTTCGCAGATGCCGTCTACCTGAAGAAGCCCGAACGCATCATGGCCCTCATGATGGTGATGACCCTGGGCCTGCTGGTCTACAGCCTCGCTGAGAAGGCCCTCCGGGATGCCCTGGCCGACAACAACGAGACGCTGCCGGATCAGAAGGGCAAGCCCACGCAGCGCATCACCATGAGGCGCGTCTTCCAGGTCTTCGAAGGAATCGACATCCTCTCCATCGATATCGGAGAGGGAAGCCAGCGACAGATCCTCAACTTCAACGAGCTACACGACAAGATCGTCAACCTCCTGCCCATGGAGATCAAATCTATTTATGCACTAAGCAGGAGGTGCGGAAGGTAGGTTATAGGTATAAACGCCTGTATGGCTGGAGCGAATCATGATGCGCATATGGATAGTCCTTCCCTTTCTGGCTGCCTGCAACGGAAAAAGTGAACAGAGCGGAGCCTGTCTAACTTATAGTGAAGAAATCGGTGACAGCGGTATGTTTGGTGCTTTCACTTGTTTGGAGAAGGACTCGGAAAACTGTGGCGAAGAGGAATATCCTGAGTTTTACTCGTTTCACTCGGGAGAAACCTGTGAAGAACAGGGTTACACCGAGGATTGCGGTTGGGGTGGTGAAATCCGCTATCAACCTTCATACTGCGATCAGTTTTCGTCCTGACCAGTTTTCGTCCTGACCAGGGTGCGTCCTGACCAGGGTGCGTCCTGACCAGGGTGCGTCCTGACCAGGGTGCGTTCTGACCCAAACCACGAACACCAATTCATGTCGGTTTCGGTGTCCGCAGCATTTACACGTGGGTGCTGATCCACGAAATCCAGCCGCCGGATGACCACGCGGTGCTTCAAGCCATTGAAAGGCACCTGTAGGCTCACGCTACATCTTCTTGCAGAGCGGGGGGACATTTTGCTGCCCGAGACTGCCCACAACCACGGCTTCGGACGAGGCCAAGAGCCGAAAAACCCTGCTTGTTTGGCCTACCCGCGCTGCAATTCACGGACAATTCTGATGGGCAGGGCGGTCTGTTTGAACTGTCCACGAATTGCAGTTCTCCTGACTGGTGCCGTTCTTTCCACGGTCACCCGCGTTGTGCAGCAACGGGGAGCGTTCAATTCATGAAGGCTCAATAGGTGCTCTGGGGTCTTCTCCATTCCCTACCCAGTCATTTCTATAACTATGGATGAAAGCTATTTACCATAGCATTTTGCTGGCGGCTCTGTCGGTATGGGTCATGATATGTGTGCTCATGCAGCGTGGTGTTGAAGATGTTGCCCAATGTGCAGATCAAGACCATCCAACCCATCATCACCACCCACATCGCCCCCGGAAGCACTGTGTACACCGATGAATACGCGATCTACGGTCGCCTGAGTCGGTGGGGGTATGAGCACAACACCGTCAATCAAGGTCGTGGGGAGTACGCCCGAGATGAGGATGGCGACGGCTTCCATGAGGTCCACGTCAACACCATCGAAGGACTCTGGTCACTGCTGAGAAGCTGGCTCAGACCTCACCGAGGAATCTCACAGAGGTTCCTGCCCGCAACCATTGCATTCTTCCAGTTCATTCACAACCAGCGACGACGCGGAAAGGCCGTCCTACACGCTCTCATCGAGGCGATCGTCGCAAGACCCCAGAACGCTTATTGAGCCACAAAGCAACATGGTCTCTTCAGCCGGGTACATAAGACCCCTGCTCGCCATCACCATCCCGAACCCTGATCTGAACGGAGCCACATCGTGACCTCTGCTGCCCCATACACAACTGAGACGCTCAAGCGCGATCTGGTCCGTCTGAGCCTGTCTGGCAGCCCCTATGCGTTTGTCTACGGCTCCCCCTGGGACGTCGGCATGCCGGCGCTGGAGCTGAGCGCGGCTCGGATGAGCGCGGCCCGTGTGGTGGCCCTCCGTCGCAAGGGGCACGCCGAGCTTGCCACAGGCGAGGTCTCGTTCAGCGAGGGCAACCGCCAGCTGATCTTCCACACCAGCGGCGAGCCGGTGGTCGGCATGACCTCGTCGATCATCGAGCTGATCGGCTACCCCTGCGCCGGCTTCCGCGAGGTCGTCGTCGAGCAGAGCGACACCGCCAGCGGAGTGGACCTCTCCGCGCAGGTCGGCGTCCTGGATGCGCTGGGGGAGGCGCCGGTCGCTTTCTGGTTCGCCGATGGCGGTGCGGGCGGCTCCATGCTGCTTCTGGCCGCAGACAACGCCGCCCTCAAGGCGCTGGTCCAGGGCAACGATCACGACGGCGCCCGCACCGTGCGCGGCCGGCTGACCCGCTCGAAGAAGGGCTTCCCCCTCTTCCAAGCGCGCAAGACCTTCCCCGGCTTTGTCGCCGCGCTGGCTGGCTGGGTGCAGGCTCACCACGGAGCCTGGCCTGGGCTGCGCGCCCTGGGCGGTGCCCGCATGGTGGTCAAGAACGCCAGCGGCGAGATCATCGACCGCCGGCGCGACGCCGACGCCTGGTCCTTCCTTCACTGACGCAGCCCCACTTCTCTGGAGATCTCCATGGCCCTCGATCCCACTGTCGCAAAGACGCTGACCCGCTCGCTCCTCAAGGCTGGCGCCTCCGCAAAGCCCTACGCCTTCCTGTACTGTCCCTCGGACAAGAGCGGCGATCCCCACCTCCAGGTCTCCAAGAAGCGCATCCCTGCGTCGGAGATGACGAAGCTGCGCAAGTCGGCGAAGGTCAAGAAGCTGATCATCGGCACGGTGTCGCGAAACAAAGAGACGAACACCCTGGAGTTCGTCACCAAGAACCCCGACAAGAAGCTGCAGAAGCACCTGCGCTCGTTCTTCGCTCCCAAGGTCCCGCCGCTGAAGGGCGCGGTGGTGATGAAGCCGCCCGAGGGGCTGCCTCGGCTCATCGAAGAGGTCGACCTCCCCGTCTCGCAGCAGACCGTCAGCGGCAAGCTCGACGAGCTGAGCGCCGCCGAGAAGAAGCTGCAGGAGGCCATCGCCGAGGACTCCACCGCCGACACCCTCAACAAGGCTGCGGCGGCGCTGGAGGAGCAGGCCGACGAGAAGGCCGAGGCGATGCTCGCTGCCGACGTGGAGGCCGCCGATCTGGAGGAGGAGATCGCGCAGATCGAGGCCGAGATGCGCTCCAAGTTCGGCGCCGGCATGCTCAAGGCGGCGATGCAGAGCGGGATCGGCCTCCAGGATCCCAAACTGCTGGAGTTCGCCTCCACCCACTCGATGGACGCGATCCAGGCTGCCGAGGAGGCGGCGAAGCTGGAGGAGCAGATCCGCACGGAATTCGGCGGAATGGCGCTGATTATCGGCGGGGTCGCTCCCGATCTCTCCGAGGGCAAGAAGGCGAAGTTCGCCCGCCTGATGGAGAAGCTGGGCGTCGCCCGGCAGAAGGAGCAGACCTCGCTGGAGCAGGCGGGAGAGAACGGCTTTACCTTCGCTGAAGAGCGCATGAAGCTTCTGGAGACGCTCACCGAAAAGCGCGAGGCGGCGAAGGTGAAGCGGCAGGCGGCCTTCGACCTGGCCAACGAGATCGACGATCTGGAGGAGCAGGCGGAGAGCAAGCGCAGCAGCCTGACGGAGCACATCGAAGAGACCTCGGCCCTCAAGAGCATCCAGACCGAGATCGAAGAGGCCGATGAGGCCGTGAACACCGCCGTCGAGCCCCAGCGGGTGTTCAGCGGCCAGGTGACTGATGTCCTCGCCGGTTCCTCTGCACCAGAGGAGAACCTGTACGGGGATGGCCCGGAGGGGCAGCTGCTCGGCCTGCTCGACCTGGGCGGCCTGTCGCGCTCAGAGATCCGAGACGCGGTCCTGACCGGCGTCGAGGAAGAGGTGGCGAAGGTAGACCTGTCCACCCTGGAGAGCCCGGAGCAGTGGCTCAAGGACAAGGCCGAGGAGGCCCGGCTCAAGGTCATCGGGCTGAAGACGACTGAAGATCGGGCCACCATGAAGCAGATCATGGCAGTGGTCCAGCAGCTCAAGACCGAGAAGGTCGATCCGGTCGCCCTGCAGGTCAAGCTGACGTACAGCGCCCGGGTGCAGGCACTCAACGTCCGCGGCGCGGCGTTCGCCCACCTCAAGAAGGATCCGCTTGAAGAGGATCTGGGGTCTGAGCTGCTGTGGAAGACGTCGATGGACTTCATCGACCTCCAGCACTCCTTCAAGGAGCTGCTGAAGGGCAACCCCGATGACGCCTTCGACGGCGGCGAGGTCACCTTCGAAAAGATCTGGGCGCTCATCTCTGCTGCTGAGCACTCCCTCTCCACCACCCTCGACGGCACCAAGCTCGCAGAGATCGAGTCCTACGAGAAGCTCGTGGTGAAGGCCGAGGCGCAGAAGCGGTTCTACGACACCCAGGGCGACGGTCTGGTCGAGCAGTTCGACCAGGCGCTCTACACCCGGGACGGAGACCGCTCCCCCCTGCTCAGCCAGATCAGCAGCGAGGGCGTGTGCATCGCGATGTGCCTGGACTGGGCCTCGTCGGGCGGCGACATTGAGGCGCTGCGCGACGACACCGGAAAGGTCGGCATCTCTGAGAAGCACCTCGTCCTCCAGTCGCTGCACGATCTGCACACCTCGACGATCCGGTTCACCGAAGAGCAGCAGGAGAAGCTCGATCTGTTCAAGGAGAAGGCGCAGGACATCAAGGGCCCGGAGGGCGGGCTGCCGCGACCCCTCTCTGAGGAGGCGCATGGGAAGCTCGCGAAGATCGAGGGGATGGTCGGGGCGCTGCAGCGGCGTGAGCTGAGCGCCGGAAAGCAGAGCAGCAAGGTCGATCAGGTCACCCAGGAGACCGTACGGCTCAGCCAGCAGTTCGAGCAGCTGAGCCGCACCATCCGGATTGTGGACAGTGATCTGTTCATGACGAAGTTCCTGCCCTCCGGGAGCGAGGAGCAGATCCAGGCCAAGAGGGAACAGATCGCTTTGCTGAACAAGCAGAAGTTGGACGCCATCGAGGAGCAGATCGCGATCGGAAAGAAGAGCGCGGAGCTGATGTCGAACATCGCCGTCCTGTTCACCATCGCCCCGCCGAAGAAGGTCGATGAGATGAAGCTGAAGATGCGCGCTGTCGAGAACCTCGGCGGCATCACTCCGGACAACATCGCCGCGGGTCTCAAGAGCCAGATCGATCCCAACGAGGGTGATCTGGGGCCGAAGACCTTCTTCAACATCAACATGACCGGTGACGAGGGCGGCCACGCGACGATCGTCAAGATCTCTGCCTTCGATGCAGAGGTCCAGTTCCTCGACCCCAACGCCGGTGTCTTCAAGCAGCCCGACTACGCCGCGTTCCTCGTCTGGCTCCCCACGTGGTTCCGGACCTTCTACGGTGACGGGCAGTACACCAACATCATGGTGTTGCTCTCGACGGGGACCTGACGGCCATAGTCCGCGAAAACTCCATCGGATTGGTCAAACCAGCGGAATTCGGAGCCCCCTTCCGAAGGCCCTCGGGAATACGCTTGTCATGCCTACGAGCGAAGCGCTGCTCTGAGAGCAAAATGGAGCGCGCACCGACCCCGAGCCGTTCGGAAACGTCGACCACAACGTCTGGTGTGGTCGACGACCTCCGAATCGGCCCCGAAGAGATCAGCCGGGTGGGCTTCACCGACTTCGGGTGCAGTAGAGCAACGGACCGCGTGACGGCCTAACCGCCAAAGTAGGTGTCGAAGCTCCAGGTGGGAGGACCTGCTGTACCGGGTATTTGGCCGGGATGTGTTGTCGTGTCCGGCCTGTGGCGCTCGAATCTGGTTGGTTGATCAGTGCTCCACACCGGGGTGCCGATCCGGTGAGTGCTGGCGAAGCGCAGCGGAGATGGAGCCGCTAGAGCGGGCACTCGTGGAATGGGGAGTTGATGCGAATGAGTCGGGTGGCAAACGTGATCGCGTTTGCTCCGGCCCGTGGCTCACCAGCGGACTTCTTTGCCCAACGAAGCCTTTCGCTCAACGGCGTCCACGCCTTGAATCCATCGGACTGGAATTGCTCCACAACGGTTGCTCCACAACGGTTGCTCCACAACGGGATTGCAGGGGTAAGCACCCGGTGTGGAGCACCTAGCATCGAGCAGCGCGACAACCTCTGCCAGGGGCGGCGATAGCTATGTTTTCAGGCCATGTTACGGACAGTATTAGATCGGCTTGAAAAGCGTGAGCAGAGCGTAGAGCTCGTAGAGCCCTTGCAGAGCTGGAGTTCGTTGAGCGGGGTGACATTTTCCTACCCGGAAAGCCCCGCAACCACCCGGTGGACGGGTCAACCGTTGTGGAGCAAGCCTTCAGATGAGGCCTGGAGCCGAAAAACGCTGCTTGTTTTTCTTACCCGCCGACATCCATGACCGCGCTCGCCAGGTTCTTCACCGGCTCCAGCCCCACATCGGCGATGAGGTCGCACAGTCGGTCTCGCCCTCGATCACTGAGCGTGGCAAGAGCGCTTGAGAAGACCTTTCGAACGGGCCATCGGGGGAGTCGGAGGAATTTGAGGAGTACGGGGTCGCCTCGGAGGGCTTCGAGGTGAGCGAGTCTGTGGACGCCCAGGAGAGAGCCGACCATGAAGGCGAACAGGATGATGTGGCGAGGGTAAATTCGGCGAACATCGTCGAATTTGAAGAGTGTCGAGAGGCGTTTGAGGATGTCGAGCTTTTGGGAGAGGAAGCGAATGAGGGGGACGGCTCCGGCGAACGCCGTCAGCGTCGGATCATTGATGAGGATGGTCGGGGCCGAGCCGCGGCGTGAGGTACTACTTCGACCCATCGGGGGCCTCTTGGGAAGGAGTGGTACAAGACACCACTTCCTAAGAGTAAACCCCGCTGTCGCTAGCCCGAAAGCACACTCAATCCAGTCTGGATGCACACTTTAGGCTAAGCCGAACACGTATGCCACGCCGAGGATAAGCAGGAGAATCTGCTCACCCCCACCCAGAGGGCGCTCATGTCTACCATCCTGAGCCTGCTGACCGCCTGCGGTGTACCACAGACCGTCGACGGTGCTGCTCCTGAGCACCTCACCTCGCCCTGGTCCCAGGCCAGAAGCGCCCACCATCCGATCACCAGCGCTCCGGTTGTACCCCTCATAGAGACCAAGATTATGGCCTCCGATGCTGCGGAATTTGAACGGTTTGGTGGATCGGTCTCTGGAGCCGGTGATGTCAATGGGGATGGATATGATGATGTCATCGTCGGGACGAGCAGCCACCACACCCGGTACGGCTCGGCGTATGTGTACTACGGCTCCAGCACCGGCATCTCCGCTGCTTCCGAAGACAAGCTCGTAGCGTCCGATGGTGAGCCGGGGGATCTCTTTGGCTTCACGGTCGCTGGAGCGGGTGATGTCAACGGTGACGGCACTGACGATGTCATCGTCAGTGCATACGGATACCCGGACGATAGGATCGGCTCGGCGTATGTGTACTACGGCTCCAGCACCGGCATCTCCGCTGCTTCCGAAGACAAGCTCGTAGCGTCCGATGGTGAGCAGTTCGATCTGTTTGGTTCGTCGGTTGCCGGTGCGGGTGATGTCAACGGTGATGGCTATGACGATGTCATCGTCGCAGCCTATTTTGCCTCTGCATACGTGTACTACGGCTCCAGCACCGGAATCTCCCTCGCCTCCGAATCCCGGTTCATTGACCTGGGCGTGAGCTACACCTGCAATTGGGTTGCCAGTGCGGGTGATGTCAATGGTGATGGCTATGACGATGTCATCATTGAAACCAGAGAGGCCATTTACGAGGGCAGTGACACCTACGATGTCACGACGGTGTACGTGTATTACGGCTCCAGCACCGGTGTCACACCCGACTCCCGGGACACACTCACCACTCCTGAGAGAGTGGCGGTCTCTGGAGCGGGTGATGTCAACGGTGATGGCTATGACGATGTGCTGATCAGATCGTCGGACGGAGCCTCTGTGCACTACGGTGCCATCACCGGCATCTCCCTGACACCTGAAAACACGCTAAACGTACCGGACTTGTCTTCAGGCACTGGAGCGGGAGACCTGAACGGTGATGGCTATGGGGAGCTGATCATCGGGGTCGTAGACTACAGCGACAACGGCATAGGCTCAACCTATATCTTCTATGGCACCAGCACGGGCGTCTCTCACGCCGTCTTCGACCAGTTCAGAGCTTCTGATCAGATGCCAGGTGACCGCTTTGGAGTCGGAGCCGGAGCCGGAGACATCGACGGTGACGGCTATGACGATGTCATCGTTGGCGCCACCGGAGAGGACACTCACGGCGACGGGAGTGGGGCTGTGTATGCCTTCTTCACCGGTCGCGTGGAGGAAGACAGCGGTGATCCGGATGGAGACACTGGGACAGGGGAGAGCGACAACAGCAGCGACGATGGCGCCCCTGAGGACAGCACTGGTTGTGGCTGTGCGACCAGCCGCGTAGCTCCGGTGGGCTGGCTTATCCTCCTCGTCGGGGCCGGTGCTGCTCACCGCCGTCGTCGCTGAGCCTGGCACAGCGCCTACACCAGCGCACTCGCTGGAGAAAGTAGGCCATCATGGGTCGGGTAGACCGGGGAGAGTGATCTCCCCAATCTACCCGACTCTACTCAATAATCGCATCGATCTGGCGTAGGGACAGACCACACCTGGAGCCCAATGACAGTTCTTTCTCTTTCACAAAAACTTGATCGTTGGCACGGGAGCCTCGATGGGTGTGTTCGTATAGTCCAGCCCGACACAGCCGCTGGCAACAAGCAGCGCTGCGAGCATCGGTGATGCAAGGGTTGGAGGGGTATTCATCTGGCATCGAGCAGCGCGACAACCTCTGCTAAGCACCTGGCATCGAGTGACGCTGAACCTCAGTCAGGGTCGGCGATAGCTATGTTTTCAGGCTGGGATACGGGCAGTATTAGACCGGCTTGAAAAGCGCGAGCGGGGTGCCTGGGGAGCTGGGCGCCATTTTGCTGCCCGGAAAACCCCGCCACCACGCCTTCGGACGAGGCCAAGAGCCGAAAAACGCTGCTTGTTTTTCTTACCCACTTCGGTCGAGTGGATCAACGGCTACCTCATCTTCTCCTACCACGACCAGCTGATTCAGGATCTGGACTTCTCCGGACTCACTGAGATCGAAAATTACATTAACGTCAACTACAACACCGGGCTGACCGGGCTGGACCTCTCTGCGCTTGAGAACGTCGGTGGCGGTATCCAGATCTACGACAACGACGACATGACCTGGGCTGATCTCGGACAGCTCACCACCATCCCGGGCTACCTCTACCTCTACGGCAATGCAGAGCTGGAGACCATCGACTCCTACCTGTACATCTACGACAACGACGTGTTGACCGACCTCCCGACGCAGAACCTCACCGAGGTGGGGAGCTACATTTCCATGTACTACAACCCGTTCTTCGTGAACGTCGACCTGTCCGGTCTCACCGAAATTGGCTCGTACCTGCAGATCTACGGCAATGCAGACCTGGAGACCCTGGATGTGTCCAACGTGGAGCGCATCCTGGGCAACCTGTACATCTACGACAACGACAACCTCACGCTCATTGACACCTCCAGTCTCCAGACGGTGAATGGTTACTTCGATGTGAACCAGAACGACCAGCTGGTGGAGTTGGAGTCCACCTCCCTGTCGAGTGTGGGTTCCTACCTGTACATCTACAGCAACGACTTGCTCGAAACCATCGTTCTCAGCGGACTTGAGACTGTCGATTCATACACGACAATCTCCTACAACTACGACCTCACTGAGCTTGACCTGTCCTCGATGACGGATGCAGGCAGCTCGTTCACCATGACCTACAACTCGGCGTACCCCGAGTGTGAGGTCGACAACCTCTTCGACGACCTGAACACGGCCGGCTGGTCCGGTACAACCACCAACACCGGTCAGGGCTCCAGCGCGACCTGTCTGTAGACCAACAATTGGCAGGCTCCTCGGTCTGAGGGGCCTGCCTGCCCGGGACGCGGTGCGCCACCCTCAATACGGTGAGGGACGCATCCGCACCCGGGCAGATTGGCCAGCGGGGTGGCGTGAATCCACCTCGCTATAGAAGCGGCGGGTAAGTCGTTCAAGCGGCTTTTTTGTCAGGGCCGCTCTCAGCGCCTCCGCGCCCGCTCTGACGCTGTACGCCGAAGAGGCCGAGGCGATGTGGGAGGACCAGCGCGAGGACGGCTGCGGCAATCAAGGCGCGGTCCCGCTGCTCATTGATCAGGGTGAAGTCGAGCGCAGCCTGAAGAACCCGGTGGTACAGGAGGCGAGCAGGCGGAGCGGTCAGCCAGGGGAAGAGGTCGCTGAGCTCCGGGAGCGACCAGGCTCTGCCTCCAGTCCATCAACCTGTGTTCGCAGGCGTTCTTGCAAATTTTTCAGCGGGTCAAGTCCCGGGGTCCGCTCTTGTAGTGCGGTGAGTGCGCGTTGTCTGAGGAGGTAGAGATGTCCTCGACTGATGCCGTGCTCTTCGGCGATCTCTCTGACGGAGGTCTGCTCATCCCGGGTGTCGAGGAGGGCACCAGTCATATTGTCCCCTTCTGGCGGACAGTCTCTTTGAGAGGCTGCTTGCGCGAAGCGGGGGGCTTGGGGGTGAAACCCCCTTTTCAGACAAAGAGCACCAGTCAAGCGGGATAGACTGTCCACCGCGATGACTGGTGCCTCGAGGAGAACGACGAGGCGAAGCCGTCGAGCGGGACTGAGTCGGGAGGGGGAAACGAAATCGAGGTAGTCTTCCATGGGGCCTCTTCCGCCCGACTGCTGGGTTTTCGAAGGTTTAGTGGTCGGGTGGCCCCATTTTCACCCGAAGTGTCCGATCAACTCGACACCTTCATCGTCTCGGTATGGACAGAGCCCGAAGGCCTGTCAGCACCCGCCGAGGTCCGTGAGTTGTGCCGGTGCGATACTTGCTATGGTCCCTCATCCCTAGTAGGAGCCTCCATGACTTCGAGTCGCCGCTCTGTATCACCTGCCTGGCTCGTGGCCGTGAGCCTGTTCGCGGGCGTTGTATTCGAGGGTGGGTGCGGGACCGATACGCAGGAAGACGGCCCCGCTGCCGATGGCCCCGGCACCAACCAGGACACGGGCCCCGCTGCCGATGGCCCCGACACCAACCAGGACACGGGCCCGGAGCTGACCGCATACACGAGCCTGAGGTCCGTGGCGCGTGCAGAGGATGGGAGCTGGCTGGCTGTTGGGGCGGGCTGGTCTATCAACCCGGAGACATACGAGTATACGGATATCCCTGGTTTAATATTCCACTCTCCGGACGGGCACGACTGGGAGGTCGTCCACCGCCTGGATGACTGGGTCTTTGCGTGGGATGTCACGCGCTTCGATGGGAACTGGCTGGTCAGCGTGGAGGACACGGAGGCCGACAAGGGGAGCGTGCTTCTCTCAAGCGCGGATGGCACCAGCTGGGAAGCGGTGGCCACGCTGCCGGGGCAGGTCACCCAGCTGGAGAGCGGTGCTGGGGTTGTGGTGGCGGCTGGTGTGGTCCATTGGCGGGGAAGCTATCACCGCTCAAGCGACGGGAGGACCTGGGAGGTTGTGGGAGAGGAGATCGAGAACTATTCCTCAAACCTGGTGTATGGAGATGGATTTGTCTTCAACGCCGGCTTCGAATTCTGGCAGTCCGCTGACGGGGCGACCTGGACCTCGACGCACCTCCAGACAGACCTGGGACTCGGGGAGGTCAATACTGAAAGCGTTGTCTGGACCGGTGAGGAGTTCATCGGCACGGGATTGGATGATTTCTACGACTACTACGGCTCCTACGTCCGGCACTACCTCTTGCGCTCGCCTGACGGGGTGTCATGGACCAGCAAAGAGCTTGCGGAAGCATTCCCAATCAGTGCCGTGAGGCGGCTGAGGGACGTCTGGTACGGGGTCCAGGATTCCAAAGTGGTTAGCAGCGAGGACCTTGTGACCTGGACCACGGTCTATGAGTACGAGGGCGATTGGCTGAAGGACCTCAAGTTGGGCCCCGACATCTGGGTCGCCACAGGTGATGGCATCGTGGTCAGCGAAGACCAGGGAGGGACCTGGGAGGTTGTAGTGGCGCCGGGCGTCTACTGAATCTTGTTCGGCTTACCCGCCTCAACCTGGGCCACTACCCCAACACCAATCGCGATCTCCGCGTGCTTCAGCCCATCGCCACGCCGCGCCATCTCAACATCGGGTGGTGCCTCCGCTTCAAGGACGTCGCTGCGCTCTCGGTGCTTCCGCAGCTCACCGAGCTCAGCCGATAGCTCTTTTTTCAGGCTGGTATTAGGACAGTATTAGACCGGCTTGAGAAGCGCGAGCAGAGCCCTTGCAGAGCGGGGAGCCATTTTGCTACCCGACAACCCCCACCAGTACGGCTTCGGACGGGGAGCACTGGCCAGAAACACTGCTTATTCTGCCTACCCACCGTCTCACCCGGGTTGCTCTTTTCTACAGCACTTGCTGGACGTCGGCGGTGCGTGGTGCGGGCAGTGAGCCTTCCGAGCAGCAGACGGTGGTCGAATTCGCAGAGTGGCACTTCGGCGTGCGCTGTGCTTCGCCCAGAAGTGGGCCGACCCAGACGAGGCGGAGGAGCCGTTTCCATGGGGGCCATGCCTCATGCGCGAGGCGGCGCGCCTGCTGGGCGGGCGTCGCGGCAAGATGGGCAAGAAAGTCGCGGCCGGCAAGCTGCTCGACATCCCCAGCACCCTCAAGCAGGCGGCCCGGGAGATCGGCCACAGCGGTCCGATGACCATGCACCTCGGTCTGCCGGACGCCCTGCTGGAGGGCGCGCTGATGATCGCGCTTAGGAAGCGTTAATTGTCTACCTTAGAGCCGGACGATGGCCAGGCCCATCAGGGCTCCGCTGATCATTCCAGAGACGACCCAGGCAGGCTCCCCCCGCTGGCGTGCTTTCGATCCCACCGCTCCTTCTTCTCCTGAACCGTCATGTTTTCCCCCTTGCATGTGTATGCATACAACTCGTGAAACGGATCAGGCTTTCCTTAAGGAGAGAGTCGTTGTTGTGACAGAATCCTGCCAGACGGAGGCGAGATGAGACATACGATGTTCCGGACCCATGGTGTCCTGGTTGTTCTGGCGCTGCTTGTGGCCGGCTGTGGCGACAAGTCCGAAGAAGATGACACCGGCTCGGTGGTCGACACCACCCCCACGGACGACACCAGCACACTGGAAGACCTCGACGCGGACGACGACGGCTTCGAGACCGACACCGACTGCGACGACACCGACGCAGCGATCAACCCGGACGCAGAGGAGATCTGCGACGGCATCGACAACGACTGTGACGACCTCATCGACGACGACGACGAGAGCCTCACCGACGGAGACGTCTGGTACCCCGACGACGACGGCGACGGCTTTGGTGCGAGCGAGGGCGAGAATGTCTGCGAGGCGGGAGAGGGCTGGTCGGACAATGACGCCGACTGCGACGACACCAACAGCGCGGTCAATCCGGACGCTGAAGAGGAATGCGACGGCGGAAACACCGACGAGGACTGCGACGGGCTCATCAATGACGAAGACGACAGCACCGCGCTCTCCTCGATGAGCACCTTCTACAGCGACGCCGACGGCGACGGCTTCGGCGATCCGGACAGCCCGGTGATGGCCTGCGAGCCGGGCTCGTCCCTGGTCCCTAACAACGAGGACTGCTACGACGGCAACGCCGACGCCAACCCGGTCGATGGCTGCTGGAACGGCGGCTGGTCCGGCGACTTCACCGCCTCCGTGGCGATCGACACCATCGGCACGGATGTGTGCAAGGGCACGCTCGGCCTCGACGTCAGCATGAGCGAGTCGCCGATGATCGACGGCTCGGGAAGCTGCACCATGGCCCTGCTGGGCACCCTGACCGCCACCCTCGAGGGCAACATCGACAACACCGATGTGGTCACCGGCACCCTGGACATCGGCGGCATCATCTCCGACGACTGGACCGGCACCGTCTCAGACACCGGCTTCACCGGCAGCGCCGATGGGAAGTCGACCTACCTGGGCTTCGACTTCACCTACAGCGTCGAGTTTGAGCTGGCGCGCGATTGATGCTGCGGTCTCTGCTGCTGCTGGCCTGTGATGAGGTGTAGGTCGACAACTCCACCGGAGACTGCGAGTCGGAAGGAGACGGCAGTCACATCTGCTACTCCGTGAGCGCCGATGTCTACCTGCCCGACTGCGACGCGCCGCTGGGTCGTGAGCTGTGGCGGGTGTTCGCCATCGATGCCAGCACCGCCTACGTCGTGCCCCGGCCGGATGCCTCTGGGATCTCGCTGGGGATCTGCGATGGGGAAGATGCCGATATGGCCGACCGGTTCGAGCGCAACGGGCTGTGCGAGGAGCTCGCCGACCCGGATGGCGGGTAAGCCGAACAAGCAGCGCATCGCGCTGTAGTTGGGCCGCTGAGAGCGGGTAGTGTAGGGGGATCAATCCCCCTTCAAAAGGCTGCAGGGGTGTCATCGGAACACCCCATACGGTGGAGCGTCTTCAGCGCGGAACCGTATGAGACCGGCGTGAAAAGCGCGAGCAGAGCGTAGAGCTCGTAGAGCCCTTGCAGAACTGGAGGTCGTTGAGCCTGGTGACATTTTCCTACCCGAAAAACCTCATCAGTACCCGGTGTGGAGCACCCGTTGCTGCACAGCGCGTGTGAGCACGGCTTCGGACGGGGCGCACGGGCCAGAAACACTGCTTATTCTGCCTATCCGCTCCGATCAGGCGTGACAGACCATGCGCTGGTGTGGCTGGCCTTGGAGGTTGAAGACCGGGCTGACCTCGACCCAGCCCATGTGGCTGTAGAACGAAACCGCCCCCATGCGTGCGTTGCACCACATGGGGGCGCCGACGTCTGTGCACACGACTCGCAGCAGCTGCGCGCCGATGCCCTGGCGCTGACTATCCGATGAGACCGCCATCCCGCGCAGCGCCCAGCCGCGCAGCCGCATCACGCTGACGCATCCAACCACCACGCCGCCCGATGAGGCGGCCCAGTGCCGCGTGGTCGGCGCCATGTCGCCCGAGAGCACGCGCACGTGGCGTGTGCCGCTGAGCACGCGCTCGCGGAGCCCCAGGATCGCGTTCCGTTCGACGCGCGCCACCGTCACCTCTGCGGGCCTCGGATCAGCTGGCATCGGCCACGTCGCGCAGGATGTGTCTGGTCAGCGCGCAGGCGAGGGCGAGGCGCTGTCCGGCGCGGCCGGTCACGGACAGGTCTGGGATGTTGAGCTCCAGCCGCTCCAGGAGCACATCGAGCGCAGGGATGCGCGCCTTGCTGATGTTTGCCCAGACGCTCTTGAGCAGCACGCGCGGCGTCTCGTCCAGTTTCTCTGTGAGCCAGTGATGCGTCCAGTTTCCCCAGCAGACAAACACGAGCGAGCCCCCTCGCGATTCGTGCTCAGAGAACGCGCGGAACGCGGACAGGACCTCCGGGTAGGGCTTCGCCGGCTCAAGCTCCGATGCGTCGAGTCCCATCAGCTCCGTCACGTAGGCGTCTACGGTGGCCTCCGTCTGTATCAGGCGATCGAAGGTCCTGGCGCCGTCGCGCGTCACCGCCGAGAGCCGGATGGGTGCGCGCGGCAGGTCGCCCTCCTGCAGTGGCGCTGCTTCGGCATACACGACCACAATCCGCGCATCCTCTCTCAGCAGCGCCGCTGGGATGTGCCGGGGAGGCCGCTGGCGCACCCGCTGCCTGCGCCTGGGGGCTGACGGGGTCGCAGAAGCCGCTATCTGGGCATCGATCATGGCGTCGAAGGCCGCCTCGAACGTCTCTGTGCCGCGCAGGTCGGGCTGGAGGCACCGCAGGGCTGCGACCACCGACTCGACCGTCGAGAGGCACTCCAGGCGGGGCTCGGTGCGGATCCGATAGCGGCTGCCTTCCACGGTCGTCAGCCGGTAGCGGGGCAGGCTGGAGATCCAGGGGTTGTCCTTGAAGATGCGGTTCGCGTGCGGCCAGGTCCCGTCGATGGCGACCAGGTGAGCGGGCCGCTCTGCCACTGGGAGCGAGACGAGGTCGAGGGCGTCCTTCGATGGATAGATCAGGCCCGCCCCCTCTGGCAACGCCACGGGAACGCTGGACGCGCCCTTGCCCTTCAGGTCGAGCACATGAACCTTGACCTGGGCGAGGCCGAGGCGCAGCAGCCGCGCCGTGCCCAGCGGGTGATGCTGCTCTCGGGGGTGCTGGAGGACGTGCACCCCCACGGTGTTGGGGATCGGCGTCAGGTAGCCACACAGGCACATGCGCTGCGGCTTGTCACAGCGCCAGCAGTAGGGACGCGTCTCGATCACACACCACCCAGCGAGCGTCGCTCTGCGGTCTGGTGGTATCGGAGCGGCGTGGGCATGGGTCCTCGTCGGGTCTGGGCGTGGCCTGTAAGCGGGACATGGACGACAAGCACTCCGCGATAGACACAGGCGTCACCTGGAGAGCAGCTCATGGACAGCCAGAACAACCGCACCATCGTCATCACCGGCGCCACTGGGGGGATCGGCTTCCAGAGCGCCCTCGGCCTCGCCCGGACGGGGGCCCGCGTGATCGTCACCGGGCGAAACCAAGAGCGCGGCGAGGCGGCTCGGCAGCGCATCCGATAGCTCTGTTTTCAGACCATAATACGGACAGTATTAGACCGGCTTGAAAAGCGCGAGCGGGGTGCTTGGGGAGCCGCACGCCATTTTGCTACCCGACAACCCCCACCAGTACGGCTTCGGACGGGGCGCACGGGCCAGAAACACTGCTTATTCTGCCTACCCGCTCTGGGGCATCGGGGGAGATGCTTGCGGTGGTGTCATCGCAGTCGGAGGCGGCGTTGAATCCATCACCGTCCGCATCGGTGTTGGGATCGGTGTCTGTGCCTGTATCTGTGTTGGGTACTTTGTTGCTGGTATCTCCTTTGGTGTCGTTGTCGCAGGCACTCAGGATGGAACCGGTCAAAAGAAGCAGGACGCGCATGGCAGGACTCCGAGGGTTGGTTTTCAGTCATCCAACCAGTTCGCAAATTGCATGCCATCCGTGAAGATGGGCGGACCCTTCAACGGGAGCGTTATGGTCAAGCGCTTTCAGGTGACTGTGAGCTTCGGTTTTCTTCTGTTGCATCACTGAGTCCCACCGGGGATGGCGATTGTGCTGTGTGGTAAGTCGACGCAAGCGGCGTGGTTTTTGACGCGTATGCGTGCTGTGGGACGGTCTCCTGGGAGCGGTCACTCGTAGTCTTCCATGGGGTGTGAGACCATCAGCGGGAAGGAGGACCATGGCCACCGACCCGCCACCGCCGAACGAAAATCCGAGTGCCACCTGGAGCCTTGGCCCTCAGGAGAATGCTCCGGTCATGCCGATCGAGCCAGATGAGCCGGGCCCGTTCGAATTTCTCCCCTCGCGATACCGCTACCACCGCCCGATCGCGGCTGGTGGTTTCGGACTCGTCATCCGCGTCTGGGATGGAATGCTGGAGCGTATGGTCGCGATGAAGCTACTTCACAAGCGCTTATGTAGCAGCCCGGTGCACGTTGCCCGCTTCCTCGCAGAGGGGCGCAGCATCGCGCGGCTGCAGCATCCTGGCATCGTGGTCGTGCATGACCAGGGCCGATTGGATGATGGCACCCCCTGGCTGACCATGACTGAGGTTCGTGGTGAGACCTTCGCAATCTCGATGAAGAGCCTCCCCCTGAGGCGCAAGATTGCGATCCTCGCCCAGGTGGCTGTGGCCGTGGCCTATGCCCACAGCGAGGGCTTCGTGCACCGGGACCTCAAGCCAGACAACGTGATGATCGGTGCTTTTGGCGAGGTATTGGTCATGGACTGGGGGCTGGCCCGACCCATTGCAGAGGCGGACAAGAGCCAGGAGAAGCCGTTCCCGGTGACGGGGCGGGGGGTGCAAACCCAGGCCGGCACGGTGATGGGCTCGCCCGCCTACATGGCACCGGAGCAGCTCTCCGGTACGGGCGGAGTCGCGCCGACCATGGACGTATACGCGCTGGGCGTGATGCTCTACGAGATCCTGGTCCTGGGCCGCCCCTGGCAGAACATGACAGAGCGCATCACTATGCTTCGGGGAAACAAATCGCAGCCGCAGCCGCAGCCACAACCCCAGACCGATCCCCGCGCGGCCGGTCGGGTCCTTCCGCAGGACCTGTGCAATCTCTGCATGGAGGCGATGGCCCCCGACCCGGGAGATCGGCCGGCCGATGCTGCGGTCGTCGCAGAAACGCTGCAGGCCTGGCTGGATGGTGTACGGCGGAGGCAGCAGGCCGGGGCTGTCCTGGCGCGTGCCTCCACGCTGCCGGAGCAGATTGCCACCATGCATGCCGACGCAGTCGCCCTGGAGGAGGAGGCACTGCGCGCGCAGGTCGGGCCTCATGGGGATGAAGCGGCCCGTCGGCGGGGCTGGGCGCTTGAGGACCGGGCGAACACACTTCGACAGGCTGCGACCCAGCGCGAGGTGGCCTGGACCCAGTCCATGCACGCAGCACTGGAGCTGGCCCCCGAGATGCAGGAACCCCGCCGCGCGCTGGCGGACCACTACCGCACGGCCCACACCCGGGCCGAGGCCGAGCACCGCGACAGCGACGCCGTGCGGCTGGAGGCCCTCCTGCGAACCCACGATCAGGGGCAACATGCGGCGTATCTTCGTGGAGATGCCTGGCTCAGCCTGAACACCGATCCGCCGGGTGCCCAGGTGCAGCTGGCCTGCTTCGAGCGGGATGGTCGGCGACTGCGCACGGGGCCGACCACCGTGCTGGGCACGACCCCGTTGCAGAGGGTCCTGTTGCCTCATGGAAGCGCCCTGTTGACCCTGCAGGCAGAGGGCTACGTGCCGGTGCGCTACCCCGTGCTGCTTCAGCGGGGCCAGCACTGGGATGGCATCGGTCCCGGTGACGAGGCCCCCACGGCTATTGCCCTGCCCCGCCATGGAGAGTTGGGGCCAGAAGATGTGTTGGTGCCGGCCGGTTGGTTTCTCAGCGGGGGAGATGAGGCGGCCCCCGACGGATTGCCTGCCCGTCGACTGTGGCTGGACGCCTTCGTCATCCGACGGCATCCCGTGACCAACCGGGAGTATCTCGCGTTCCTGCGCGCCTCATCGGATCCGGAGCAGTGGATACCAGTGGACGCGAGCACGGGCACACGCCCTATGTTTGTGCGCACCGCCGGGGGGCTGGACCTGTCTCTGCAGGCCGACGGCCAGGCCCACCCGGAGGCACCAGTCACCTCAGTTGATTGGTTCTCAGCCAGCGCGTTCGCGAAGTGGGAAGCCGAGCGCACTGGCCTGCCGTGGCGTTTACCGCACGACCTGGAGTGGGAGAAAGCAGCCCGCGGCGTGGATGGACGGCTCTGCCCCTGGGGGGATCACACAGAGGCAATGTGGGCCTGTGTTGCCACCGCACGACCAACTCCCGCCCGGATTGCCTGCATCCAGGACTTTCCCATCGATGAGGGACCGTACGGGGTGCGAGGGCAGGCGGGCAATGTGCGGGACTGGTGTGCGAATCCCTACCAGCGACGCGGACTTCGCCCCGACATTGAGCGTCTTCGCATCAACAGGGAGCAAGTGCCCGAGCTGGACACCTTTGTGATGATGCGAGGTGGAGCCTGGACGAGCACCGTGCGGCAGGTCCGGTCGGCGAGCCGCTTCGCGGACCCCCCGAGCCAGCGCTATCGAACGTTGGGGTTTCGACTCTGCCGCAGCTTCCAGTAGGTCAGGGGAACCCGAGCCTGCTCCGCTCACTCGTCGACATCTTCCGTCTTGTAGGCCTGGCCGATGGTGCTGTCAAAGTTGAATTGTTCCAGGAGCAGTGGTGTGTTTTCACTGATGGTGAAAGGAGCTCCATCCTTGCTCCACCAGGTCATTTTGTTTGCGTAGATAAACAGCCAGCCCACGACTTCATTGGGGCCAAACCGCAGAGCGTATCGGGCCTCCCACCCGTCTTCCAGGTAGACGTTCCCCAATTCCGTATCAAAGGGGACCGCGTTCTCGACACGGACGCTCTGAAACCTGGGCCCCAGGCGTTCTATGGGTTGGGGGCGTCGGATGTTAGAGTTGTTCTTCCACTTACTATTCCTCATCCAGAGAATCTTGTTGTCAATCGCTACAATGGCTCCTACATCGTACCGGAACTGCTCACAGTAGGTTGTGACTTCATTCGCGGCCCTCTCGGTTTTGCCGCCCTCATATGTTCCGGTGTAGCTGGCAATACTGTCGGTTGATAGAGGGGTTATGGTGAACGAAGTGTTGCGGTCTGCCCCTTCAATCCAAAAAACTTCTCCAAATTCCTCGCTGGTACTCTCCGGGCCGAAATAGAACCCCAGAAATTCGTTGTTGGGGTGGCCGCCACGTACCTCTCCGATTCGCATGTCGTTGGCACCGCCGGTGATTTCCCGGGTGCCGCTTGTGGGTTTGAAAGAGATTGCGCTCATGGTCTGTGTCCTCTGTCAGTGGTGGTACATCAATCAGCCGATGCGCAGATCGAACGGCCATTCACAAGGTACTTCAATGGATGATGGCGAACGATAACAGCCGTTTACATCCGATTTCAGGCACCATGCGAGTGCACAGGAGATCGGAGATAATCGTCACTGATTTCGCTGCTTTGACGCACCGCCTCCCGCCACCACGGCCCAGTGTCAGTTCCCGATTTCGACCGGGTCCCTTTGCTGTGGTGTGCGGCGCGATGATGGTTCCAGTGAACATGCTGTAGGACAAACACGGCATTTCGCGGCCCCAGCACCACAATCGCACAGACCGTGCTCTCGCCGAAGCCACGCAAGCACCGCAGCGGAAGCAGAGCCGACCTGTCCGCAATGGTGGACTCCGTGCTACCCTCCCGCGAATGGGCGAGTTGAAACACCAACACACAAACACCATCTGGTGGCCTCTACCCTCATTGGCCGGGGCACCAGCGCCGATCTTCGCCTGGAGGGTCGGGCCTGCTCCGGCACCCATGCGCAGCTCTCGTGGCGTCAGGGCCTCTGGTCGGTCAGCGATCTGGGCAGCCGCAATGGCACCTGGCTCAACGATCAGCAACTCACCGCTGGCACATCCCACGCGTTGGGCGCAGGGGACCACCTCGCGTTCGGGGATCGGCAAGACATCTGGACCCTGGTCAGCGCCTCAGAGCCGGTCGCTCTCGCCCGGTGTCGATGACCACGAGCAGGACGTTTGGTGGTGAGGCAAAGCCCGGCCCCGGGGTTGCCGAGGGGAGGGTGAGTGGGCGGCTGCAGCCGGAGCAGCCGAGCCAGAGCAGGGGAAGCACCCCTCGGATTTACCATGGGGCTGCGCGTGGTGGGCACAGAATGCGTTTGATACGGATGCGCTCTGGATCAGTGCGCATCCGTATGAGATAGGGCGCAGGCGGTCGGCGCACATCGAACACCGATCGGACATCTCCCTGGCAGCCGATGGATCCGCTGAGCGGTGGCGACAGGGGCACAGCGCCGATCAAATCCACCATCTTCAGCGGGTGCCTGATACGACAGAGGCTGAGGGCTCAATGCAACAACACAACAAGCACAGGACACAGCGGCTCGCTCTGATGCCGCTGCTGCTGCTCCTGGGCTGTGCCGACGATC
>JBLHNG010000037.1:0-23596 GCA_047621685.1 Myxococcota bacterium | reverse complement strand
AGCGACCGGTGCGGCGACGACAGCGGGTGCGGCGACGACAGCGACCGGTGCGGCGACGACAGCGACCGGTGCGGCGACAGCACCACCCCGGGGAGGGGCGGAGATGTTGTGGCGACGGCGGAACTGGCGAACAGCCTGGAGGCTGATACCGGCCTTCTCAGCGATGACCTTGTCTGGGAGGACGCCGACTTCGCTGTGGTACGGATCGATCTTGGAGCGACGCTTCCGACGCTTCGGTGCAGCGACGGGGGTGGCCTCTGCAGCCGGGGCCGGGACGACCTCGGGGACGGCGACGACGACGGGGACGACGACCTTCGCCTTGCGGCCTCGGGGCTGCCGGGCTCCAGGCTCAAGGGCGATGTCGTGGCGCTTGCGGTACATGCGCACACCCTCGACGGAGACTCCAGCCTTCGCGGCGACGACCTTGTCCGGGAGCTTGCCGACCTCGTCACGGAACGGATCGAGCTTCGACTTCCGAGCGCGCCGGGTGCCCTTCTCAACACCGGACTTCGCACCGGGGGGCTGGGTGCCCTTGATGAACTTGTAGCCCTGGTATGCCTTGATCCCGTGCTTGCGGCGATATCGGCCAACGATTGCAGCGGTCGAGTCGCACATCAGGGCGACCTCGTGATCGGGAATCGTGCCCATCTTCTCGCGGACAGCATCAAGGTGATTGGTTGGACTTGGACGACGAGGCATGTCCCTTCCTTGTTTGTTAACGTTTTGCTTTATTTAGACGGCTTGACCCGGCTCCCGAGCGGCTCTGACACCGGTTCCGTTACCAATCAAGTCTCTCTGTTTCAATATATCGTTATATCGAGTCGGGCCAGCCGTCAGGAACAACAAACCATCTCTTATTCTGAGCCCATAGCTGAACAGAACCCGACGTATTGACATGATGCTCGACTGCATAGACCAGCGATTGTCCGGTCAACGAGACGGCATCAGTCGCGTCTCCAAGCCACATCTCATGACGGAGGACGTCTGCGGCAGGCACCGCTTCCAGCAGCTCACTCTGCCAGCACCAGCATCCAGCGGGTCGGATCTCCGCTGGGCCGGTCGTCTGCTGGATCCAATGTTCGAACAGTATTCCCTTGATAATGGCGGCCTGTCGGGTGGGGATCGGCAGCCCCCGGTCGACGAGCCACTGCTGCACTCCAGGGCGCTGAAGCAGCGGGAGCTGGTGTTCCTGGAGGCGACTCAGCTTTCGGTCGAGTCGGTCGTTCCCTCGCGGCCCGGCCCAGTGCGACGTCTCCCAGCCGGTCTTGCCGGGACGACACAGATAGAACTTCACCGCCAGCTCCACATGCCAGGCCGTGTCCCCGTGACTCAGCAGCAGGTCTGGTGCACCGAGGGTGCGTCCGTCGAGGATGATCTGGACATCAGCGGCATGAACGGACCAGCTCGGACGCTGGCTGAATGCCCACTCCCAGTGCCGCTCAAATCGACGACCGAGCTGGTCAGGAAGGCCGTCAAAGTGCGCTTCAATGGCTTCGTCTGACAGTGAGTCGAGCCACGCAGTGAGGCCGGGCAGGGGGAGGGGGTTTACACGGAGGAGGTCTGGCCCCAGGAGGCACCACGCCAGCTCTCGCCTGGGATCGGACATGGGCGCACAGTAGACTCTCCGACATGGAATTGCGAACAGACATCGACGTGCTCGACGAGCTCGGTCCCTGGGTCGGACTGTCGGTGGTGGATGTCGGCAGCGGACGGGGTGTGCTGGCCCGGGGGCTGGTGGCACTGGGCGCGACGGTGCTGGCGGTCGAGCCGGATGCTGCTCAGCGTGACGTCGCGGAGACGGAGCAGCCTGTCGATGGACTGCGTCTCGTCGCGGGTTTTGGCACTGCGCTCCCAGCGGCGGACGCCAGTCAGGACGCGGTCATCTTCAACCGCTCGCTCCACCACATCCCGATCCTGCAGATGGATGCGGCCCTCCGAGAGGGGCTGCGGGTGCTGTGTCCGGGCGGTCGGCTGCTGGTGCTGGAGCCAGACCCAGACGGGCAGATGTCGATGGTGATGGCGCCGTTTCATGACGAGCGGGAAGTGCGGGGAGCGGCTCAGGCGGCCCTGGATCGACTGACACTGCCCTCTACAGAGGCGAGCTACCTGCGGGGCTATGCCTTCCCGGACCTGCCCTCCTTCCGCGCTCGGATGGCAGCCTCGACGGTGATCGACGCGGATCAGGGTGGTCTGGCCTCCGCCCTGGTCACCCAGCGGTTCTCCGCCGGATTCGATCCGACCGGGGAGGGGGAGGAACGCTATCGGTTCACCAACCCCATCCGCCTGCGAATCTTCACGGCGCGCTGAGATCGATCACGGCGAGGATCGCCGCCTCGGTCTCCTGCCAGCAGGCGATCGCATCGTGTCCCCGCTCGTACTCCACCGTCAGGATCGGCACTCCCTGCGTTCTGCCGACCCAGGAGCCCAGCGAGCCGGGCGTCGGGGCGATGCTGTCGGAGACCACCACCGGGTAGCCAGAGCGCGCTGAGAACCGCTCGGCGAGGTCTGCTGCCGGGCCGTCGTAGTTGATGAAGTGCTTCTCTCGCCAGCTGTGGGCGACCAGCACAACCGCCGGGCTCAGCGCGTCGAGCTGTGCAGCGAGCAGGGCGGCTTCGGGTTGGTCGAGAGGGGCGGCGCCGTGGCTGGGCGCAGGCTCAAAGGCAGCGGGGTAGTTGCGGTTGAGGTCGACCTCAGCAGCGTTGCCCCGGGTCTGCGCAGCCCGCCCGTCGGGGTTGAGGTCCTCGATGAGGTGCAGGGTCACCCGCTCTGCCCGCTCTGGATCGGTGAGAAAGGCCTCGGGGAGCTGTGCGGTGGCATGGGCCCCCTCGATCTCATCGCCGTGGATGCCGCCGATCCACAGCACCGTGCGCGGACCATGGCCGACCGTGCGCAGCCGGATGTCCCGACCCTGGAGGCTCTGTCCGATGACCTGCCAGCCGGTGTCTGGGAGTGGCGGCGGCACCACAGGGGCAGGCAGGGGCCGAGAGCAGGAGAAGAGAATCAGGAGCGAATGCATCGGATGTAACCGTACCCTGTAGTTAGCCATATGCTTGAGCCAGGGGAGGTGAGTGTGTCGCGTGAGGAAGTGGTCCTGGTGACAGGGGCCAGCATCGGTCTTGGCCTCGCCATCGCTCAAGCGCTGATGACGACGCCCCGACGACTCATCCTTACTGCACGCGTCAGCTCGATGAAGCGATTTGCAGAGGCGGGCGTTGTGGAGTCCGACCGGATCTGGCTGCGTCCACTGGATGTCACCAACGCCGAGCAGCGGGTCGCGATCATCGAAGAAGCGGCGGAGAAGTGGGGCGGCATCGATGTGCTCATCAACAATGCCGGGATCTCCTACCGGTCGGTGGTCGAGCACGTCCAGGAGGAGGAGCGGCTGGCCCAGATGGGCATCAACTTTCGTGCCCCGATGGAGCTGACCCG
This sequence comes from Myxococcota bacterium, assembly GCA_047621685.1. Taxonomy (GTDB): domain Bacteria; phylum Myxococcota_A; class UBA796; order UBA796; family UBA796; genus JAQXDW01. Next base: position 20,167 of record JBLHNG010000037.1, on the reverse strand, counting down.
GCTGGTGCTGCCTGGGATGCGCGCCCGGCGGTATGGCCGCATCATCAACATCTCCAGCGTCGGTGGGATGATGGCGATGCCGACGATGGCGGTCTACAGCGCCAGCAAGTTCGCCCTGGAGGGGGCCAGCGAGTCGATGTGGTACGAGGTGCGCCCGTGGGGAATCTCGGTGACTTTGGTGGAGCCTGGCTTCATCCGGTCGTCGTCGTTTGAGAAGGTCCGGCTCACCGAGATGTCCGCCGCCTCCCGCTCCGACGACGCCGACCCCTACCACACCCACTACGCCCGCATGGAGCCGTTCATCGCCCGAATGATGAGCCTCTCCCTGGTGACGCCCAAGCGCATCGCCCGCCGAGTCCTTCGGCTGATGGACCACCCTGATCCGCCGCTGCGGGCCGGCGTGACCCCAGACGCGATGGTCTTCGACCTCCTCCGACGCTTCCTGCCCCGTCGGCTCTACCACTGGATCCTCTACCGCAGCCTGCCGAAGATCCGGACCTGGGGCGCACCGGCGCTCACGAAGCGGGACTAGTCCAGGTCTTCGCCGTCTTCGGACTCGCCGTTGCTCTGGCTGGCCCAGAGATCGAGGTGGACGGCCATGATGAAGGTCGCGCGTGCCGGCTCCTTGTCCGCCGTCTTGACCGACTTGAAGCGCCACTGCATCACTGAGTCGTGCACGGTCTGGTGGAATTCTTCAGGACAGCCAGCCACAACCACCGACTCGGTGAATCCCTTGGGGTCGATGAACACACGCATCGAGCAGGTCACCCGGGGCAGCTCGATCTCGGCGGCCTCCTCAGGCAACGAGATGGGCTCCTGGCGCTTGATCTTGACGTCCTCCAGCGCGACCTCGACGAGGGGGTAGGACTCCTCCTCGGCGGGCTCTTCGGCGAAGGCGGCGGTGGTCAGCAAGGCGAGCAGGGCGGTCATGAGCGTACTCCTAAATCGAATCATATCGCGCGATAGACGCTCGGCGTGGGCTGACATTCGGTAGCCTGTCCGACATGCTGCTGGTCTTGCTGAGCGCCTGTCGTGAGGAAGTGCCTCCACCACCACCCCTGCCCCCCGGCGAGGCCGCCCTGATTGGCTCGTCGTCCTGTCTGGGGTGCCACTCGGATCAGGCGACCGGCTGGCAGGGATCCCACCATGCCCTCGCCCAGCGTGAGCTTGGCGTCGCTGAGCGCGCGGCCCTGCTGACCCGCCCGGATGTCCGCCAGGATGGCGACGTGCTCCTGCTCGACGACCAGGTCATCACCGGCGCGCTCGGCGTGGAGCCGATGTGGCAGCCCCTCATCGCATCAGCTGAGGGGCGCACCCAGGTCTTTGACGAGGCCTGGGACGTGGTGGAGGGGGAGTGGTTCTCGGTGTTCTCAGACGCGCGTCAGCCTGGGGACTGGGGGCACTGGACGGGGCGGGGCATGACCTGGAACACGATGTGCGGGGAGTGCCACAACACTGGCTTTGACAAGGGATACGACGCAGCGACCGACGCCTATATGACCACCGTCGTCGAGCAGGGAGTGGGCTGTGAGGCATGCCATGGGCCGGGCAGTCGGCACGTTGCTGACAGCACCATTGCACTGTCGACACCGGAGATGACCGACTGTGCGAGCTGCCACAGCCGCCGCTCCACCCTCACCGATGTGCCCGGTGAGGACTTCCTCGACCAGTACGCCCTCCAGACCCTCGCCGATCCCGGGCTGTACTACCCCGACGGCCAGATCCTCGACGAGGTCTTCGAGTACGCCTCGTTTCGCTCCAGCGCGATGCACGCAGCCGGGGTGGTCTGTATGGACTGCCACGATTCGCATTCCGGGGCGCTGCTGCGGGAAGGGGACCGCCTCTGCCTGTCCTGCCATGAGACTCAGGCAAGCTTCCAGCGTCACGATCGACATCCCGACGGGGTGACCGCCTGTGTGGACTGCCACATGCCGCAGACCACCTACATGGAGCGGCATCCCCGGCGTGACCATGGCTTCATCGTCCCGGATCCAGGGCTGACCGAGGTGGCTGGGGTGCCCAATGCCTGCGAGCGCTGCCACACCGAGGGGGTGGACTGGGTGGTCGAGCAGACCGAGGCGTGGATGGGAAGCGCGCTGACACCGCGGCAGGAGCGTGCTCGGGCGCTGGCCGGGCTGTCGGGGGTGTCGGGGCTGGCCGTGGTGGCGGTGGATCCGAACCCGTACTGGCGGGCCGGGGCGATGGGACTGCTCGCCGACTACGTCAGCGAGTCTGAGGCGGCCTCGGTCCTGCTGGTTGGGCTGGGCGATCCTGATCCGCTGGTCCGGATGCAGGCCACCGCCGCGCTGTCCGGGCGACTGGGGGCGAGAGAGCCGGTGGTCATTCGCGGGATCCAGGGGCGGCTGAGTGACCCGGTGCGCAGCGTGCGGATCCAGGCTGCGCGGGCACTCCACCAGCCGACCCCGGAGCTGCTCACCTACCTCGACCTCAACGGCGATCAGCCCGGCCCCCTGTTTGAGAAGGCCACCATGCTCATGGATCGCGACCCGGCTGCTGCGGCCCCGCTGCTGGAGCGGGCGGTGTCCTACAGCGGCGGGGATGCGCAGGTCCGCATGGCGCTGGCGATTGTCTACAGCCGGCTGTCGAACCATGTCGCCGCTGGTGAGCAGCTCATCGCAGTGACGACCCTCGCACCGCAGCTGGCGGAGGGCTGGTACATGCTCGGGCTGCACCACAGCGGTCGGGGGTCGGTCGAGGCGGCGCTTGCAGCACTGAAGCAGGCCGCGGCGCTGTCACCGGAGAGTCCAGACCCGGTGTTTGCCCGTGCGACGATTCTGCGGGATCAGGGACGGGCGGCGGAGGCTCGAATTGCCGCGGATCAGGCCGCAGCGCTGGGCCATCCTCAGTCCGAGGCGCTGCTGCGCTCCCTGGACGCTACGCCAGGATCCCATTGACTGCGGTGACCGGCTGCGGCATGTCCTCGGTGTCGATGCGCTCCAGCAGGTTGCGCTCGATGGTCCGGGCCAGGGCGGCGAGGGGGAGGTCGTTGGGGTCGAGCTCGAAGGGATCCTCCAGCTGGGTTCCCACGCTGTCGAGGCCGAGGAAGGCGTAGCCTACGATGGCAACCACCAGCGGGGTCAGGGTGCCGACCTCCGAGACGATGCCAAACGGCAGCGCGAGGCAGTAGATCGCCACCAGGCGGTGGGTGAGCAGGGTGTAGGACAGCGGCACCGGGGTGTTCTTGATGCGCTCGCACTTGCCCTGGATGTCGGTCAGCATGGTCAGCGACTCTTCAAGCACCGGCAGGTGGAAGGTGTCGATGCGGCCAGCCTTCCATGCCGCCCGGTAGGTCTCGCCCATGTGCTGAAGCGCGGTGAACGGCACGTTGGTGGAGTCCTCAAAGCGATCGGAGACCGAGTTGGGGAACCAGGGCACCACCTGCTCCAGCTTCACCTCGGTGCGGAGGTGGTACTTCAGGGCGTAGGTGTAGCCAATGATCTGGCGGACCAGCTCGTCCCGGTCGTCTCCGGGCTCGATGAGGGTGAGGACCTGTCGGCAGAGGGAGCGGGTGGTGTTGATGAGCGCGCCCCACATCTTGCGGGCTTCCCACCAGCGGTCGTAGCAGGCGTTGTTTCGGAAGCCGAGGAAGATCGACAGCGCGAGGCCCACCAGGGAGAACGGGATGGTGGTCAGGTTGTAGTGATCCAACCCCCATGCATCGAAGTTCCAGGTGATGATCGCTGCCGTGACGGTGAGAACCGTCAGCTCAGGCCAGATCTCGGCGATCGCACTGCCACGGAGATGCAGCAGGGTTTTGGCACCTCTTGAGGGTCGGACAAGCATCGCCAACGCTTAACCGTTGGTGCGGCTGCATAGTGGGGAGAACCGAATGATTGGGGCGGGTTTTTCGTTTTTTCGCTCGCACCGAGTCGGGGCACGTTCGGCAGGGGCTGGCCGGAGGCGGCTCACCTCCGGGAGTGCCCGCATTGCGGCCGCTCCCCCCACGGGTCACTGCACATCGGCCAACTCACCGACCTGCTCCCAGAAGCACCTCAATGAACCGCTCACGTCGGTAACCAGTGATGATCCAGGTGCCTGACCCCGGGGCAGCCTTCGCGCCCCACTTCCCCCTCTCCCGATACAGCTCCACCTCCGCCCACTCCGCCAGCCCGGGATCCAGAGCACAGGCAGCCGCGAGCGGATCATGAAACTTCTTGCCGCCAGACTTCCGGCGAAGGTACTCCGCCATGCCCTGCCAGATGAGCGACAGGGAGCGACGATGGCGGCTCTCGGGCATCACCGCGATGGCAGCTGCGACGGTCTGGTGCAGCTGCGGGTCGTAGTAGACCCCGTGGCAGACGTTCTTGGAGATGAACCGCCGCTGCGAGAACCGTGGGCTGACGGCGGCGGCGAGGGCAGCCTGGGGAGCGCCGTTGAGGTTGAAGGTCGGGCAGGTGAGCATGCCGTCGAACTTCGCCAGCCGACGCTGGGGCGGCACGATGTTGTCCCCGGCGAAACCGCCCTGAGCAAACAGGCGCCCCAGCGGTGCGTCTCCGGGCTCGCTCAGCAGCGCTCCGATGTTCTTCAGCGGCCCCCCGGTGACCAGGGTGACCCCCTCGCCGAGGTGATCGCGCAGCACCTCCCAGCCAGGCAGGACGTCGTAGTCGCGCACCTTCGGGATGTCATAGGCGCGCCAGTGCCACCCGGAGACCCGATCCAGCACCTGTCCCTTCCGCTCCCGGTCCAGCTCCTCCTGCTCCCGGGGCGGGGTGAATCCGCCGACGACCACATCGGGCAGCTCCAGGGCCGCCAGCGCCCAGCGCACCACGGCGATCTGATCGGCGCCACCAGGGGTGACGGTGACTGCGCGGAGGGTGACGTCGGGGTGTCCAGCGAGGAAGAGGAGGGTCAGGAAGTCGTCGGGATCCCCGGTCTCCATGTCCCAGACGATGTCGATGGCCATGCGGGATAGTATCCCCCCTCGGAGAGGTGACGATGCGGTTGATGATGAGTTTGTGCATGCTGCTGGCCCCTTCACTCGGGCTTGCTGGCGACGTGCTGGAGCGGGTGGCGGAGCATCAACGAGCCGCGCGCATCGGGTTCATCGTCGGTGCGAGTGCCCCGGTGTTCATGTTGGCGGCCACGGCGATGAATCCAGAGGCATCCGTCGGGGTCCGGGCGGGGGTGGCATCGGTCGGGGTGGCGGGCTCGGCGGTCGGTCTGAGCCTCCTGGGTCGGCGGTCAATGAAGGCCGGAGTCTTGCTGGACCTCTCCGGCGGTGGCGGTGCGGTCACCCTGTTCTTCGACATCGTGACCGTGGCAGTGGGCACCCACTACGTGCTCATCGGGCAGAACCCATCCTCCGCCGCCGCCTACCTGATCGGCTCGGGAGGGGCGCTGGCTGCCGGTGGCCTTCAGCTGCGTCGAAACCAGTACACCACGGAGATGCGAACCGATCCGCGGGTCTACGTCACCCCGACCGGGGCTGGCATCACCGGGCGGTTTTAGCCCCCTCCACGACCGGCACCACCCACCGCCGGAGGAGCGAGCGGAGGGCCGGAGTGCTGCGGGGCTCGCCGGGGTCGGAGAGGAAGGAGTGCAGCAGGCGGACGAGCAATTCCGCCAGCTCATCGAGCGCTGCCGGGCTGGCGGAGTCTCCCAGGAGTGTGGCGAGGTCGTCCTGGACGAACCGCAGGCTCAGCATCATCGCCACGTCCGGTCGCTGCGGGGAGCGCATCATCGCGGCGAGGTGAGGGTCGGCGGGGATCTCGGTGATCGCGAACACGAGGCACTCCACCACCCGATGCGCCGGGGTGGCCTGGGTGGCGACCTGTTCGCGGAGGCGCTCCAGGAAGCCGTCGCTGGACAGGGCGGCGGCGGCGTTGAACAGGTCCTCGGCGTTGTCGAAGTAGCGGTAGACCGTCTGGCGGGTCACCCCGGCCTCCTCGGCGACGTCTCGGAGGCTGGCGTGGCTGAGACCGGTTCGCTCGATGCAGCGCTGGGCGGCCTGCAATAGCACCCGCCGGGCCTGCGCCGGGCTGTCGGGTGCCTGACCGTTCCAGGCCCTACGCCGAGGCATGGGAGGTTCCTGTGCTCATGTTACGTATCATACACACAACGTATCAGTGTATGATTGAAGCACTCCAAGGATGATCGTGCCTGACATCGACTGGCCCCTGCTCCTGCTCTGCCTCACCGGCTCGGTGACGGTGGGGCTGTTGGTGTTTCATCTCACGGCTGCGTACTACTTTATTCGCTACTATAAGCGGCGGGGAGAGGCTCCGGAGTCCTGGAAGATTCAGGCAAAGCGGTGGCTCAAGCCCGGGCAGAACCGAGCTGCGGCGATTCGATCCTCCCTCAACCTCACCCTCGGCGGGCTCGTCTCCGGGGCGCTGATCTACGCGGTCACCCAGGGCATGCCGACCCCGCTGTACTTCGAGGTGTCGGACTACGGCTGGGCCTACACCCTCCTGTCGATCCCGCTGCTGTTCATCCTCAACGACGCCGGGGCCTACTACGCCCACCGGCTGATGCACACTCGCCGGCTGTACCGTCGGTTCCACCTTGTGCACCACAAGTTCGTCGCCACCAGTCCGTATGTCGCCATCGCGGTCCACCCCTTCGAGCTGCTCGTCCAGCAGTCGGCGAGCTTCCTGCCGCTGTTCATCCTCCCGTTTCACCCCACCGTGATCGGCATGGTGCTCATCTACACCCTGATGTTCAACGTCATCGACCACTCCGGGGTCCGGCTGACTTCCCGGCTGCCCTGGCAGGGGCCGTCGATGTACCACGACGACCACCACGTCCACTTCCACGTCAACTTCGGCCAGCACCTCATGCTCTGGGACCGCATCCACGGCACCCTGCGCCGGCCAGATCGCAGCTACGGGGAGGGGGTGTTCGGCGGGCGGGGACGGGTCGCGAAGCCGCGTCGGGGGGAGGCTGTGTTTACGGGGTATGGAAGCTGAGAGCTTTGGAGGTGCCCATGATCGTTGCCCTGCTGTCCCTGCTGTCCGCCTCCGCTGGAGAGGAGCCGCTCTCCTGGAGTCGGCTCTGGATGAACCTGCCCGAGACCACCGAGCGCTGCGGTGACTTCGACTACCACCCCGGCGGCGGCATGCGGGCCTTCTACTGCCACATGCTCAGCCAGATCAGCTACACCGGGCTCCAGGAGCGCACCCCGCACCCCATCTTCCTCTCCGGCCCCCACACACCCCGGGCGCTCAAGCTCGACGATCCCCGCTCATTTGGGCACTACAACCCCGAGTTTGTGAAGTGGCTCGGCGAGAACCTCGTCCCTGGCGCGGACGATCTGGCGCTGAGGGAGCAGACACAGGGGCTCTACAGCCAGTACGTCTCCCCCCTCGCGCGCACCCACTACCTGACCTACACCAAGCTCAATGCGTCAGAGAACGCCGACTGCACCGCCAAGGAGAAGGCTCGGTATGCGCGGTTCATGCAGACCGGCGAGGGGGTGGCCTGGGGGGCGTACTACGAGCGCTGGTTCTACTACCTCGACGACAGGTTCTGTAAGAAGGCGGATGATCCCAATGCGACCTACAGCATGGACTTCGGGGAGGGGGTGTCGGGCAACGTGGTGAAGACGACGGTGGGGTTCTGGCTGCGTCGGTCGATGGATGGCACCGACGATGAGTTCTACACCGCCCTCATCCGCCTGCTGGAGACCTACGACTCGGCGTGGCTCAGCGCAGCGTCTCTCTCCGCAGCGTCTCAGCGACCTCGCTGACGTCCCAGCGGTTGCTGGTCTCCAGCCGGACCAGCCGCCCCTCCGCATCCAGCACCAGCAGCCTCAGCGCATGCCGGATGCCGACCTCGCCCGCAAACCGCACCACCCCGGCGCGGTCCAGCAGCGCGCTCAGTGCGGGCTCCTCCAGGCGTGCGAATTGCCAGGTGTCCGGATTCGCGCCGTGCTGGCGGCCATACGCAGTGAGGACTGCGAGGCTGTCGACCTCCGGGTCGAGGGTGATCGCCAGGATTCGACCCTCCCCCTCGATCTCAGCCTGGAGGAGGGTCAGCTTGCTCGCCAGGAGGGGGCAGTACTCGGGCAGCGGGCAGGTGGTGAACAGGAACGCCAGCACCGTCGGACGGTCCTGCCCAGCCCCCAGGATCGTCGTCCCGCCGCTGGCGAGCGTCACGGACACCGGGGCGAGGACCTCATCGAGGCGAAGCGGCGGGGTCACGGCCACGACCGGCGCCAGCGCGCGACCGGTGCTGAGGACTCGGATGTCGGTGAGCTGGGAGTGGCTGCCCTCGATGACCAGCGTGGCCTCGATCTGTGCGCCCGGGGAGAGCCCCGCTGGTATCGAGCGGGCCTCCAGGTTCATCACCATCGCTGCCATGAGCCCCGGGATCGGCTCATGGTCGAGCACAACATGGTCCTCAGTGATCCCCAGGACGTGCCCCTGGATTGGCCACTCCTGTGCGTCGGTGCTGCATGCCAGGGCCAGCAGCGCGCCGATCATCGCTGGATGGTGAGGATGCTGTCGATCTCGACGTCTTCGAGCAGCTCGGTGACCCCGTCCGACCAGGTGACCTCCACCTCATCGACGGCCACCGCATTGGCCAGTCCGAAGCTCAGCTGGAAGCCGTTGTGCGCGGAGAAGCCGCTGCCACCGTACAGGGTCCGGTGGATGGTCCAGGTCTCGCCAGCGGCATCACGCGCGGTGACGACCACTCTGGTCCCGATCCCATCTCGGGGCACAGCCACGCCGTCACCTCGGGGGCGAATGGTGAGGTAGCCAGGGGTCGGAGTCTGGAAGAGCTGGAAGAGACGGTTGGGAGCCTGTGACTCATCATCGGGCCAGGTGACACGCCCGCCGTTGGTGATCGCCAGCTCGACCTGGCCGTCTCCGTCCAGATCGACAATGCAGGTGCCGTGTGAGCGGTAGGGGTAGGCCGGGACATGCCCGGAGAAGTCGTCGGGGACCTGGGCGGGGATGTCGATGAGATCAGAGCGGTTGGTGTAGGCAGGGACGCGAAGGGCGCCAAAGCCAGGCACCTCGATCTCGCTGTAGCCGGTGCTGAGGTGGAGGTGGTTGATGTTGCCCTCGGTGGGGCCGCCGGTTCCGAGGAAGATGTCGAGGATGCCATCTCCGTTGAGGTCCCCGAGCTGTGCGCCCATCGGGCCGAGCTGCTCGTCAAACGCAACCAGACCGCTGGCCTGGCTGGCCTCGATGAACCCGTCTCGTCCAAGCCCCCTGGTGTTGATGAACAGGAGGTGTCGGAAGCCGTTGCTGGGCTTGGAGCGGGTGGCGTCGTGAATTGGGATGAGCAGATCCGCCCAGCCGTCGTTGTTCAGATCCCCCACGAGGCTGGAGAGGGTGCGCTCCAGGTCGAGGGGCTCGGAGTTCAGCCAGATCTGGATGTACTCATCGGGATCGGTCGATGGAGCCTGGAAGGTCGGGCTGCCGGTCTCATCGAGGAGGTTGATGTAGAGGAGGTTGATGTCCTTGAGGTTGTTCTCGTAGAGGTCGAGATCGCCGTCATTGTCGACATCGATCCAGCTGGACTGCCAGGTCGAGCGCAGGGAGTCTGCCAGGCCAGCGTCTTCAGTGACGTCGGTGAAGGTGCCGTCTCCGTTGTTGCGCCACAGGGTGTTTCGGCCGTCGTAGGTGTCCTCCTGCTCCTCACTGCCACAGGACGCACCGGAGACATCGACTCCTGCGAGCGCCGCGCTGACGAACAGGTCGAGATCACCGTCGCGGTCGTAGTCTCCCCAGCGGGAATTGGCACTGCGCATGCTGAGCGGTGTGCTGCCACCTCGGAGCGGTCCAGCGACCCCAGCCTGCTCAGTGACGTCCACGAAGCTCATCGTGCCGCTCTCGATCAGCTGGTTCTCCAGGAGGAGGTCGGGGACCTCCTGCTCTGAACCACCCATCGAGATGAACAGGTCATAGTCGCCGTCGTTGTCGTAGTCCGCCGGGCCACCGCCAAAGGCGTGCAGGTTGGAGATGGGGATCTCGGCACGCTCCAGGGACAGGGCCCCGGGCTCTGAGGTGTTCCGGAGGAGGTAGGACTCGTCGAGAGGGTGGCCGATGAAGAGGTCGATTCGTCCATCATTGTCGAAGTCCGCCGCCAGGCAGGCCCTCCCGCGCTGGTAGGAGCCGAGAAACTCCTCCTGGAAGCCGGACTCGATGCCGACGTCGATGGCCACCAGATCCCGTGTCTCTTCCAGATCCTGTGTCTCTTCCCGATCCCGTGTCTCTTCAGGGGCGGTGTCATCGGTGGCTGAAGAGTCGGGGACTGGGGCCGGGCACCCAGAGAGCAGTACACCCAGGAGGGCGATGTGTCGGTTCATGCTGGGTTGCCGTTAGAAGGGGGCGAAGTGATCATTGCTCTTTTGTGGAAATGTTCCAAACATTGGGTTGTTTCTTGGCATTCAGAAGACAGCCTGCTGACAATTCCTGCCGGGAGATCGCTTGCCCAGGCCATCGGTCTGGGGTGTGATATCTGCTCTCTACACCAGGAGAACCAAGATGGCATTCGGATTCGAGAGCACCGCAGAGCAGGTCACAGAGGGCATCGATCTCTCTGGAAAGACCTGGCTGGTCACCGGCAGCAACTCCGGACTCGGACTGGAGAGCGCCCGGGTGCTCGCCAGCCGTGGCGCCCACATCATCGCTGCTGCACGGACCGAGGAGAAGGCGGCTGGCGCGCTGTCTGCCCTCGGCATCGCGGGCACCCCGATCGCCTGTGAGCTGTCCGACCTCGCCTCTGTGCGCTCCGCGGTCGCCGCGATCAAGGCCACCGGCCTCGCACTGGACGGCATCCTGGCCAACGCCGGGATCATGGCCCTGCCTGAGCTGAAGCAGAAGGACGGCATCGAGCTTCAGCTCTACACCAACCACATCGGTCACTTCGCCCTGGTCACCGGCCTGCTCGACCAGCTCTCCGACGACGCCCGGGTCGTGCTCCTCTCCAGCGGCGCCCACCTCTACGCCCAGGAGTCCGGCCTGGAGCTGGACAACGTCTCCGGCGAGCGGGACTACCACCCCTGGCGCATGTATGGCCGCTCCAAGCTGGCCAACATCATGTTCGCCAGCGCCCTGGCCCGTCGGTTCGACGGCACCGCACGCACCGCCAACGCGCTGCATCCCGGGGTCATCATGACCAACCTCGCCCGCCATGTGGACAACGCCGAGGCGATGTTCTCCACCATGAAGCTCAAGACCATCCCCCAGGGCGCGGCGACCCAGTGCTATGTGGCGGTCCACCCGGATCTCGCAGGAGTCACCGGGAAGTACTTCGCGGACTGTGGGGAGAAGGCGCCGGCTGCGGTTGCCCACGACGAAGCCGAGGCCGAGGCGCTGTGGAAGTGGACAGAGTCGGTGATCAGCGGGTCGTAGCGGGTCGAAGCGCGACCTCGGAGCGCACGAAGGTGCCCGGTGGAGCAGCTGGTAGTCCTCTCCACAGACCGGCCCCCCGCCCTTGAAGGTGATCCACTGGGATCGCTCGCCCTCGATGAACTGGATGGTGCCAGTCCAGTGCTCGCGCCAGAGCCGAACCAGCAGGGCGATGTTCTGCGCGCTGCCCATGCTCTGTGGGGTCGGTCGGGCGGAGCGGCGGGTGGGCAGGTGCATCAGGCAACCTCGGTGTGGTGTACCCAGATCTGTACGGAGGATTGGTCCATAGAGTCCGCTTACAAACGCTCTTCAGCGCCCTTTCACCCCCCACTTCGCGGCGAGATCGGGGTGGTGCTCTGCGAGCCGGGAGTGGGCCACACTCAGGGAGGCGTCTTGTCGGCAGAGGGCCTCGACGGCATCGGGGAAGTAGCGCAGCGCGAGAGCGGACCAGGCGAAGCTTCGTGACCTGGACAGAGGCATGCCAGCGGCCCACCATTTCTTCGGAGCCTTCCACTGAGGGTGCAGCAGCGGCCAGATCGCCGCGCTGTTGACGACCACCCCATCAGAGAGGTCGGGGATGAACGGAGCATCCACCTCGCGATGCTCTGGCCCGACCGTGGCGAGCCGCTCGATGGCGGCGATGAAGTCGCCCAGCTCTCTGAGCGCGGGGTGAGCGGTGGCTCTCAGCCGCTGCTGGGCTGGGTAGAGGTGGTCAGCAAGCAGCCCGGGCAGGGTCGCGGGAGTCCAGCGGTGGAGGCTGACGAGGAGAACGAAGGTCTTTCGTGCCGACGAGAGGGGGAAGAGGATCGGTCGGTTGGCGTAGCGCCGGAGGTGGTCGGCGAAGAACCGCAGCCGAAGCCAGTCTCGAAGCGATGGGCCGAGGGAGTGTGCTGCCCAGACATCAAGGAGCGGAGCGGTGGTGTCGAGTCCGTCGGGGCTGACTGCGGAGAGGAACAGAGCACCGGGTGGACTGCTGAGGAGCGTGCGGATCGCAGACGAGAGGTGGTCGGCAGCGGTGGGTGCGACATGGACCGGTGACCATCGGGGCAGGGGAGCCCCCTCTGGCCGATCCACCGCTTCCTGCGCCCACTGACACGCCCAGGCCCAGGCGCTCGGTCCCGGGCGAGTGAACTCCAGGCTGGTCTCGGTGGCTGCGGCGTGCTCGGCCCAGGTCTGCTCCAGGCGTGCGTAGATCGCCTCGGCACCCTCGACGGGCAGCATGGGGAGGCGGGCGACATCGCCGACCTGGAAGTTGACCGTGGGGTTGAGGTCCTGGAGGACCTGTCTGGCGAGGCGGCTGTTGAGCAGGCAGGCCACCGGGCTGGGGTCTGAGGCAAAGACTGCGGATCCGGCGACGTCGAAGATGCTGCGGTAGCGCGGAATGCGGGCAGAGAACCGGGCACCGATCTTGGTGAAGCAGGCGGCGGGCTGGAAGAAGGAGCCGACGCTGGGGATGCGCTTGGACCAGGAACCGTAGCGGGCCTCGTGCATGATCTTGACCTGCATGCCGTCGAGATCCCAGTCGATGACGTCGCAGAGTCCCTCCACCCACTCCCGACCAGCAGCGCCCTTGACGTAAGGAACAAAGCGACGATTTGGTGGGCCGGTCATCGGGGCATCGGCGCGTACCCGCCAGACCTGCTCTGGATCGACCTCCCATGGCCGGCGCAGGAAGCGGGCGTTGTGGCCGGTCGCCATGCCCTGCCGGATGGTGTAGCGCTCGCCGAGCAGCGGCGCGGTTCGGTAGTGCTGCAGCAGCGAGGGAGTCCACCAGTACAGCAGCGGACGGCCGGGGACTGCGGCGAGCAGGGAGGGTCGGATCGTGTAGCGGGCGGTCTGGTCACGGAGGGCGACCTGCTTCTCGGCGGGGGTGCCCTGGTGGGCGGCGACGACGGTCAGCCGATCCACTGCGGGCAGCCGCCAGATCGTGCTCATCACCACCGAGACGACTGCCCCGGTGATCCCGGCAAACGCCCCACACGCCAGGTCCCCCAGCGCACCGAGCCGGTGCGCTAAGAGGTCCTCCCGGAGCGCCTCATACTGTCGGGTGAACAGCCACCCCCGCATCGTCACCATCGCGCTGACCCCGCCCGGGGCGCACAGCGTGAGCCCTCGTCGGAGGAACGCGGCGTAGAGGTCGGGGGTCTTGGGGGGGAGGGCAGCCTGGAGGGCGGGGACCATCAGCCGGGCCGAGAGGTAGGGCGGGTTGCCGATGACGAGGTGGTAGGTCCCCGCTCCAGGGATCGGGCCGAGGGCGCCGAGGGGGGGAGGGGCGGCGATGAGTCGGGGCTGTGCGACGGCCCCGAGGGAGGCTGCATGACCGGCGAGCAGGCGATCAGCCACCGCGAGGGCCTGGGGATCGATGTCGACGCCAATGAGGTTGTCCGTGAGGATTCGCCGGGCGGCATCCGCATCGCTGTGAGGCTCACCATGCAGCACCGCCTCCAGTCGGTAGAGCGACAGCAGGCGATCAAACAGGACGATCAGAAAGTTGCCGGTGCCGCAGGCCGGATCGAGGATGCGCAGGTCGGCCAGGGAGGTGGGGAGGAGGGCGGGCTCCGTCTCGGGCTGGCAGACCCGATAGGGCCAGTCGGCGGTGTCCCTCCAGCCCCGGATCGCGCACATCGCCCCCCACAGGACCCCGAGGCTGTTGTCGATCAGCCAGTCGATCATGTAGCGGTCGGTAAACAGCTGCGTCTTCCGGGCCAGGTCCCCGCCCGTCAGCAGCCCCCCGGACTCCAGGCGGGCGTTGATCGCGGCGAGGTCAGGCTCATGGAACGCCTGATGCGCCCAGCCGGCGGTGGTCGGCCTCGACCAGCAGGGGACCAGCTGGGGCACACTCAGCGCAGCGTCGAGCCAGGGTGGGGTCGCGGACGTGCCGAGCAGCCGGGCGGCGATGGCGTCCTGGAGCGTCTGGTAGGCGACCTCGGGCGTTGCATGCGCACAGAGGCGAGTGCGAGCCACGCGCACGACTCGGCTCAGCGCGGAGCGGGCCTCAGCAGACAGTGAACTCATCTCGACTGGAGGGCGCACACCGCAGCGTAGCCTGATTGGGCGGTGTGACGGTTGTGTGCCGCCAGCCCTGGTGTCGGTGAAGCGCGGTACCCTCGGCCGGTGCTGCTGCTTCTCATTCTCCCGTCTGCCAGTGCTGATGCTGTCTCTCGGCTCGGCGGACTGTACTTCTACGATCCGCTGTCGTTTGACGCCGGCCTGCTCCAGCAGGGCGTGGAGGTCATGGGGGGCGGGGACGGAGAGGCGGGCCTGCTGGAGATCGGCGGTGAGGTTCCGTTCTATCGGGAGCTGTCGGTCCGGGTCGGCTATCGGCAGGGCTTTCGTCCCGGCTTCGACAACGCCCACCGGCTCTCCTGGCGGCTGCGGGCACCGATCATCCAGTCGCTTCGCTACGCCAGCGCTCGGACGTGGCAGTTCTACTACCTCGGCGGGATCACGCTCTCAGAAGCTGCGGATCCCCACGACCCGGCCCATGAGGCTGGCGGGGCACGCGGGGTGGGCAGCGGGCGTCTCTCCCGTCACCTCCAAGCCGCCGCGATCACCCGAACCGACGCGCAGGCCGGGGAGGGCGGCGCGCGGGCCGGGCTGTCGGTTCGGCAGGCCACCATCCTCCAGCTCCGCCACCCACCCGCCGGTCCCCGGGGACGCTGGACCACCACCGCGTCAATCCTCGAAGTCAGCTGGCAGCACTACGGCGGCTTCCCCCGACGAGACGGGCGGCTCGATCTCTCCCCGATGGCCCCGGCGGCCCACTACACCCACGGACGGACCACCTGGACTGTGGGGGCCTGGCCCCGGCTGCGGGTCGCCTACACCGAGACCGGCACCGCCTCGGACTGGGGCGGCTATGCCGGGCTGTCGGTGACCAGCCTCTCGCGGCCGGAGTGACGATGCTGTGGCTCCTCCTGGCCTGCGGAAAGCCTGCGACGCCCTCGCTTCCGCCGATCGACGCGATGGCCTCCGATCGGCTGGCCATCGTGCTGCATGGCTACATCTCGTCGGGCGAGGAGATATCCGCACTGGTCGATGGGCTCGCCCGCGACCCCGACGCACCCATCCACACCCACAACTTCGACTTCGGTCGCTTCTCTCGGGTCGGACACAGCCACAACGCGGACATCACGCAGCTCAGCGCGGCGTTCACCTCCTTCTATGATGCCCTGCCACAGCACTGTCCGGTGTGTGCAGACCGGGCCGATGCGCCCGTCGAGGTCACCATCGTCGCGCGGAGCCTGGGCGGGGTGGTCGTCCGGGAGTCGCTGCTGGATGGGCTGATCGAGCACCGCCAGCCCTGGCGCATCTCCCAGGTGGTCACCCTCTCTGCGCCGTTCTCCGGCTCGATGATGACCCGGTTCTCGACGGGCTTCCTCTCCATCGTCCTCAACGGCCTCGTCCGCACTGTGCTGTTTGGCTTCATCAACCCGGAGCGCGGCGGGAACTTCGGTCGGGTGGTCGACGTACAGATCCGCGCAGTGCGCATGGGCAGCCCCTACCTCTGGTCGACCCACCACCGCTGGGCGGAGCACCTCAAGTCCGCCGAGGTGCCCGACTGGCTGGCGATCGTCGGCATCGGCCATGGCATCCCCGAGCGGGAGGGCGACGGGGTCGTGCGCTTCCCGTCGAGCAACTTCGCTCCGCTGTTCCCCGACGCCAACATCGAGACGATGCTGCTCGACGTCACCCACCCTGAGCTGTTCAACCGTCCTCGGAGCGGTCGGGAGGGGCGGGAGCTTGCGGTGGCGCTCTCTGCGATCCGGCAGTTCATGGAGCGGGGCACCCTCGCGGGCCACCCCGATCTCGTCTTCCGCCCGCTGTCGGACACCCTCCCCCAGAAGGTCTACGAGCCGACCACCGGGCCGGCCTCCGACGTGGCCCACCGTGCCCGACAGATTGGTCGCATTCTCGACTCAGACGCCGGGGACCTCTGGATGCGGTTCTACGCGGAGCGGCCGGGGTATGCACCGCAGGAGATCGTCCTGGAGCGTCACCTGTCGGCGTTCCAGGAGGGCCAGGAGTCGTCCTGGCAGGAGCTGGAGCCTCAGATGGAGCGGGCGGCAGACGGCACCCTCGTCCCCACCACCCTCGCCGTCATTCCGACCCCCAGCCAGCTCATCCACATCCCCGACATTGCCCCGTCGGGCTGGTGGGGGCTTCAGGTGCGGCTGGCCGGCGGGATCGTGGTGGACCCATCGCTGATCACGGTGACCCGGATGGGGGCCGCGATCACCGGAGCGCCGCAGGTCGATGGGGATCGCAGTCCGGTCCCCATCGCACCCCTCCAGGCCAACCTCCTGCGGGTGAGTCTCGACGAGCTGGCGATCCGGGCACGGCACCCTGAGCTGGAGCGGCTGGTGATCACAGAGCTGTCTCTGGAGCCTCTTTCTTCAGAGCCAGCGGATTGTGACGCAGGTGACAAACTCGTCACAGAGGAGTCGTGCGCAAGTCGCTTGTGTCCCTGAAGGTCGACGACATAGAGACGATTCAACTTGGAGATGCCTTCATGCTGTCACAAAACTTCACCTTCCTCTCCGTGCTCAGCTTGCTTGTCGCTGGCACGGCTGCCGCAGACGACACCCTCGCCCCGGAGTGGGAGGCGGAGCGGGTCAGCAAGCGCCCGATCGATGCCGAAGCCGCACAGTTTGTGCCGGGCAAGGGCCTGGAGATTGCCAGCGTCGATGGAGACTTCAAGCTCCAGACCCGGCTGCGGGCACAGTACCTCTACCAGGGGGTGATGACCGCGGACGAAGACGCCGAGCACTACTTCATGATCCGCCGGGCCCGCCTTCAGTTCAGCGGAAACATGTGGGGGAAGAACAACAAGTTCAAGGCCGAGATCGCGATCTCACCCCGGGACGACTCCTTCGAGGGCGTCGACTTCAACGGCGATGATGCGGACGACTCCAACCTCGTCAAGACCACCCCGCTGCTGGACTGGTACCAAGAGTTCACCCAAATCCGTGACCTCAACGTCCGGATCGGGCAGTACAAGGTTCCCTACAGCCGCCAGCGGGTCATCTCCTCAGGCAACCTCCAGCTGGTCGATCGCTCGGTGACCAGCAACGCTGAGTTCACCCTCGACCGTGACCTCGGCATCGACATCCGCTCCAAGGATCTGTTCGGGCTCGACCTGTTTAAGTACTACGCCGGGGTCTACATCGGGGAGGGGCGCAACACGTCGAACAAGACCATCGGGGCGGGAGACCAGGGGCTGATGTACATCGCCCGGGTCGAGGTCCTGCCGTTTGGCTCGTTTAAGGACTACAGCGAGGCGGATCTGGCGCGCTCCACGGAGCCGGGGCTGTCCATTGGCGCGGCATATGCCTACGTCGCGGAGGCCCCAAAGACCCGCGGCATCCTGGGCTCGACCATCACCGACGATGTCTGGAACTACCAGAACGTGACCGGTGACCTCATGTTCAAGTACGCCGGGTTCTCCCTGCTCTCTGAGGTGTTCATGCGTCAGGGCGAGGCCGAGAGCGGTGTGGCGACCTCCAACGGCTGGGGAACAATGGCCCAGGCCGGCTATCTGATCCCGAACACCGCCGCGGAGATCACCGGTCGATACGGCATGAACCGTCGGATTGGTACGGAGACCGAGTCTGTCTTCGACGAAGGGCTCAATGAAGCCGGTGGCGGTGTGGGCTACTACTTCGCCCACCATCCCCTCAAGCTCCAGGCTGACGTGTTCCGCATCTGGAATGAAGCCGATGGCCAGGAGGCGGGCGAGCTGATGATCCGCAGTCAGCTCCAGGCCGCGTTTTAAGGAACTGTTGGCGTTGTGAAGCATTCGGCGCTCTGGCTGGTTCAGGACGGTCCTTTGAGTCTGCGGACGGTGGTCGCAGGGCGGGCCTCAGCGGATGGGTGAGGGAGGAGCCTTCGGAATCGAGAGCCACGAGGCTGAAGAAGAGCGAAGGGTGAGCAGGACAGGTCGGCACTATCCAAAGCAGAGAGGGGCGAAGCCTTGACTAACGGTGATTCCAGCGACGTCTCCGTCCTTGGGCTGAGGGCGCCCCCGGCGCTGATCGCTACGGGTCCCCTCCGCGGTCGCAGCTCCGTTGTGCGAGTGTCGGCTCTAGCCGCCTCTGCGAGTGCCCGCTCCAGCGGCTTCGCCTCTCACTCCCTGTCGGCGGACCATCTCAAAGCCACTGCCGACCTTCCAAGCCTCGGGTCGCTTGCTGTCTCCGGCCCCGCCAGAGAATCTGGCGTGCGGGGCCTGCGACACGGCCCACTCCGGTGTCCCCTTGCGCGCGCCCGGGCGAACTGAGACTCCAGAGCAGGCGATCCAAAACAATACAATCAACAAAATCAGGGGGGAAGGCAGCCACCTGACCGGCCTCGTCGGAATCACCCCGTCCCCGTGTCGCTCCACGAATCGACAATCAGCCCGTCTGCGACCGGCACTTGTCGAACTTCATGGTCAGTACGAGAGAAGGCAGCCACCTGACCGGCCTCGTCGAACTCCGCCCGTCTCTACACCTCACTCCGCCCGCCTCGCTGAGAAGCCATCACCCGGAGTGCAGCAACAGCACTCCGGCCAGCTCCCCCGGTCCCAGCAGCCCCAGCGCGCCGCTGTTGGCGGCCTGCTCGTCAAACCGTGCCCGCTCCTCAGAGGGCTCCCACGACCCCACCAGCAGCGGGACCGGCTCGGAGAGGTGGTTTCCGGTGAGCGACGAGGTGCCGTGGTCCGCCGAGACCACCACCCGCAGCGGGGGCTCGCTGTCGGCCCAGCCAGCCAGGAAGGTCCCGAGCGCAGCATCGATCGCGGAGATGAAGTCGCGCTTCTGGAGCGGGAGCCGGTCGTGGGCAGCGATGTCGGTGCCCTTGAAGTGGACGACGACGAGGCCGTGCTTCTGGAGCATCTTGTCGGCGGTCTGAAGCTTCAGATCGAGGTCGGTGTCGAGGTTGCCAGTCATCTTCGGTGAGGTGGTCGGCACCAGACCGATGGCACGGGCGACCCCCAGCGCGGTCCCGCAGCCCGAGATCATCGCGCCGATGGACTGGTTGTTCTGGTCTGGGAGCTGATCGGTGCTGGCCGCTCCCCGGGTGATGATGCAATTGGCGGGGAAGTCCCCGTGGCGGATCTTCTCGGCGTTGAGTGGATGGGTGCCGAGGTGCTCCTGGGCAATCGCCAGCAGCTCGTTGAGTGCGATGGCGGTGCGGAGGGCTGCAGGACTGCCGTCGAGCGGATTGGCCTTCTGGACGTGCTGGATTGGGGAGGCGCTGCCCGGATCGGTGTCGGAGACGGCATCGGACAGTCCGTTGCCAGCGAGCATGACCACCACCCGGTGCTCGTGCCCGGGGAAGATGTGCCCCCGGACGCCGCCGCTGAGCTGAACCGAGCGCAGCCCGAGGATCAGCTCCGGCACCCCCGCTCGAATTCGGCCGGCCCGACGATCGGTCAGCTCCCCGTCGGGCTGTCGGGTGGCGAGGTTGCCCCGGAGGAGGACCGCGCCGGGTGCCAGGGGAATGCCCATGCCCAGAGCCTCCAGCAGCCCACGCTTGAGAGCCTTCTTGGGCACACCGCGGCGGAGGAGGGCCTGGATCCCCTCGTCGGTCTCGGCAATCAGCCCCGGGGCTGCGCCGGTCTGGACCACCCCCAGTGCGCCGGTCGCGGCAAGGCAGTCGAGGTTGGGAGTGTCTGCTGCGGACAGCGGAGTGCGGCCATCGAGGGCTGGGTTGGGCTCGTCGCCGAGGCCATCGAGGATGAGGAAGAGGGTCTTCTCGATCTGGATGGGACGGGAAGCCGGCCGCTCCAGGGGGAGTGCCTCTGCGAGATAGCCGATGACGCTGGAGACCGTGCGCCCGACCCGATCATTGGCGACGACCATGGA
>JBLHNG010000036.1:0-23630 GCA_047621685.1 Myxococcota bacterium | reverse complement strand
ACCCTGGGAATGCACTACGGGGCCGCGAGCAGCGCGGACTCCAATTACGCTAGCCGGGTGACCATGCTGCTCGATGGCAACGGCGACCTCATCCTGGAGTACACCGACAGCATCGAGTTCGGCACGCATCCTGAAGAGGTCTACCAGGACTGCCTGAGCATCTTCGGCGAGTAGCAGTGCTGGCGAATCCAGTGGTCGAAGCACTCGCTCTGGAGTAAAAGAGTCATCGTGACTCTATCTGAACTCCTCGCACAGCTCCGAGCGGATCGTGGCTTCGACGTCGCCCACGCGCTGGCCGGCAAGATCGACCGGATCAACACCTACTTCTCCGACTGCGGACTCGACGCGGCGGTGATCGGGGTCAGCGGCGGCATCGACTCTGCGGTCGCCCTGGCGCTGCTGTGTGCGGCCCGGGATGCTCCAGGCAGCCCGCTGCGTCGGGTGGTCGGGGTGCTCGCGCCCATCGGCGGGCGGGGAGCCACCGGGCAGGCTCAGGCGCTGCATCGGGGAGAGGCCGCCATCGAGGCTGCGGGGGCCGAGGCATGGCGCTGCGACCTCACCGCTGCCCAGGCTGGCTACGTCGCCGCCTTCGCTGAGCACGCCGAGAGCACCGCCTGGGCCGAGGGGCAGCTGCTCTCTGTCGTGCGCACCCCCGCCTTCTACTACGCTGCGGCGCTGCTCCAGGCCGCCGGGCACCGCTCCCTGGTCGTGGGCACCACCAACCGCGACGAGGGCGCCTGGCTCGGCTTCTTCGGCAAGGCCTCCGATGGCATGGTCGACCTCCAGCCGATCTCCGATCTGCACAAGTCCGAGGTCATCGCCCTGGCCCAGCATCTCGGCGTCCCCGCAGAGATCATCGACGCCACGCCCCGGGGCGATGTCTACGATGGGCGGGTGGATGAGGAGATGATCGGAGCCCCGTACTGGTTCGTGGAGCTGTTCCTGCTGCTGCGCTGTCAGGGCGGGGAGCCCGCGCTGAACACCACTGATCGGGGGCTGTACGACCGCTATGCCGCCGCGCTGTGCGAATTGCACCGGCACAACGCCCACAAGTATCGAGTCGGCTCCCCGGCGATTCACCTCGATGTCTACCCCCGCTCCGTGCCCGGGGGCTGGTGATGATCCGCCCGGAGGTCCGCCCGCCGGCCGGGGTGCTGCCTGGGGAGTGGGATCCGCCGAACATCACCCTGGATCATCCCCCACCCACCCTGCATCGCGAGGACGTCCACCCCCACGCCGCGCTGCTCCATCGGGCGCTGACGGCGGCGGACTGCGCTCGGCTCATCGCTGCAATGGCGGCCTCCGGGAAGGCCTCGCCGGTCAGCGTCAGCGGACACCTCGACGGCGACACCTCGCTGGGCTCGGTCCGGGCGACCGCCTGGGCCCCCACCCTCGCCGCCGCGCTCTGGAAGCGCATCCGCCCCGGGCTCCTCGGGGTCCGAGAGATGACCGACACCACCCCGACCGACTGGTACGCCCTCGACGGACGCCGCGAGCACAGACGCTGGCGGGCAGTGGGGGTCGGCCCGGTGCTGCGGTTCATGCGCTACGAGTCCGGCGGACGACACTGCGCACACTACGACATGGGCTTCGACTACCCCGACGCCCGGCGCTCCCTGATGTCGCTGGTCTTCTACCTCACCTCCACGCCCCCACACACCGGCGGGCGCACCCGCCTGATCACCGATGGTCAGGAGGCCCTGCCGATGTGGCGGAGGGTCCACGACGACTGGATCCGAGAGGCCACGAACGACGAAGTGGCCCTCCAGATCGCCCCGCACCAGGGCAGCGCGCTGATCTTCGACCACCGGCTGTGCCACGACGTCGAGCACTACACTGGCGATGTCCCCCGGATCATCGTGCGTGGCGATGTCATCTTCGAGGCGCTGGACTTCGAGCCACTGGACGTCTGAGATGCACTGGAAGATCGCCCGGGACCCGTTCTACCGACCGCTGCATGAGGCCCATGGTGAGGCCCTGGTGGCCGAGGCTGGCTTCTTCGAGGACACCGCCACCACTGACGCCGCCCTCGACGACCTCACCACCCTCTGCACCCCCACCACCCGGATCACCGAGCGCCTCGCTGCGGCCCCGTCCCGCCCGGCGGTCCTCGTCTGCACCGGCTCGTTCTGCCCGGTGCACACCGGCCACCTCGCGATGATGGAGGCGGCCCGGGAGGCAGCAGAGCGCGCCGGCTTCTCGGTCGTCGGCGGCTACCTCTCCCCGGGCCACGACGAGTACATCACCCTCAAGCTCGGCGCTGAGGCCCTGTCCGCAAGCCACCGACTGGCCCTGTGCGGGGCGGCGGTGTCTGACTCCGACTGGCTGATGGTCGATCCGTGGGAGGCCCTGCACCGAGACGTGGCAGTCAACTTCACCGACGTCCTCGCTCGGCTCACCGCCTACCTCCACCACCACATCCGCCCTGACCTCGCGGTGTTCTACGTCTGCGGCGGCGACAACGCCCGGTTCGCCCTCAGCTTCGCCACCCATGGCCGCTGCATCGTGGTCGACCGGCCCGGCAGCACTGCGGAGCTGACCCGCTACCGAAGCCACCCCCTGCTCGGTGACCCCGACCGCTTCCTGTGGGCCGACGCCGCACACACCGGCTCCTCCACCGCCGCCCGGCAGGGGGACCACAGCGTGCTGCCCGAGGTCGTGGCTGCCCGACTCGACCGCGCCCGACCAACCGCGCTGACCCTGCGTCTGGAGGATGCCCGGGTGGCCTGGGGACGCACCGAGGCCCTCGCCACCTTCCAGCGTGGCCTGCTGGCGGCCCTCTCCCCACACTTCACGGTGCGCACCGTCTCCCTGGCCAGCCAGCGCATCCCGCCCGCGACCTTCCCCATCCTCAGCCTCGATCCGCTGCTTCCCGGCGACCTCAGCTTCGCAGTGTCCCGCCGCTTCGACCTCGGCGGCACCACCCGTCGGGGCCACGTCGCCCGGCCCGATGCCCTCGATCTTGCCGAGCAGTGCGCCGCCATTCCGTCGGGGACCTACACCCTGTTCGACGACGACATCTGCACCGGCAGCACCGTGCGCTTCGTGCAAGACGCCCTGCCGACGCGGGTGCGGATCGCCGGGGTCTCACACCTCGCCACCGCCGGTCCTCCCGGCGAGCACCAGGAGATCGCCGACGGGCGCGACTTCCTGCTCGGCAGCATGGCTGGTGGCCTCGTGGTCGCCCTTCCCGACGGCACCCTCGGTCGCGCCCCCTACGCCCTGCCCTACGTCGACCCCGGCGCTCGGGCCAGCCTGCCCGCCGCCCACATCCACACCTTCTCCCGCACGGTCTGGCGACTCAACGCCGACTTCTTCGCCAACTCCGGGCTGACCGTGGCGGACCTGCCGCCGGCTGCGGGTCGGCTGATGCGGTGCGCAGGGTGGAGTGGGGAGGATGCGCTGGAGGCGGTGTGTTTGTGGCATGTGGGGCTGCCCTGACTCAGTACCCGCCCCCCAGCACCACATACACCCCGCCCGCCGCCGAGCCGCCGGTGCCCTCGCCATACGCGCCGACCAGGATGTCGGCCAGCCCATCGCCGTCCACATCCCCGCCGCCGGACACCGCGCCCCCGGCGTAGTCGGAGCCGCCCTCCCCGGCGAGCTTGGCGTCGGCACGGGAGAGGTCGAGGTAGCCGGACACCCCGCCGAGCATCAGGTAGGCCGCCCCGGAGTTGCTGCCGTTGTCGTCGTCGCCGCGGGCGCCGATGAGGAAGTCGGCCAGCCCGTCGCCGTCCACATCCCCTGCCCCGGAGACCGACTCCCCGGCGTAGTCCGTGCCCGACTCTCCGATCAGCTCGGCGTGCGCATCGACCACGCTGACCGTTCCAGACAGCCCGCCGAGCACCACATAGACCGACCCGGAGTAGGAGCCGCCGACCTCATCCTGACAGGCGCCGATGAGGATGTCGGAGAGCCCGTCGCCGTCCACATCCCCCGCCCCATCCACCGAGCAGCCCACCCAGTCGCCGGTGTCCTCGCCGGTGATCTTGTGGTCGGCTGCGGACAGGTCGAGGTCGGCAGACACTCCGCCGAGCACCACATAGACCGCCCCGGCCGCCGAGCCGTCGGTGTCCTCGCCTGTGGCGCCGATCAGGACGTCATCGAGCCCGTCGCCGTCCACATCCCCCGCCCCGCCAACCGAGTAGCCCGCGTAGTCCGAGTTGCTCTCGCCGACGAGCTGCACATCCGCGCCAGACAGGCTCGTGCTGGCGGTGATGCCGCCGAAGATGAGGTAGGCCGAGCCCGACGAGGTCCCGCCGTCTTCGTCCCGGTGGGCGCCGATGATGAGATCCGCCAGCCCGTCGCCGTCCACATCCCCCGCCCCGGCCACCGCATACCCGGCGTAGTCGCCCGAGTCCTCGCCGGTCAGCTTGATGTCGGCGGCGGACAGATCGAGGTCACCGGTGACCCCGCCGAAGACGATGTAGACTGCCCCAGCATCCGAGCTTCCGTCGTCATCGCCATACGCACCGATGAGGAGGTCGTCGTAGCCATCCCCGTCGAGGTCTCCAGCCCCAGACAACGCGGACCCGGCGTAGTCGCTGGCGTCTTCGCCGATGAAGTGCGCATCGGCACCGGACAGGCTGCCCAGGCCCAGGCCCAGCACGAGGTAAGCCGAGCCCGCATCAGCGCCGCCTTCCTCATCGCCATAGGCGCCGATGAGGATGTCGTCGAAGCCGTCGCCGTTGACGTCTCCAGCATTCGAGACCGCATACCCGGCGTAGTCAGTCCCATCCTCGCCATACAGGAGGGAATCAGCGTCGACCAGATCGAGGTCGCCGCTCACGCCGCAGGTCTCGAACGCCACATCGAGCGTGCCGTCGCAGTCGTTGATGACCCCGTCACCGCAGACCTCAGAGGCCCCGGGCCAGGTGCTGTCGTCGTCGTCGTCGCAGTCCGTGGCGTCGGAGACATGGCCGGACGGTGCGGAGCAGGCATCGGCGGTGTCCCCGGCATCGCCATAGCCGTCGCCGTCGACGTCGGCGTAGTACGTGAGGACATCGAGGGCGCTGTCCTCATCGGTGTCCCCGTCGCAGTCGTCGTCGACGCTGTTGCAGTACTCGTCGGCACCGGGGTGGATGTCGCTGGAGGTGTCGTCGCAGTCGGTGGCATCGGTGAGGTAGCCAGTCGGCGCATCGCAGGCGCTGGTCGAGTCGGCAGCGTCTCCGTAGCCATCGGCGTCGGCGTCGGCGTAGTACGAGGTGCCGTCGGTCGGATCTTCGTCGGTGTCTCCGTCGCAGTCGTCGTCCGTGCTGTTGCACACCTCGTCGGCACCGGGGTGGATGTCGTCGGAGGTGTCGTCGCAGTCGGTGGCATCGGTGAGGTAGCCGGTCGGCGCATCGCAGGCGCTCACCGGGTCTGAGGGGTCTCCGTAGCCATCGGCGTCGTCGTCGGCGTAGTACGAGGTGCCGTCGGTTGGATCTTCGTCGGTGTCTCCGTCGCAGTCGTCGTCCGTGCTGTTGCAGACCTCGTCAGCATCGGGACTGACCGTCGCATCGGTGTCGTCGCAGTCGGTGCTGTCGGAGACGTAGCCGGTCGGTGCATCGCAGGACTCAGTGGTTGCGTCGAGGTCGCCGAAGCCGTCCCCGTCATCGTCAGCGTAGAACGTCAGCGGCTCCAGGGCGCCGGCCTCGTCGGTGTCTCCGTCGCAGTCGTCGTCCTCGCCGTTGCAGACCTCGTCCGCGTCTGGGCTCTGATCCGCGTCGGTGTCGTCGCAGTCCGCATCGTCAGAGACGAACCCGCTGGGCTGCTCGCAGGCGCGATCGGTGGCGTCCGGGTCGCCGTAGCCGTCGCCGTCGAGGTCGCGGTACCAGGTGTCCGCGTCTGTCGCGGTGCCCTCATCGGTGGAGCCGTCGCAGTCGTTGTCGATGCTGTCGCAGACCTCCTCAGCATCGGGGCTGACCGTCGCGTCGGTGTCGTCGCAGTCAGCGTCATCGGTGAGGTAGCCGCTGGGGGCCTCGCAGCCGGTGGTGGTGGTGTCCGGGTCGCCGTAGCCATCGGAGTCGGCGTCCGCGAAGAAGCGCTGGGCGTCGACGGCGTCCTCGTCGGTGTCGCCGTCGCAGTCGTTGTCCAGCTCGTCGCACACCTCCGCACCCGCCGGACTGATGTCGGCGTCGGTGTCGTCGCAGTCCTCGGTGTTGTCGGCGTAGCCGGTGGGGGCCTCGCAGCCGAGGGCGGTGCTGCTGGCGTCGCCGTAGCCATCGCCGTCGTCGTCGATGTAGTACGTGGTGGCGTCAGAAGCGTCCGCGCCGTCGGTTGAGCCGTCGCAGTCGTTGTCCGCCCCGTCGCAGACCTCCTCGCCATCCGGGGAGATGTCGGCGTCGGTGTCGTCGCAGTCGCTGTCATCGGTCAGGTAGCCGCTCGACGCCTCACAGGCGGCCTCAGTGGAGTCGGGATCGCCATAGCCATCGCCGTCATCGTCGGCGTAGAAGGTCGCGAAGTCGGAGGCACCCTCGTCGATGTCGCCGTCGCAGTCGTTGTCGGCCTCGTCGCAGACCTCCTCGCCGTCGGGACTGCTGTCAGCATCGGTGTCGTCGCAGTCCTCGGCGTTGTCGGCGTAGCCAGCGGGAACGGTGCAGTCGGGGGTGGTAGAGCTGGGATCGCCGTAGCCGTCGCCGTCGGTGTCGGCGTAGTACGTGATCGCATCGTCCGCGTCCGCGCCGTCGATGGTGCCGCTGCAGTCGTTGTCCACCCCGTCGCAGACCTCGGTGGCATCGGGGTTGATGTCGGCGTCGGTGTCCACGCAGTCCACACACGCCGCCCATCCGTCCCCGTCGGCATCGGCGTAGCCGATCGAGCCGTCGCAGTTGTAGTCGGTGGGTTCGTCGCAGACCTCGTCCGCGCCGGGGTTGATGTCGGCTCGGTCGTCGTCGCAGTCGTCGTCGGAGGCGGTGTAGTCCTTGGGCTGTGCACAGGCGACGGCGGAGGTGTCTTCGTCGCCATAGCCATCTCCGTCGACATCGGCGTACCAGGTGACCGCGTCGTCGGCGTCGTCCTCATCGGTGTCGCCATCGCAGTCGTTGTCGATGCCGTCGCACACCTCGGGAGCGTCTGGGCGGATGTCGGTGTCGGTGTCGTCGCAGTCAGTGTCGTCGGAGACGGTGCCGTCGGGTGCCTCACAGGCAGACTGCACCTGCGCCGGATCGCCGTAGCCGTCGGCGTCACCGTCGGTGTAGAAGGTGGCGGCGTCCTCAGCGTCTTCGTCGATGTCGCCGTCGCAGTCGTTGTCCACCCCGTCGCACACCTCCGCCGTCGGCTCGCAGTCCTCACCGGTGTCCCCGGTATCCCCACCGGTATCGTCGGTGTCGTCGGTGTCGTCGGTGTCCACTACCACCGGATCGGTGGCGGTGTCCTGGGGGGTCTCAGAGGTCTTGTCGCCGCTGCATCCCAGCAGAGACAGGAGCAGCGAGACGGGGAGGATGGTGTTCATTGTGAGTCGATGGTTGGGTGTCTTTTGCCGTCTGACACGCACAGACGGCACAATGGCATCATGCGTGATCTATCGACCGTTCACAGTGCCGGCGACGGCTGTCCACGATTTGTTCACGCCTGGGTGCCCGAGGGCGGAGTGCGTGGCATCGTTCACATTGCCCACGGAATGGGCGAGCACGGCGGACGCTACGCCCGGCTTGCCGAGGTATTGACCGGGTCAGGGCTGGCGGTCTACGCCAACGATCACCGGGGACACGGCCGCACCGCTTCAGAAGCCGACCTTGGCTTCTTCGCCGAGCAGGACGGCTGGCAGGTGGTCCTCGACGATCTGAGGTCGCACATCGATCGGGAGCGCGCCGAGCATCCCGGGGTGCCCCTGATCCTGATGGGGCACTCGATGGGATCGTTCATGGCCCAGCAGAGCATGGTCGATCACGCCGAGGTCCTCGATGCGGTCATCCTCTCCGGCACCAACGGCCGCCCCCCCTTCATCGCCCGGCTCGGACGGCTGCTGGCCCGGATGGAGAAGCTGCGACAGGGTGCGCGGGGGAAGTCCCCGATCATCGCCGCGATGTCGTTTGACGACTTCAACAAGAAGTTCCGCCCCAACCGCACCGACTTCGACTGGCTGAGCCGGGACGAGGCGGAGGTCGATCGCTACATCGCCGACCCCCGCTGCGGCTTTCGCTGCACCAACCAGCTGTGGATCGACCTGCTCGACGCCCTCGACGTCTTCACCACCTCCGCCTTCCAGGCCCGCATGCCCCCGTCGCTGCCGGTCTACCTGCTCGCCGGAACCCGGGATCCGGTCGGCGACAACGGCAAGTCGGTCCAGTCCCTCGCAGAAGCGCTGTCTACGGCAGGGCTGACCGACGTCACCCTGAAGCTGTACGAGGAAGGTCGGCACGAGAGCTTCAACGAGATCAACCGCGACGTGGTCATGGGCGACCTGCTGGCCTGGATTCAGGGCGTGCTGTCGCGATGATCCTCGGGCTGCTGGCCTGCACTGCCGCACCACCGGCGGCGCCACATCCTGAGCCGCTGCGCCAGGAGGCGTATGTCTGGCAGCGGGTGTGGAGTCCGGCAGTGCAGCAGGCGGTCGCAGACAGCGACTTCGACGCACTGACCGTGCTCGCCGCAGAGGTCTCCTGGTCGGATGGCGCCTCAGTCACCGCGATCCCCCTCCCGACGCTGCCGAAGGGCACCACCCTGGCGATCCGGGCCATGGTCCCGCCCGGCGATCCCACCAGCACCCTCACCCCGCTCATCGCTGAGCTGCTCATCGCGCACCCCGAGGCCGTCGGCATCCAGCTCGACATCGACCTGCCCACCGCCCGGCTGGGGGAGTACACCGGCTGGCTGACCCACCTCTCCGCCGACTGCCCGCTGCCCATCGAGATCACCGCCCTGCCGACCTGGCTGTCTTCCCCGGCGATGCCCGCCCTGGCACTGGCCGCCGCTCGCATCGTCCTCCAGGTCCACTGGCTCGATCCATCCGATCCCGACCACCTCCTCGACCCCGACGCCGCAGGCCACCTGCGCGCCATGGATCGACTCGGCCGCCCGTTCTCCGCCGCGCTGCCGACCTACGGCTACCAGCTCGCCCTGGACGATGCTGGCGGACTGGCTGGCATCGTCGCCGAGCAGGGCAGCCTCGCTGGTGGGGGGCGGGAGGTGATGGCAGACCCGGTCGCGGTCGCAGCACTGGTCTCCGCGCTCCAGGCGAACCGTCCCGAGCACCTCACCGGGCTGCACTGGTTCCGCCTGCCCATCGACGGCGATCAGCGGGCCTGGCCCATCGAGACCCTGCGCGCTGTCCGACAGGGTCGCCCTCCGATGACCGACGCCACACTGACCACTCAAGACACCGACGGCGCCCTCACCCTGACCCTGCGCAACACCGGCGAGGCTGAGCTGCGCCCCCCGGAGGTCATCGTGGAGGGCGGCGTGAGGGCTGCGGACGGTCTCGGTGGCTGGCGATGGTCTCCGGGGCTCTCCCGGCTCCTCCCCGAGCACGCCGAGTCGCTGATGCCAGGAGACGCAGTGGTGGTCGGCTG
This sequence comes from Myxococcota bacterium, assembly GCA_047621685.1. Taxonomy (GTDB): domain Bacteria; phylum Myxococcota_A; class UBA796; order UBA796; family UBA796; genus JAQXDW01. The sequence continues at coordinate 14,139 of JBLHNG010000036.1, read as the reverse complement.
GCTTCGTCCGCTCGATGCCGCCCCCACCCTCCGCCTCTCACACCCACCCGCCGACCGCTGAGCCCGCCCCAGACGCGGCTGAGTCCGACGGTGCAGCCGGCCCCAGCGCGTATGGGTATGCCTGGACTCTGGAGTCCCCATGCGCATCCTGCTGATCAACCCGCCTCACACCGCCATCGGCAGCCGCATCCCTGGCGAGCAGCTTCCCCCACTGGGCCTCCTGTCCGTCGGCGGCCCGCTGATCGACGCGGGTCACGATGTCACCCTGCTCGACGCCGAGCACGGCCCGATGTCCCTCGATGCGATCCGTCAATACGCCGTCGCGCACGACCCCGAGGCGATCCTGTTCGGCCACTCCGGCTCCACCTCCATCCATCCCACCGTCGCCACGCTCTCCAAGATGCTCGCCCGGGCGATCCCCGGGGTGGTGCTGGTCTATGGCGGGGTCTTCCCGACCTACCACTGGCGTGAGGTGCTCACCGAGGAGCCGCAGATCGACGTCATCGTGCGCGGCGAGGGCGAAGCGACCGCGGTGCGGCTCCTCAATGCGCTGTGTGAGGGCACCCCGCTGGAGTCCATCCCCGGTCTGGCGTTTCGGGGAGACGACGGCACCCCCCACGCCACCCCGCCCGCACCGGTCATCACTGACCTGGAGGACTTTCGCATCGGCTGGGAGCTGATCGACCACGCCGACTACGGCTACTGGGGCGGAAAGCGCGCGGTGGTGGTGCAGTTCTCCCGAGGCTGCCCTCACCTGTGCAATTACTGCGGTCAGCGTGGCTTCTGGACGACCTGGCGCCATCGGGATCCAGTCCGATTTGCCGCCGAGATCGCCACACTGCACCGTGAGCACGGCGTAGAGGTGTTCAACTTCGCCGATGAGAACCCGTCGGCCTCTCGCAAGGCATGGAAGGCGTTCCTCGAAGCCCTCATCGCCGAGGACGTCTCGGTCACCCTGGTCGGCTCCACCCGGGCCGACGACATCGTGCGCGATGCCGACATCCTCCACCTCTACAAGAAGGCCGGCTTCGAGCGCTTCCTGCTGGGCATGGAGAACACCGACGAGGCCACACTCAAGCTCATCAAGAAGGGCGGCACCACCAACAAAGATCGCGAGGCGGTCCGGCTGATGCGGCAGCACGGCATCCTCTCGATGGCCACCTGGGTGGTCGGCTTTGAGGAGGAGTCGCCCAAAGACCTCCTGCGCGGGCTGCGTCAGATCCTCTCGTATGACCCCGACCAGATCCAGGCACTGTACGTCACCCCCCACCGCTGGACCCCGTTCTTCCGCCACGCCGCCGACCGCACCGTCATTCAGACCGACCAGCGCAAGTGGGACTACAAACACCAGGTCCTCCACACCCGCCACCTCAAGCCCTGGCAGCTGCTCGCGATGGTCAAGGCCATCGAGGTCGCCGCCCAGACCCGCCCCCGGGCAATCAAGCGTCTGCTGACCGAGTCTGACCCGAAGATCCGCCATGCACAGTGGTGGTATTACCGGATGGGCCGGCGGGTGTGGTTCCATGAGGTCGGGGAGTTTATCCGAGAGCATCGGGCACTTCTCACCGACGGCCCCTCTCTGCGCGCGTTCTGGGGAGCGCCACAGGATGCCGAGGAAGAGTCGATGTCGAAGCACCGGGTCCGGGCTGCGAAGTAGGCTACGGTAAGGCTCCCGCCCAACGATCCCGCCTCCCGAGTCCCACCATGCTCCTGCTCGCGCTCTCCACCAGCGCGCACGCCTGCGGCCCGTACTTCGATCATCCCAGGCTCTCCTGGGTCGGCCGCTCGATGCTCGACGCCCCCACCAGCCGCCTCGACGCGGACCTTCGCTACCTCGCCCACCACATCGAGCCGCCGCCCGGCGTACACGCCCGCCTCAAGACCACCGCCCAGGGCGAGGCTGAGGACCTCCGGGCGGCGCTGCCCCAGGCCGAGGAAGCCACGATCACCGCCTGGCTCACTCATGCCCGCACCGATCTCGACCTCACGGCCTACCCCGCCGACTTCCGCGGCTACATCCTCGGCGCCCGCGCCCTGCACGCTGAGGACTACGCCACTGCGGCGACCCACTGGGAGGCGGTGCTGGACCTGCCGGCGGATCAGCGCGCCTGGCGGGCCACCTGGGCGGCGTTCATGCTGCCAGCCACCCGCTCCAACGACCCCGAGTCGATGCTGGCCGACTACCAGCGGGTGATCGACCTCGCCGCCGACGGTGCGACCGACACCCTCGGCCTCGCTGCCGCCAGCCTGAGGCACCGTGCCGACCTGCTCGCCGGAGAAGCACGCTGGGCCGAGGCGATATCGGAGTGCGTGAAGTACCGGGCGGCGGGTGGGCAGAAGTTCTGCACGGACCTGAAGTTCTGGGCCGCGTCGGGGCTGGCCGAGGACGACCTCACCCCGCTCCTCTCCGACCCTCTGGCCGCCGAGCTGATCGGGCTGTACCTCACCACCGGCAGTGCCTCTGGAGCCGAGCGCTGGCTGGCCGCCGCTGAGGATGCCGCCGCGACAGTGCCTGGAGCGGACCGGCTCGCCTGGGCCAGCTACCAGCAGGGCGACTTCGAGGCGGCGGCACGCTGGGTCGATCGGGCTGGCGCTGAGGATCCGATGGCCTGGTGGATGACCGCCAAGCTCGCCCTGCGCAGCGGCAACCTCGACGAAGCGATCACCGCCCTCCAGCAGACCGTCTCCCTCCTGCCCGCCCCCGGCGACGAGCTGTTCGCCGACTTCCCCCGCCAGATCACCTGCGACCACAGCGCCTCGACCCCCTCCAGGGGCGCCCGGATCGAGCTGGGAATTACCCTGGTCGCTGCCGACCGCTACGAGGAGGCTCTGACCGCGTTCCTCTCCGCCGGGGACTGGCTGGACGGCGCCTGGGTGGCCGAGCGCCTGCTGACCACCGACGCCCTCCAGGGCTACGTCGATCACTGGTTCCCCAACGAGCGCCAGAACTGGTGGCCGCCTCACAGTGCCGTCGACAACCTCCTCGACGGCGAGTCCCTCCCGCTGACTCAGGTGCCCGCCTCCATGCGTCACCTCCTGGCCCGTCGGCTGGCCCGGGAGGGTCGCTGGTCCGACGCCGTCGCCTACTACCCCGACGACTCCGACCGCTACCAGGCCCGCCAGATCATCGGCAACCTCGCCATCGGCCGCGACACCGCCCGCAGCGACACCGAGCGGGGCGAGGCCCTCTGGGCGGCAGCGTTTGCCTGGAAGATGCGCGGCTGGGGGCTGGTCTCCACCGAGATGGAGCCAGACTTTCGGGTGCTGGAGGGCTGGTATGAGATGCCGAGCACCACGGAGAGCCACCTCAACCCAACCACTGAGTCGCACACCGAGACCGAGCTGCGCGCCCACCGCGCCCTCGCCCCCTCCCCCGCCCAGCTCGCCCGGCTCTCCGACAGCGGCCCGACCCAGCGCTACCACTTCGTCTGGACCGCCCAGGAGGTCGCCTGGGAGGCGGTCCAGCTCCTGCCCGGCGACCACCCTGACTTTCTCGAAGCCGGCTGCATCGCCGGAACCTGGACCCGGTGGCGAGATCCCGAGGCCGCGGATCGGTTCTGGAAGCTCATGTACGACAAGGCCCGCCAGACCCCGTCGGGCAAGGCGCTGTTCGCGGAGTGGAGCTGGTTTCGGCTCCTCAACGAAGACGGACGCTGCGACCTCCCTCAGCCCGCAGCTCCCGCCCCCTCCGCCGGCTGCTCGGCGGCACCGACCGGAGCGTTCAGCCTGCTGATGCTGCTGGCAGTGCGAAGAAGGCGCGTGCGGTCGCAGTCGTCTGCTCAGTAATCTCACCAACACTTCGACCCGTGCACTCCGCGATGGCCTCGGCGACATGGGGCAGAAACGCCGGCTCGTTGCGACGAGGCAGCTTCACCCCCGACGGCGTGACCCGGGGGGTGAGGAACGGGGCGTCGGTCTCAAGCATCAGCCGATCTACAGGGATCCGCCCGACCAGCCCCCGCAGCGCTCGGCCGCGTCGCTCGTCGCACACCCAGCCGGTGATCCCGATGTGCATGCCGAGGTCGAGGTAGGCAGTCAGGGCCTCTGACGACCCGGTGAAGCAGTGCACCACCCCGCCGACCAGTCCGTCCCGATGCTCAGCCAGGATGGCCAGGAAGCGGTCGTGGGCATCGCGCTCGTGGAGGAAGACCGGCAAGCCGACCTCACAGGCCAGCGCGAGCTGCTCGGCGAAGGCCCGCTCCTGTGCAGGACGGGGCGAGAAGTCGCGGTTGAAGTCCAGCCCACACTCCCCCACCGCGACCACCTCCGGCGCGGCAGTGAGCTCGCGGAGGGCTGCGAGGGTGGCGGCATCGAAGGACTTCGCGTCGTGGGGGTGGACCCCGGCGGTGGCGGTGAGGATGCCGGGGTGCTTCTTCGCCAGCGCCAGGGCCGCCCGGCTGGCGGACAGCGAGGTGCCGGTGAGGACCTGGTGACCCACCCCCGCAGCAAGTGCGCGGGCGATCACCGCGTCGCGGTCGGCGTCGAAGCGCCGGTTGGTGAGGTTGACCCCAATGTCGATGAGCACAGACTCTACCCCTCTGCCGGGATCTCCAGCAGCTTGCCGGCCTGGACATGGATGCTCAGCTCCTGGCCGCGGCCGGTCTTCATGTCGAGGACCTTCAGCTCATGATCGCCCGCCTCGACCTCGACCGGCTCCGCCATCGGCAGCTGGCCGACCGACTCGCCATCGATCATTACCACGGCAGCAGTCCCGCCGACGACCAGCAGCCGCCCGACAGTCACCGCTAACTCAGCAGCTAGAGCCTCCTCCGTCATCGCCACAGGCGCAGCGACAGGCACCTCCGCAGGCGCCTCCACGGCGGGCATCTCTGACTCAGCCACCTCGTCACAGGCAGCAAACAGACCGATCAGTAGAGCGAGCATGTCGTCCCTCCCCGCGCCATCCTACACCAGGAAACCTACTCCTGCCGAAGCTCCTGAACCCCGGGCATCAGCGGACTCATCTCCATGCCGCCATCGGGGCTGTTGGAGGAGGCATTGGTCGCAGAGAACCCATCGAATCCGCGCAGGTATTCCGCGTAGGGCACCTCCATCGGCGTGTCCCACTCTGAGAACCGCCCGCCGTCTGAGAGCCAGACGCCAGGCCCGCCCAGGTCGTCGACGAAGGCATCGAGGTACAGATCCTGGAAGGCGTCGCCGTTGAGGTTGCCCGCAGACATCATCAGCGGGGAGGACTTGTCGATGCGCTTCATGATCTTGACGGGCTTGTGCTCGTGTCGGTAGATCGTGGCGTCCTGGCGGAAGTAGAACGCCAGGGTCACCTCATCACCGTCCCACTGGGTCGTGTAGATCTGCTGGCCGCCGGAGCCGAGGACGTCCGCAGCGAGGATGGGGGTCTCCAGGTCGCTGCAGTCCTCCAGCTCGGAGGTCGACAGCTCGATCATGTCGTCCATGGCCGTCTCGACGTCTTCGTCCATGCCCGGGATGAGCACCGTGCGCCAGGGGCAGGCAGTGCCCTTCGAGCCGACCACCGCGATCACATCAGCGGTGATGCCGGGGCCATCTCGGACGGTGCCGACCGCAGTGGCCTCGGGGACGTAGGTGTAGGGCGCATCCAGCCAGCCACCGACCACCCGCGGACCGGGCAGGGGCTCCGCGCTGACCTCCTCGCCGATGAGCACCGAGGTGCCCAGCTTGGAGAGGTCGAGGGTCTCGTTGCTCTCCGCGGCGGAGATGAGGTCGTCGAGGTCGATGCCGGTCAGGACCGTGCCGCCGTCGGTGCTCACTCCGGACAGCCACTCGGTGCTGACCGCGTACCAGTAACTGGAGTCGCTCCAATTTCCGCCGCCTGCGCCGGTGAACGCCTGGGCGCTGCCAGACCAGTCGAAGCTCGTGGACGTCTTGTCGGTGTGGGTGATCTGCGCGCTGCCGAGGATCACACCGGCCTCCACGGCGATGATCTCCATGGCGTCGAGGTCACCGGCCGGAGCGACGCTGCGCCGGATGAGGGTGACGTCTCCCTTGCGTCGCAGCCCGCCGTTGCCGAGGAGGAGCGCATCTCCGACGGTGATGTTCGAGCCGCTGAAGAGGTCCAGCTGAGAGGAGTCCTCAAACAAGATGCTGCCGCCGCTGATGGAGATGCTGCTGTCTTCCCCAAGCCGGGCCAGGACAGTGTCGCAGGAGGCGTCTTCGGCATCCTCGGGGGTGCACACCCGGCTGAGCACCGGGCTGCCGCCGATGGTGCCCTGTCCGAAGAGCATCAGCTCGCCATCCCCCACCGTGTTCAGGGTCGGATCCTCCGCAGCGACCACCGCAGAGCCGCCGCCGACCACCAGCATCGAGGGCGCGTTTCGCACGTAGACCGAGAGGCTGGAGACCCCGAAGGTCGCCCCGCCGTTGCGCTCCGCCTTCAGGTCGAGGTCGGGCCAGGAGGCTCCGAGCAGGCTGGAGCGGTCTTCGTCGAGCGCCACCGTGAGGAAGACGGTAGCGGTGCCGGGGGTGCTGCTGTCGATGCTCCCGCGGACGGTGAACGGCTTGTGCTGCCGAACGCCGGTCGCCCTGCCCGAGCCGGGGTCGCGCTTGCCCGTCGGCAGGCCCGTTGCGGCATCGCGCAGGACGTGAACGGGACCGGAGCCGGTGGTGTCGCCGTCGAGGGTCAGCCAGGAGGGGGTGCCCCAGGACTTCTCCGAGGTCGCCTGGATGATGGCCATGTAGCCCTCGGAGCCCTCCGGGAAGGCGGTGAGGAACAGGTCCGTGTAGCCGTCGTCGTTGAGGTCCCCGGCGGTGGTCAGCCAGAGGTCCTCGGCGCTCACACCGGGCAGCGTCGCCGAGAAGTTGGCCCCGTCGTCTGCAGTGGGTGCGGCGTCCCGGTCGAACCAGGTGAAGACGTCCCAGGTCTCCTTCTCGACCGTCGCACCCCAGACCACCAGCTCATCCATGTCGACGATGTCGCCGCTCCCGGGTCCGCCAGTCAGGCCCATCACCGCAGTCCCATCGGCCAGGCCGTCGCAGGTCACCGGTCCCTGGAAGATGCTCACCGAGCCGTCCGGATCCCAGATCGCGAAGTCGTCGTCGTCGTCGCAGGCGCTGCCGCCCTTGGTCGCCCCGCTCAGCAGGACCGCGAAGCTGGTGTCGGACTTGCCCTGCACCGGGACGGCGTCGATGACGGTGTCTGCAGCGAAGCCGTAGCGATCCAGCTCCGTGGCGATGTCGGTGGACTTCGCATCGCCGAAGCCCCCCTCGCCCACGCCCACCCGGATGACCTCGCCGCCGCCGTCCTGTCCGAAGAAGACCAGCACCTCGGTGCCCATCCCAGCGATCAGGGCCAGCTCATCGGTCGCACCGGTGCGGGTGGAGATGGTCTTCCACTCCCAGGTCTCAAACGCCCCGCCGTCGCCAAACGACAGGCCCAGCTCGCAGGTCTTCTCGCCACAGGACAGCCCGACGATGTCGGGGTAGCCGTCGCGGTTGAAGTCATCGAGGATCGGGGAGGTCAGCCCGCTGACCGAGAGCGCCTGGCTGTGGACCTGCGCGATGTCCGTGGTCCAGTCACCCGACGGGCGGTGCATGCTGAGGACGTTGTTGTGGACACCGGCCGGGGCCTGGAAGATGGGATTATCCGCAGCGAGGCTCGATACCTCGGTGCCCTCCAGCAGCCCGACGGTTGACAGCCCCTCCACCGTCAGCACCACCTCATCCCCGATCACCTCCGGGATGGCCTCCAGCTCCTGGCCACCGAGGGTGTACGTCCAGCCCGTCGAGGCCGCGCCCTCTGGATCCTCGCAGGACATGTGGACCGTCAGCGAGACCTCGGACTCGATCGGCACCGTCGCCGGGGTGGTCCCCAGGTACGTGCAGGTCGTGGTGACTGGCTCGTCGGTGTCGCCGGTGTCTTCGCCGGTGTCGGTGTCGGTGTCGTCGGTGTCGCCGGTGTCATCCGCAGGGTCGATGGTTCCGGTGTCCTTGTCGCCGCAGCCGATGAGGGTGGCGCCCAGGCTGGTGCCCAGGCAAAGCAGGATCAGGATGTTGGTACGCATTGAGTCTCTCCATCAGCTCACCATTTCACACGTCATACCCCGCCTGCCCTCCTTCACGTCTCCTACATTGTCAGCAGGATAGGAAGCCGCAGCGAGGTGAACCATGCGGATCATGCCCCTACGCAAGTCCCTGAAGGTCGAGAAGTGACGCTGACCGCGCTGCGTGCTCGGCTGTCTGTGGAGGCTGCGGCAGGCAACATGCCGATCGACACCCCGGTGTATGCCGAAGCAAACCTCTCCCCGACCACCCCGCTCCTGCTGGGACAGGGCAGCCTCGCGGCTCGTGTGGGCTTCTTCGGACGGGATCCGGGCCGGCACGAGGTGCTCAAGCAGGAGCCGTTCATCGGTGCGGGCGGGCGGCTGATCCGCAGCGGGCTCCACCGGCTCCACCACGGCACCGACTGCCCCGACGATGCCGCCGCTCTGGCCATCGGCACCGGGTACTTCTGGGGCAACACGGTGCCGTTCAAGCCGATCAAGAACAAGGTCTGGTCGGTGAAGATCCGGCGGCGGTTTGCCCCGATCATCACCGACCTGCTGTGTGAACTCTGGCAGGGTGACCAGCTCATCACGCTGGGCAACGTCTCGTTTGACTGGTTTAGACTCGCGGACCCGGCCCTCAAGGCACCGCTCAAGGCGTTCTGGGCACGCCCGGATCGCTACACCGCCTCGCTGACCATCACCCTGCGCGGCAAGCCGATCACCCTCCATCCCCTCCCCCACCCTTCACCGCTCAATGCGGCATGGTTCGGGAAGTTTCCGGGGCTGCTGGATGCGCGGCTCAGGAGCCTGCGGGCTTCGAAACTGCGGACTGCTGGCTGATGTGGAAGTGCTGCTCGGGCACGGAGTAGCCAGCCTCGCCGCAGACATCACGGATGGCCTTGTTGGTGTCGAAGAAGACCTGCCAGTAGTGGTCGTTGTGGCAGTGCGGGCGCACCGCGAGCACCGGGCCAGAGAGGGTGAAGTCGACGATGTCGACGCTGGGAGCCGGGTCGGCCAGGACATTGTCGATTCCAGCCAGGGCGGTCTTGAGACGGGCGATGGCGTCGTTGTGGTCTACGTCGTGGGCGAGCTGTGCGACCCGCTCGACCCGTCGGTGGGGGTTGGCGGTGAAGTTCTGGATGGTGCCGCTGAAGATGGTGTTGTTGCCCACGAAGGTCCGGATGTTGTCCATGGTGTGGATCGTGGTGACGAACAGCCCGATCTCCATGACATCCCCGGTCACGCCGCCAGCGGTGATGAAGTCACCGACCTTGAACGGACGCAGCACGATGAGGAAGGCACCTGCGGCGAAGTTCGACAGCAGCCCTGACCACGCCATACCAATCGCCACACCCGCCGCAGCGAGCAGACCGGCGAAGGTGGTGGTCTCGACCCCAAACACGCCGAGGATGGCGATGACCAGGATGAGGTTGAGCAGGACATCGAGGGTGGAGTCGAGGTAGCGGCTGAGGGTGGAGTCGAGGTCGCGCTGACGCATCGTGGCGGTCACCATGCGGCGAGCCAGCTTGATCAACACCCGGCCAACCATCCACAGGATGAGGGCACCAACGAGCTTTACGCCGACTGAAACTGCCATGTCAGCAACGGGCTCAAGCCATGTCATCATCTTCTCGTCCATATCAGTGCTCCCGGTTCTGGTGCGCCAATGTCCCGCAATGCGGGCCTCTGCTCAATTACAATCGGCTCTCCTGACATTCAGAAGAAAGCAATCAAAGCATACCAGAGCGAGGTTCCCTGGCCCACGGTCTGGTATGCGAAGTGCTCGCGGTCTGCATGGAGTCCGACCTCGCCCAGCCCCGGCTTCCAGCTTCCGCCCTAAACCTTCAGCTCAAACTCAGCCGTCCCGACCACCGTCCCGTTCACCTGCACCCCGACCGCATGCACCCCCGAATAATACCGTCGCGTCGTCACCTTCTTCAGCCCAATCACCTTCTCAAACGCCCACACCTCCCCCGCCGCCAGCACCTTCTTCGCGCCCTTAAAGACCTTCCCTGACCGCGTCCCGTTCTTCTTCACCAGCCCGACCACCACATCCACCATCAGCTTCTGCGGCGTCTTCGAAGTCGACACAATCCGCGCGCTCACCCGCACACTCCCTCCCAGCACCACCACCTTCGGACTCGCACACACCCCCGACGCGGTTCCGACCAGCGGCCCATACCCTTCTACTGCCAGCGCCCCGGCGTGCCCCTGCTTGAGCAGCGTGCGCAGTCCATGCCGCACTGTCCACGCCCGACCCACTACCGCAGACCAGTCACTCGCCAGCTTCGCCGCCCGATCCGGGTGGTCCTTCGCGATGTCGTTGAGGTGGTTGGCGACCGACCGCTGCACATAGCGCTCCGGGGCATCCACCAGCCGCTCCAGCAGCACAATCCCCCGCGACGGATCCGCGATTGAGGCCGGCAATTGCTGTCCCCACGGCAGACGGGGCCGGCTGCCCTCGCTGACGAGTCGGCGAACATGAACGTCGCTGTCGTCGCACCAGCGGGTGAGCGTCGAGAACGCCAGATCCGGGTGGGCGATGAGGTAGGGACGCACCGCGAACTCCGCCGAGAACCGCTTCGTCATCTCCTTGAGCGCCGCCAGTGAAGCCGCCGGGTGTGCGAGACCGTACTCCTCCACCACCGTCAGCACCGGCCAGTAGCGAAACCCCGCGCTGACCTCAGTGTCGTCCGGCAGCGGCGGTCCCATCCCGGCCAGCAGCACTGCCAGGGCCGTGTCCCAGTCTTTGGGAAGGCTCGCGTGCAGTGCGCGGGCCACATGCCGGACCCGAGCCTTCAGCTCCAGCGGCTCCAGACCGTCAATGGCCGCGGCCAGGAAGGCATCCCGGGGGAAGGTGGGAGTGCCGGTGAATAGCCCGTCGGCAAGCTGCGCCATGGACGCCGGACTGATGAAGTTCTTGAATGGCTCAGGCATCGTGAGGAGAGTGTACGGTATGCGAAGAGGTGAAGAATGAGACTGCTTGCATTGGCCCTGATCATCGGCTGCGACGATAAAGAAACCACCGACGACACCGACACCACCGACACCACCGCGGACTGGATCCTACCCGACGGCGGCACGGTCACCCTGACCACCCGGGACGGCGTGGACCTCGTCGGCGACTACTACCCCGCGGATGTTGCCGGGAGTCCGGGCGTCGTGCTGCTGCACATGATCCCACCGAGCTGGGACCGCACTTCCTGGCCCGACGACTTCATCTCCGCGCTCTCGGGTGCCGGCTACAGCGTGCTCGCCATCGACCGGCGGGGTGCGGGCGACTCCGGGGGCAACGCTGAGGACGCCTACGAGGGCGAGTGGGGTCGCTACGATGTGGAGGCCGCAGCATCGCTGCTGGCAGCCGATGGCTACAGCAGCCTCGCGGTCATCGGGGCCTCCAACGGCACCACGTCCGCCATCGACTACGCGATCTGGGCCGGCGGCGAGGGGCTACCGGTGCCCGCAGTGATCGGCCTGATGACCGGCGGGGGCTACACCGAGGCGCAGACCGACATGTCCAACTTCGCTGCGCTGTCCATCCCCACCATCCTGACCTACTCCACCGATGAGCGGGAATGGTCGGTCGAGCAGGAGCCCCTCAACCCCGGCTCCTGGTCGTTTATGGAGTACGCCGCGGGCGCCCACGGCACCCAGATGTTCAATGCCGCCCCCGAGGTCTCCGATGACCTGCTGGCCTACCTCGGTGAGCACCTGTGATGCTTGCTGCTCCGGGTCCACTGCCAGCGATAGCGATCAGGGAATTGAGTCGCTAGACTGAAGCGCGACTCCCCCCAGGAAGCCCGCGATTCTCCCACTTGCCGCCCTCGTGGCACTGACCGCCTGTGCCGACCCCGAGAAGACCGAGCCGGTGGACTCCGGAATCGCGGACACCGACACCGACACCGGCGAGGCGTGCTCCCTGCCCGCGGCCCTCGAAGATGCCGTCGTGCAGTGGCTCGGCGACGGGGACGGCTTCGGCGCGGCCCTGGCCGGTGCGGACCTCACTGGAGACGGCGTGGGCGACCTGCTGGTCGGCGCCTACATCTTCGGCAGCGACTACGAGGGGGCGGTCTACGTCGATGAAGGGCCGCTCTCAGGCGTCATGGACATGAAGGACGCCACTGGCACGATCCTCGGCGATCAGACGGAGGGGGCGTTTGGCTCGACGGGCTCGGTGTGGCTGCTCCAGTGAGCCACGGACTCACCCGCTACAGCTCCGCTGCGGGTGCGGGCTGCCACATCGAGATTCCCGCCGAGATGATCAGCTCGTCGGAGGGCACGTTCTGGGCGTAGACTGTACGCAGCCCGGAGAGCACCACCGTCCAGCTGCGATCGTTGCGCAGCAGCAGCTTGCCGCCGACCTGAACCGAGCGAACCCGCAGTGCGACGAACCGCTCGGGATCGGTGAAGTCAGTCTCGCCGAGATCCAGCCCATTCGGGCGCAGCAGCCCGATGCCCACCAGCCCCACCTTCCACGACGGGGTCGGTCCAGCGAGCAGCTCGACATCGCCGAAGACCTCGTTGCCCGGTGCTCCGGTGGTGGTGTTCTTGAAGCGGTATCGCCAGCCCACCTCCGTCGAGGCACTCCACACTCCCTCCCCGAACCCACCACTTCGGCCCATCGCAAGGAACCCGCCGGCGTCTGCGGTGCCCTCCCCGATGGCCGTGAGCCGAGCACGGGTGTCTGCGGTCAGCTGCCCCTGCCGCAGCTCGCCGCCGAGGGTCAGCGACACCGGTGCGCCATACAGCTCGTCGAGGAGCTGCCCCCGGATCCGGAGGTTGATGGTCCCCAGACCGGTGCTGGTCTTGCAGGCCTGGAGTCCGCGGAGGGCACAGTCCGGATCCCCCTCGTTGAGCACCCGGGAGCGATACCAGGGCACGAACAGCTGACCGTCCACCCGGGGAATCAGCCCGGCGGTCACCCCGGCGATCATGCCGAACGTCGACAGCCCATCGCCCGCGAGATCCACCGACGTGCCGTTGCCCATCAGCGCCGTCGCCTAGCGGTGCTCGGTGGCCATGTAGAGGTCCACATCCCCCGGAGAAAGGACCCATGGACCAGCGGCCAGGGCTGGACTGACAATCAGTATCAAGTTCATCATGCAGCTCATCCTACCAACCGGTAAATGTGAGCGTCATGAAACAAAGTCGGATTTGGTGAATACGGTGACCTCATTTTCGACTAAACCGATCGATGTGCATGCCGATCTAATCGGCGCGACAGATCGCACACCCACTCACTCTCCAACCGGCACCCCATGCTCCCGGCTGACATCCTCCTTGTCGATGACCTCCAGGTCAGAAGCATCCCCCCCGTCCGCTCCGTGCTGGTCTGGATGGAGGAGCTGGACCTGATCATCGAGACCGGCGCACAATGGCCGGTCGATCATCGTCTTCAATTCACCATCTTCCTGGATGGCAAGGCAGCGTCTGGGATGATCGAGGTTCGGGCATGGCGTTCCCAGGGAGAGGCCCGCCTCGTCCGGTGTCAGATCGTTCGGATCGCGCCAGAAGACGCCGCGCAGCTTAGTCGCTGGCAGGCACAGCTCGCCCCGGTAGATGCGCCGCTCCTGTTCGAGGATGCTCCCACCACCTCCGTCTCTGTCCGACGGGGCCGAGATGCCTTCAACGACGCCCTCCGAGATCGCATTCGCCGACTCCGCGAGACCCGGCTGGTCTGAGTGGCTACTCCTCACCCTCGGGCGCCAGCAGCCGCATGCCCGCCGCATCCACCGCCGCGATCAGCCAGCCGATGTCGGTGTCGCGGGGAAACAGCACCGGGAAGCTCAGGTCCCAGTACCCGGAGATGACCACCTCATCCTCGGGGAAGAAGAAGTAGTCGTACCGCTCCTCCAGGGCGTTTCGGACCGCGATGCGGTGGAGGATGTGGGGTCGGGGCTTGAACAGGGCCTGATCCCCGCCGACCAGCATCTTGCGGCCCTTTGCCAGGCCCTTGAGCAGCCGGGCGTACAGCAGGGAGGCGTCCTGGGGGCTGGTGCCCCTGGGGGGCGCGAGGAAGACCACCAGCCACCCGTCGGGGACGGAGCCGCCTTCGGTGAGGAGAGCGTCGATGGCATCTTGGAGCTGATCAGGGGTCTTCATGACCGACCGCTATCCCGCCACGCCGTGGTACTCCAGCAGGGAGACCCCACACCGGCGA